>NZ_CP025938.1:3935000-4116543 GCF_002893765.1 Tamlana carrageenivorans | reverse complement strand
TTTAGTTAATATAGATTTTAATTGTTAGTTTAGAAATCAGCGAAAATTGAACTTTCGCACCCTCTTTAATAGTGGGGCAAATATGTGAACAAAAATCTTAAAAAAAAAATCAATAGCTATTGAATATTTAGATTTTTTTACGCATGTTTAGCCCGTAGCCGAAGCTACAAAAAAATATCCACTTATGAAGATGAAATTCGATGAAATACAAATAAGAGTTCGTTATGGTGAAACTGACCAAATGGGGGTCGTTTATCACGGAAACTACGCCTTATACCTTGAAATGGGTCGTATTGAGTGGCTTCGTAAGATAGGCGTGTCTTATAAAAAAATGGAAGAGGATGGTATCATGTTGCCAGTTGTTTCTATGACCTTAAACTATAAAAAATCAGCGGGTTATGATGATGTAATTAATGTAAAAACACAACTCAAAAAATACCCTTCTGTAAAGATTGAATTTGACTACGAAATTACTAATTCTAAGGGTGAAATTTTAACAACAGCGAATACCGTTTTAGTTTTTATTGATAAAACAACGAATAAACCTACAAGACCTCCAAAATATGTTTTGGATGCCATAGATGAGTTACTATAGTGATTTAATTTTTATTTCATAAAGATTATTAAAAATCTCGAAAATTGATGAAGAATCTTTTTTTCTTACCGTTATGGTGATCTGACAATCTAATTCTAATTTTTGGTGCGCGATGTTTAATTTTTTATCTTTTATGATCCTCATAACTGTATTCATGTTTTTATAGTCAAATGTTATGAGGAAATCTTTATTAATGGTTTTCTTAATGATTTTTGCAGCCTCTAAAGAAATTTGTGCCGAAGTTCTATAGGAGTTAATAAGTCCGCCAACTCCCAACTTTACGCCTCCAAAATAACGCACTACAATAATAAGGACATTAGTAACATCAAAAGACTGAATTTGCCCATAAATAGGCATGCCTGCAGAATTACTTGGTTCGCCATCATCATTCGCCCGATAGGTGATTGTTTCTGTACCTAATTGGTAGGCATAGCACCAATGTCTGGCCGAATGGTGTTCCTTTTTAACATCTACTAAATGATTTTTGACTTCATCCTCATTAGTAACTGGAAATGCATACCCAAAGAACTTGCTGTTTTTTTCTTTGAATAAGGTAGGTTCAATGGATTTAGCAATGGTTTTATAGGTGTCTTTTTCAGTCAAAAAAATATTTATTTAAAAAGGTTGCTTTTGGTTTCAAAAAGAGTGCACACATCTTCAGTGCCAGGAGTGATGTGCCAAGTTTTAAAGTTAAGGTTATTAGCAGTTGCTATGTTGTCTTTGTTGTCATCTATAAAAAGACATTCATTGGCCTTAATATTATTGTCTGCTAACACAAATTCAAAGATATCTGCATTAGGTTTTATAAGATTGATCTCGTGTGATAAGTAGAATTTGTCAAAACAGGCTTTGAATTCATCAAAAAATTCAACGTTTTGTTTGATGTACTCAATATGAAGCGCATTAGTGTTACTCAATAAAATGAGTTTGTAATCACCTGATTTTTTTAAGGCCTTAATAAACTCTAATCGGGCTTTAGGAAAATCTTTCAGCATGTTATTCCATAGATCTACTAATGCTTCTCTCGAAAGTTTTGGGAAGTTTTCAGAATAAAAATCTAAAAATTCTTCTGTGCTAATTAAGCCCTGTTCGTAAAAACTGTTGAAGCCTAAAATTTCATCTGGAAAGCTGTCTATTTCCATGGTTTCAAAGGCGTTTTGTTGAGAGCCGGGTATATCTAAATTGATAAAAACATTACCAAAATCGAATATTATGGTTTTAATCATTGTTGTAAATTTTTAGAGTATCAGAAATGATGTTTTCTTCGTGCATCAATTGACCAGAGAATCGTGGTGATTTGTTGCCTTTTTGGAAGTGAACAGGTCCTGTGAAAACTCGTGCTTCATCCCAAAGATTTTCATCAATAAAAGTTTGTAAAGTTTGCGCGCCACCTTCAATAATGACGGAGTTGATTTCCATGTTAAACAAAAGGTCGCAAATTTGTGAAGCGATAGGTTTTGAGAAATCAATAAGGTCTTTAGTGATGCTTAAAGTTTTTGCTTCACTATTAAAAATAGCGAGGTCTTTGGAAAGCTTCTGGTTTTTGTCAATGGCAATTCTAAAGGGGTTTTCTCCTGTCCAATCTCTAACGGTTAAACTAGGGTTGTCTTCGATAACGGTGTTTGTGCCCACTAGAATAGCTTGTTCTTCCATACGCCATTTATGCACCAAAATTCTGGAATAGGGGTTGGTAATCCAAACGGGAGCTTGTGCTTCCTTTTTTACTGGCGATAAAAATCCGTCTTGACTTTCGGCCCATTTTAAAATAATATAGGGGCGTTGTTTATTATGAAAGGTAAAAAAGCGTTTGTGATGCGATTTACAGAGGCTTTCTAATACACCCACAGTAACAAGGCAACCGGCGTCTTTTAATTTGGCGATACCTTTACCCGCTACTTTTTCATTGTCATCGATACAACCAATAACAACCTTAGGGATTTGATGTTTGATGATTAAATCACAGCAAGGTGGGGTTTTCCCATGGTGTGAGCACGGTTCTAAGGTGACGTAAATGGTCGCTTCTTTAAGTAATTCTTTATTTTCAACCGATTTGATGGCGTTAACTTCTGCATGGTTTCCGCCGAATGGGCTGGTAAATCCTTCGCCAATAATTTTGTGGTTATGAACAATTACACAGCCTACCATAGGGTTAGGTCTGGTGGTGCCTAATCCATTTTTTGCAATTTCAATGCAGCGTTTTATATAGACTTCGTTAGTGTTCACTAATTATAGTTTTATTTCTATGTTTTCGGTTTTGTCGATATTATAGGTTCTTGAAAATCCAAAAACTTTATATTTTATGTCTCCTTTGTATTGTACTTTGATGTTTTTATTTAAAAAACTACCCAAGATGCTGCTTAGGTTTTTACTACTCAACAAACTATCTGTTGGGATTTTCGAGGTCAAAGGAATTGAAAACTCCTTATTAGCTGGAACTTCAAAGGTCTCAGAAGTTACGGTTGCTATATCGTTATCATTAACAAAAACTTTTAGTCCGTTGGTTGAAAGTTCGCCTCCAACAGAATTCGGGTTTTTAAAATGGGCTTCAGCATTTAAAATGATGTATTGGGCATTGTATTCTGAAACTTTGACATGATAAACGCCTAGAAATTCAGGTTTTTCTTGAACTGAACAACTAAAAAGTGCTAAGCATAATGTTGATAAGATTAATAGCTTTTTCATTTCTATTTAGTTTTGATTTGGCGTATCTTCACGTATTCTTAAAGGCTAATTAAAGTGGGTAAAGATACTACAGTTATTCGAGAAATTGAAGCTAAGGATAATGCTCAAATTGAGGGTGTTATCAGAGCGTGTTTTTACGAATTTAATATTCCTTTAGAAGGTACAGCTTACACCGACCCCGAAACATCTCATATGTTTGAGGCTTACCAAAATGAAAAGGACCTGTACTTTGTCCTCGATTTTAAAGGTGAAATTCTTGGAGGTTGCGGACTAAAACCGTTGATAAATCATGAGTCTGAAATTTGCGAAATTCAGAAAATGTACTTTTCGCCCCAAGTAAGAGGTAAGGGATTTGGTCATCTTTTGTTGCAAAAATGTATTAGTGCAGCAAAAGAATTAGGTTATAAAAAGTGTTATTTGGAATCAGCACCACAATTAAAAGCAGCTATCCATCTTTATGAAGAAAATGGCTTCGTGCATTTAGATGCGGCATTAGGAAACACAGGACATCATGCTTGTGGTATATGGATGATAAAAGAATTATGAGACTAAAAGATATACAAAAAAAGTTTCACGCCGAATTAGATAGCCTCTATGCGACAGAGGAAGTCAATAGTTTTTTCTATACGCTTATCGATGTGTTTTATAAAGTTTCGCGTATAGATTTAGCGATGGATACCGAGCTTCGTATTGTTGACGATCAACCCATAGAAAAGGCTTTAAATCAACTTATTAAACACAAACCTATTCAGTACATTATTGGGGAAACCGAGTTCTACGGCTTACCCTTTAAAGTGAATAAAAATGTGTTAATCCCTAGGCCTGAAACAGAAGAGCTTGTCGAGTGGATTTTAAAACATAAAAAGGAAGATGAAACGCTTAATATTTTAGATATTGGTACAGGGAGTGGCTGTATAGCCATTTCTATCGCTAAACATTTAAAAAATGCGTCGGTTTATGCACTCGATATTAGCGAAAAAGCCTTAGAAGTCGCTAAAGGAAATGCATTGCTTAACGAGGTTCATGTTGAGTTTATCAATGCTGATATTCTTACAACCAATTCCATAAAAAATTTAGAGTTTGATATTATCGTTTCGAATCCGCCTTACATTAGAGAAAAGGAACAGCGCCTAATGAAGCCTAATGTTTTGGAGAACGAACCGCATTTAGCCTTGTTTGTTAAAGACGATAATGCCTTGCAATTTTATAAGGCTATTACAGAGTTTTCAGTACATAATCTGGTTGAAAATGGCGAATTATTATTTGAAATTAATGAGTTTTTAGGAAATGAAATGATTCGACTATTACAAAAACATCAATTTTCTAACATAGAATTAAAACAAGATATCTTTAGAAAAGATAGAATGATAAAAGGAGTAAAGCATTCATGAATACAGTTGAACAAGAAATAAAGCGTTTGCGCGACGAGTTAAACGCTTATAATTACAGTTATTACGTTTTGGATCAGAAGGAGATATCAGATTACGATTTCGATTTAAAACTGAAAACACTTCAAGATTTAGAATTGAAATATCCAGAGTTTTTTGATTCGAACTCGCCAACACAACGGGTAGGCGGAGAAGTCACCAAAAATTTTGAAACCATAGTTCATGAGCATCGCATGTATTCTTTAGATAATTCTTATTCTAAAGAAGATTTACAAGATTGGGAAAACCGGATAAAAAAAATGGTTGATGGAGAGATTGAGTATGCTTGCGAATTAAAATACGATGGAGCTTCTATCAGTTTAACTTATGAAAACGGGGTATTAGTTAAAGCTGTGACGCGTGGTGACGGATTTCAAGGTGATAACGTGACGGCCAATGTAAAAACCATAAAATCGGTGCCTTTGCGATTGAAAGGTGATTTTCCTGATAAATTTGATATCCGAGGAGAAATAATTTTACCTTTTGAGGGCTTCAATAAAATGAATGAAGAGCGCATTGAAATAGGAGAGGAGCCTTATAGAAACCCGAGAAACACGGCTTCAGGGAGTTTAAAGCTTCAGGATAGTGCCGAGGTAGCTAAACGTCCATTAGAGTGTTTACTGTATAATATTACTGGAAACAATTTAGGTATTTCTTCTCAAATTGAAAGTTTAGAAAAAGCAAGACAGTGGGGATTTAAAGTACCAGATGCGTCTAAATTAGCACATTCTATTGATGATGTTTTAGAATTTGTAAACTATTGGGATATTAACCGTCATCATTTAGCTTATGAAACCGATGGCGTGGTGATCAAAGTTAATAGTTTACAGCACCAAGAAGAGCTTGGTTTTACCGCGAAGGCCCCGCGCTGGGCTATGGCTTATAAGTTTAAAGCCGAGCAAGTTTCAACAAAATTAAACAGTATTAGTTATCAGGTTGGTAGAACGGGAGCGATTACCCCAGTTGCTAATTTAGAACCTGTAGAACTAGCCGGAACAACGGTAAAACGTGCTTCCTTGCATAATGCCGATCAAATTGAAAAATTAGATATAAGAGTAGGTGATGAAGTTTATGTTGAAAAGGGTGGTGAGATCATTCCAAAAATTTTGGGTGTTGATTTACTTAAACGTGTTCCAGAATCTACACCAACAGAATATATAACACATTGTCCTGAATGTGGCACAGCCTTGGTGCGTCAAGACGGAGAAGCTCAGCATTATTGTCCTAATTATAACGGATGTAAACCACAGGTTATTGGTAGAATTCAACATTATATATCAAGAAAAGCGATGGATATTGATGGCTTAGGTGGTGAAACAGTAGCTTTATTGGTTAATGAAAATTTGGTTTCAAATTATGCCGATTTATACGAGTTGACTAAAGAACAAGTAGTGCCTTTGGAGCGCATGGCTGAAAAAAGTGCTGACAATTTGATAAAAGGTATTGAGCAATCTAAAAATATTCCTTTCGAACGTGTTTTATTTGCTTTAGGTATACGTTATGTCGGAGAAACGGTGGCTAAAAAATTGGCAAAACATTACAAAAGTATTGATGCTATTATGACTGCTGGTCAAGAAGAATTAGTAGCTGTAGATGAAATAGGTGTAAAAATTGCAGAAAGTGTGCGATTGTTTTTTGAGGCTGAAGAAAACGTGCAAATGGTAAACCGATTAAAAGCCTTTGGTGTTCAATTAGAAATGAGCGAAGATCAACTGAAAGGTCAAACGGAATTGCTTAAAGGCGACATCATTGTTATTACTGGGGTTTTTGAAAAAGTGTCTAGAAACGAACTTAAAAAGCTAATAGAAGATAACGGCGGTAAAGTGAGTAGTTCGATTTCGTCTAAAACAAGCTATATAGTAGCAGGTGCCAATATGGGGCCTAGTAAAAAAGATAAAGCCGAAAAGTTAGGGGTCTCCTTAATATCTGAAAGTGAATTCTTGCAAAAAATTAAAAATTAGTTTGTTTTTATCTGGAAAATAAGGCTTTACTTGAATATTTAATACTATTTTAGTTTAAATTTGGTCTATATTAGAAATGAAACGTCGTTTTTTATGATAAAACCCAGAGTTCTTGGTGTTATTATAGCGCTTGTTTATTTGTTGTTTGTTTATTTACAGATAAGCAGTAATGATATTGTATCTAATAATTTACAGGCTCTATTAGTGCCTCTTGTCGCTTTAGGGTACTTGGTTTTTGAAAATAAAAAAACGCATTACTTTTCCCTTTTCATTTTTTTGTATGCCCTGTCAGACCTACTAGATTTAATTGTAGACTATATCAATTACGATGTGTATTACTATCTAGGAAATGGGTTTTATATGCTTAGTTACCTTTTTTTACTGTTAGAAATATTAAAATTTACAGATTTTAATTATGTGATAAAGCGGTTCAAAGTTCATTTAGTCGTTCTGTTTGGTTTAAGTGTATATCTTATTTATGTACTTCAAGCCATTGTAAGTCCATTTGTACGGTTTACTAATAAATACTATATCGAAATGGCCTATAATGTGCTATTAGTTGGTTTGTTGTCTTTCGCCTTGCTAAATTATATTCATAAGGAAAATAAAAAGGCGTTATATGTGTTTATTGGTGTTATTTTAATTGTGTTTGCCGAATTTATTTGGGTGGCAGATAATTATATTGTTAAGAAGAATTTACTCACCATTATCTCGTCTACCTTAGCTTTAGGCGCTTTCTTTTGTTTTTATAAACAGGTCCAATTTGCTGTTGAAGAAGGTAAGGAATCCCGTGTGGCACTAGATAATAATTTTTAAGTATTTTATTTTAGTTAGAATTATTTTCAACCAAATTACATGGATAGGTCAAGCTTTAGGTCATGTAGAGCTTGTCGGAAAAATTTTAATAAGTAGTAAGCCCATGTTGGTTTAATAATATCAACCAGACAAGTTAAATTAAATAGTGTCTTCAGAAAGCCCTTTTTAATGCCTCTAAAACTAAAAGATTAAACGCCAATAGAAACGCCTTTGGCTGAACTGTTTTTATTAGAATCAAAATAAAAATCGATGCGACCAACGTTAATACCATAGCAACCTACTTGATTGACCAGGGTATTTTTACCATCAAGGTTTTTTACGATTGTTGGTTTCGATAAAAAAGTGTGCGTGTGTCCTCCAATAATTAAGTCGATGTTTTTGGTAGCTTTTGCAAGTTTAATATCTGAAATTTTATTTGAATTATAATCATACCCTAAATGCGATAAACAAATAACCAGATCACAACCTTTTTCGTCTTTTAAAATTCTAGTCATATCCTGCGATATTTCAATAGGGTCAAGGTATTTTGTTTCTTTGTAATTGGCTTCAGTAACTAAACCGTTGAGTTCTATGCCTAACCCAAAAACACCAATGGTAATGCCGTCTTTTTTGAATATTCTGTAAGGTTTACAATGGGTGTCCATTACCGTATTTGTAAAATCATAATTTGCAGAAATAAATTCGAACTCTGCATGTGGTAATTGAGCATAAAGTCCGTCAATGCCATTATCGAAATCATGATTTCCTAAAGTTGCAGCATCGTATTTTAATTTACTCATGAGTTTAAATTCCAGTTCGCCTCCGTAGTAATTAAAATATGGTGTGCCTTGAAAAATATCGCCAGCATCTAATAATAAGGTATTAGGGTTTTCTTTTCTAATGCTGTCAATTAAAGTTGCACGTCTAGCGACTCCGCCTTGGTTGGGGTTTCGAGGGTCGTCAGCAGGAAAGGTATCGATGTGACTATGTACATCGTTGGTGTGTAAAATGGTTATTTTTTTAAAACTATTGATGGTTGAAAAGGACTGTAAACCTAGTCCGCCCAGAGATATTAATGCTGTTCCTGCCGATGCTTGTTGTATAAAATTTCTACGTTTCATAATCTTAATTAATTTTAATAAATCTGTCGTCTCGAACAGGGGAGATACGGTCTACTTTCATAAAATAATCAATTAAAGTATTTCTTATTTTATAATCTAATGGGTATAAGTTTTCGTTTGGCTTAAAAAAAGTCATGTTGTCTCCTCCTTGATATAGATAATCGTTAGTGGCAACATAGTAAGTTTTGTCATTATCAATAGCAGCTCCACTAATTTTGGAATCTACTAAGGCATTATTTTTATCTATTGTAATTTGTAATTTAGAAATAGGGTGAGCTTTTTGTCCTTTTACAAGGTAGTGCACCAAGTCATTAACTTGATTCCCTTTAATCGCTACGACTACAATACTGTTTTCAAAAGGCATTAATTTAAAAGCAGTGCCTTTACTAATGGCACCTTCGGGTAGGTTTGAACGAATACCTCCATAATTTAATATTACCATATCAATATTATGCCCCGTTCTTTTTAGGAAAATTGGATTGGCTTGTTCGTAAGCTATATCGGCCATTAAATTACCCAGTGCGGTATTTAATTCGCCATCGGTTTTATCGTAGGTGTTTGCCGAAAAAGCAATAACACTATCCAAATCTTTTTGAATATGTTCACGATATGGTTTTACATAATCGTCTATACTGGGGTCAATAATCAGTGAGTCAGTAATTTGTATTTGTTTTCCTTGTATTTTTGAAAGATGCAAATCACTGTTTTTGCAATTCAGTAAAAGGAAAAAATATAACAAATAAATTAAATGTGTAAACCTCATTCTTTAATATTAAAAATTGAACGTACTTTTGCTACCTTTGCGGAAATTATAAAGATAAATGATTTTAAAGGTTTTTAAAGAAAAATCTATAAAAAAGCGTATTAATAAATTGTTATCCGAGCGTATAGTAAAATCTGATAACACCGTTGCAAAAACATTAGGAGTCCTTGTAAATGTGGATGAGTTTAATGATTTGGCCGCATTTGAAAAATTGGCTAAGGACTTTAAAATTCAGCCTATTAATTTAAAAATAATAGGGTTTTCAGGAGATAAAAAGAACGAGCCTCATGGGATAGATACTTGTTATTATCTTGAAGATTTTAGCAGAAATGGTCAAGTGAAAAATATCGAATTGCAATCTTTTTTGGATGAGGATTTTGATATTTTGATTAATTATTACGCCGAAGATATATTAGAATTGAAGTTGTTAAGTGTACTTTCTAAAGCAAAATTTAAAATAGGAACTCTGCAATTAGACGAACGCATAAACGATTTAATAATTAAAATTGAGTTGAAAGATTTTAAAGTATTTAAAACGGAGCTTTTTAAGTACCTAACGATATTAAATAAAATTAATTAAAGCATGAATAGTAAGTTTCTCGGAACTGGAGTGGCATTGGTAACACCTTTTAATGCCGATTTAAGCATCGACCATAGCGCATTAACTAATATTGTAAATTATAATATTGAAAATGGTACAGATTACCTAGTGATTTGTGGTACAACTGCCGAAAGCGCAACCTTAACAAAGTCGGAAAAAAAGGAAGTTATACAAACCATTGTTAAAGCTAATAATGGCCGTGTGCCATTAGTTTTAGGTATTGGAGGAAATAATACTGCTGCAGTTATAGATGAAATTTCTAACACAGATTTAAGTGCCATCGACGCTATTTTATCTGTTGCCCCTTATTATAGTAAACCAACTCAAGAAGGGTTTTATCAACATTTTAAGGCCATTTCAGAAGTTTGTCCAATAGATATTATCCTTTATAATGTTCCTGGTCGAACTGCAAAAAACATGGAGGCGGAAACTACCATTAGATTGGCCCAGAATTTCAAAAATATTATAGGAGTTAAAGAGGCTGGAAATAATATGTCTCAGTATTATACCTTAATTAAAAATAAGCCAGAAGATTTCTTAATCATTTCTGGAGACGACGATTTAGCTCTTGGTGTTGTTTTAGCTGGTGGAGCTGGAGTGATATCTGTAATCGGACAAGGTTTTCCGAAGGATTTTTCAGAAATGATTCGATTAGGATTAAAAGGAGATGCTAGTGCGGCCTTTAAATTACATTTTAAATTGATAGATGTTATTGGATACATTTTTGAAGAAAATAACCCAGCGGGCATAAAAGGAGTGTTTGAGGCTTTAAAATTATGTAGAGATACCGTAAGATTGCCTCTAGTGCCTGCCTCGGAAGGTCTAAAAGCTAAGATCGCAGCCTTTGTTAATAATTATTAGTCGTGTTAAATATAACTTAAACCTTATTATTATGGAGGTTAAGCAATTACTTTAGCTTGAAATTATATTTTTAAAATCCATATTAATCACTTAATTTTGCATCCTGTTTAAAAATTTATGAACAAGCTTTTATATTTACTAGTACTATTCACAGTTTTAACGAGTTGTAGCGAATATCAGAAAACTTTAAAGGCAGAAGATATTTCTGCAAAATTTAAAATGGGTGAAACGCTTTACAACGAGGGCGAATTTAATAAAGCCAATGCGCTTTTTGCTCAAATCGTTCCCAATTATAGAGGAAAGCCTCAAGCTGAAAAACTCATGTACTTATATTCAAAATCTTTCTATGAGATTAAAGATTATTATGTTGCAGGTTATCAGTTCGAGCGATTTGCGTCTAGTTACCCTAAAAGTGAAAAATTAGAAGAAGCCTCTTTTTTAGCAGCTAAAAGCTATTATATGCTTTCTCCTGTGTACAGTAAGGATCAAACAGAAACGAAGAACGCTATTGAAAAACTTCAAGATTTTATCAATGCCTTTAGAGAATCTAAATATGTTCCAGAAGCCAACGCTTTAACTAAAGAGTTGGCTGTGAAACTAGAAAAGAAAGCCTTCGAAATAGCTAAACAGTATAATACGATTTCAGATTTTGAAGCCGCTATAAAGTCCTTTGATAATTTTATTTTCGAAAACCCAGGTTCTTCGTATTTAGAAGAAGCCTATTATTATAAGTTAGATTCTGCTTTTGAATTGGCTGTTAATAGTATTGAAAGTAAGAGGAAAACTCGTTTAGAGGCTGCTAAAGGATATTATTTAGATTTTAAAAAGGATTATGCCGATTCAAAATATCAAGATGATGTTGAGAAAATGGCAATTGAAATAGAAGAAGAATTACAAAATTACAGCTCACAAAGTTAAACATTTATAACAATGGATTTAAAAAAAACTAATGCTCCAGTTAATACGATTACGTACGACAGAAATCAGATAGATGAGCCTACAGAAAACATCTATGAGTCGATTTCTATTATTGCAAGACGTGCTGAGCAAATTAATACAGAGATTAAAAAGGAACTTATTGATAAGTTAGAAGAATTCGCTACTTATAATGATAGTCTTGAAGAAATCTTTGAAAACAAAGAGCAAATTGAGGTTTCTAAATTTTATGAAAAGTTACCTAAGCCTCATGCTTTAGCCGTTCAAGAATGGTTAACTGATAAAATTTATTTTAGAAATACTGAGAACGACGCTCAGGAATAGTTTCTTTATATGAGTATTTTAAGCGGCAAAAACATACTGTTAGGCATCACGGGTGGTATTGCCGCTTATAAAACAGCTTCACTTGTAAGGTTTTTCGTGAAATCGGGTGCAAACGTAAAAGTAGTTATGACACCAGCTGCAAAAGAATTCGTAACACCCTTAACACTTTCTACCCTTTCTAAAAATCCTGTGTATTCGACTTTTACAAATGAAGACGAAAATACAGAGGTATGGAATAGTCATGTCGATTTAGGTCTATGGGCAGACTTTTTTGTTGTGGCTCCAGCTACCGCCAATACATTGGCCAAAATGGCTAACGGGGTGTGTGATAATTTATTGATGGCGACTTACCTTTCAGCAAAATGTCCGGTATATTTTGCGCCTGCTATGGATTTAGACATGTATCAACATGCCACCACAAATCAATCCTTTGAAAAACTTAAAGCCTTTGGAAACATCATGATTCCAGCAACAAGTGGCGAGCTGGCTAGCGGATTAGTAGGTGAAGGTCGTATGGCCGAACCAGAAGAAATCCTTAGTTTTATTGAAGCTGATGTTTTAGGAAAATTACCATTAAAAGGTAAAAAGATTTTAATTACTGCAGGGCCAACCTATGAAGCTATCGATCCCGTTCGATTTATTGGTAACCATTCCAGCGGCAAAATGGGGTTTGAAATCGCTAAAGCAGCCACCAATCTTGGGGCTGAAGTGTTCTTAATTAGCGGGCCAACCTCACAAAAAGTTTCACACAGTTTAATTAAACAGATTCCAGTGGTGTCTGCCCAAGATATGTTTAATGCTGTGCATACGTATTTTAATTATTGTGATATTGCCATTCTTTCTGCTGCTGTAGCCGATTATCGTCCTAAAGAAGTAGCTCATCAAAAAATAAAAAAGAAGACTTCGACGTTAACATTAGAGCTGGAAAAAACAAAAGACATCTTAGCTTCCTTAGGAGCCATTAAAAACCAACAATATCTTGTTGGTTTTGCACTAGAAACGAATGATGAACTTGAAAATGCCAAAGGAAAACTAAAAAGAAAGAATTTAAATTTAATTGTTTTAAATTCGTTAAATGATAAAGGCGCTGGTTTTAAAGGCGACACCAATAAAGTCACTTTTATAGATGATGAAGGTAACATCACAGCCTTTGAGCTAAAAACGAAATCGGAAGTCGCTATCGACTTATTAAACAAAATTATATCCCATATTTAATGCGTAACCTATTTGTTTTATTATTAATTTGTATCGGATTTAAAGGTGTTTCACAAGAGCTAAATTGTAATGTTGTTGTTAATGCACAGCTAACTGGAAATGAAAACTTTCCAATTTTTAAAACCTTAGAAAAGGAGCTTACCGAATTTGTTAATAATAGAAAATGGACCAATAAAACCTACAAGGCTCAGGAACGTATTAATTGTAGTATGGTTATTAATTTAAGTAACTACAGCGGCGAATCCTTTCAAGGGACTATTCAGGTGCAGTCTTCACGCCCCATTTATGGTTCTTCTTATAGTACGCCAGTATATAATTTTAATGATAAAGACTTTAATTTTAATTATTTAGAATTTCAAAACCTTATTTATAACCCCACGCAATACGAATCGAATTTAATTTCAGTACTCGCTTTTCATGTGTATATGATTTTAGCCTTGGATGCCGATACGTTTTCTCCTGATGGCGGACAAGAATACTACAAACAAGCTCAGATGATTACAAATTATTCACAACAAGGAAATTATAAAGGTTGGAAGCTTGAAGACGGTTTACAAAGTCGTTTTGCGCTTATAGACAATATCCTATCGCCAACATTTAAGGAGTTTAGAAGCGTACTTTACGATTACCATAGAAAAGGCTTAGATGTCATGCATGAGAATGTAAAGGCAGGAAAAGAAGCCATAGCGGCAAGTTTGATGGAATTTGATGCTATGAATAGACGTCGTCCGAATTCTTTTTTATTACGCGTATTTTTTGATGCTAAATCCGACGAAATAGAAGATATCTTTACCGAAGGACCAAATGTTAATGTGGCTAAAGTGAAGGAAACACTTCAAAAAGTAGCCCCGATGTACAGTAGTAAATGGCAAAATATTAAGTTCTAATTCTTAGTATATTTTTTAAGCCACTTTTACTATATTTAATTTTTATTTCTAATACTTTTCAAAGCTTTGCTAACCTCACTTTCTATAAAAAATTATGCCCTTATCGATGCGATGCAAGTCGATTTTAACACGGGTTTTTCTATCATTACTGGTGAAACTGGAGCTGGTAAATCTATTCTTTTAGGTGGATTGTCCCTAATTCTTGGTAAACGTGCCGATTTAAGTAGTTTGAAAGATGCTTCAGAAAAATGTATTATTGAAGCTGTTTTTGATGTGTCAAAATATCAATTAAAAGCACTGTTTGAAGCTGAAGATCTGGATTATGATGCTAATACCATCATCCGTAGAGAAATCTTACCGTCAGGGAAGTCCAGAGCCTTTGTAAATGACACACCTGTAAATTTATCAAGTCTTCAAGTGCTGGGTGAGCGTCTTATCGATATTCATTCGCAACATCAAACCATGCAACTTACTAGTAACGATTTTCAGTTTCAGGTAATCGATGCCTTGGGAGGTAATGAAGACTTACTACAAAATTACAAAGTAGAACTTAAAGTTTATAAAAGATTACAAAAGGAACGTGACGAATTGTTAGTGTTTAAAGCAGAGGCTATTAAGGAACACGATTATAATACCTTTTTGTTGAATGAATTGAATGAAGCAAACCTTATTGACGGTGAACTCGAAAGTCTTGAAGAAGAGTATGAAACTTTAAATAATATTGAAGGCGTAAAGGAAAAACTCTCTGAAGCCTATCAGTTGCTAGATGATGAACAAATTGGTGTGATTGCTTCCTTAACTACTTTAAAGAATGTATTACAAAAACTAGAAGGGTATTCTACAAAATATAAGACTCTTTTTGAAAGAGCGAACAGTAGTTTGATTGAATTGGATGATTTATTTGCTGAAGTAAATGGTTTTCAAGAAGACTTAGAAGCCGATCCAAATCGTTTAGAAATTGTTGATGCCAAATTGAAGCTGCTTCATAGTTTGATGCAAAAACACGTAGCAACAACGGTACTTGAACTTATTGAGATTAGAGATCGCCTAGAGGACAAAGTGTCTGTTACCGAAAACCTCGATGAGACCCTTCAACAGAAAGACAAAGAAATAGCTTCTCAACAAGAAGTGTTAAACAAGTTTGCTAAACAAATTCACGATAACCGTGTTAAAGTCATACCAGAATTAAAATTTCAGTTGGAAGCACTACTAAGCAGTTTAGGTATGCCCAACGCTCAATTTAAAATTGAAGCCCACTTCGAAAAGGAATTTTTTGTCAATGGTAAAGATCGTTTAACATTTTTATTTTCTGCAAATAAAGGAGGGAGTTTTAATGAATTGAAAAAAGCAGCATCGGGAGGCGAATTATCTCGAATTATGCTCTCTATAAAATCTATACTAGCTAAATATATTCAGTTGCCCACTATGATGTTTGATGAAATTGATACCGGTGTTTCTGGAGAAATTTCAAATAAAATGGGAGATATCATGCTGGAAATGAGTAAAACCATGCAAGTGTTTTCAATAACGCATTTACCACAAATTGCGGCTAAAGGTCATGCTCATTTTAAAGTGTTTAAAGAAGATGTCGACAATAAAACGCAAACTAATTTAATTAAGTTGAATCCTGATGAACGTATTGTAGAAATAGCCCAAATGTTAGGCGGTAAAGAAATGTCGTCATCGGCTATTGCTCATGCTAAAGAATTACTCAATTAATTACTATCTTTGTCGCTGAATTAATTTTTTAAAAACAAGAAACTAGATATATGTACAACTTATTAAAAGGAAAGAAAGGGATCATTTTTGGAGCATTAGACTCAAATTCAATTGCTTGGAAAACTGCCGAACGCGTTCATGAAGAAGGCGGTGAGTTTGTATTAACTAATGCGCCTGTTGCAATGCGAATGGGACAAATTAATGAGTTAGCTGAAAAAACAGGGTCTCAAATTATTCCTGCCGATGCGACTTCACTTGAAGATTTACAAAAGTTGGTAGAGCAATCTATGGAGATTTTAGGTGGAAAAATTGATTTCGTACTGCACTCCATAGGGATGTCTATAAACGTGAGAAAAGGAAATCATTACACCAACCAGAATTATGATTTTACACAAAAAGGAACCGATGTTTCTGCGATGTCTTTTCATAAAGTGATGCAAACCTTGTACAAAGCAGATGCTATGAACGAATGGGGAAGTATAGTGGCTCTAAGTTATATGGCAGCACAACGTGTATTCCCTGATTATAATGATATGGCCGATAATAAAGCATATTTAGAAAGTATTGCTCGTAGTTTTGGCTATTTCTTTGGAAGAGATAAAAAGGTTAGAGTAAACACCATTTCGCAGTCACCAACACTTACTACAGCAGGAAGTGGTGTGAAAGGATTTGATGGTTTTATTTCTTATGCCGATAAAATGTCGCCGCTAGGGAATGCTACCGCTTTAGATTGTGCTAATTATACAGTTTCTTTGTTTAGTGACTTAACAAAACGAGTGACTTTGCAAAACCTATATAACGACGGAGGATTTAGTAACATGGGTGTAAGTACCGCAGTTATGGAAGCCTTTGTTGAAAACGAAACAAAGTAATAAACTTATAAATTAAAAAAGAGCCACCTGTTTTTAGGTGGCTTTTTTGGTTTAAAGTTAACCTCTAATAATCATTTGTTTGATGGTGCTTTCTTTATTTTTGTAATATGTCGCAAGTGTTTTCATTTATAATTCCTGTTTACAACCGTCCTGATGAAATTCAAGAACTTTTAGAGAGTTTCAAATCTCTTGAAGGTGATTTTTCATTTGAAATTGTTATTATTGAAGACGGTTCTGAGTTCTCATCAGAAGCTGTAGCAAAAGCTTTTCAGCCTTATTTGAATATCGCGTATTATTACAAACCCAATTCCGGTCCTGGTGATTCTAGAAATTTTGGAATGCGTAAGGCTAAAGGTGATTATTTTATCGTTTTAGATTCCGATTGTATTTTACCAAAAGGCTATTTAAAAGCCGTTGAACATAGTTTGACACACGATTATGTAGATTGTTTTGGAGGTCCAGATACGGCGCATGAATCTTTTTCAAATCTTCAAAAGGCGATTAATTTCTCAATGACTTCTTTTATTACTACAGGCGGTATACGTGGTAAAAAGGGGAGTTTAAATAAATTTCAGCCCAGAAGTTTTAATATGGGGTTGTCCAAAAAAGCTTTTGAAGCATCTCATGGCTTTGGTAAAATTCATCCTGGGGAAGACCCCGATCTATCCATGAGATTATGGGAACTAGGTTTTGAAACCAAATTGATTCCCGAGGCTTTCGTATATCATAAACGCCGAATCTCTTGGGTAAAATTTTACACACAAGTTTATAAATTCGGATTGGTACGCCCTATTTTAAATGTTTGGCATCCGAGTTCTAAAAAGTTAACTTATTGGTTTCCTACACTGTTTAGTGCAGGTTTAATGTTGGCTATTGGGCTTTGCTTTTTCAAAATAAATCTCTTATTAGTAGTTTATTTATTGTATTTTGTAGTAGCCTTTATGGTAGCTTTAGTTAGTACCAAAAGTTTAAATGTCGCTTTATTAGCCCTTCCTGCAATTATGGTTCAGTTTTTCGGATATGGATATGGTTTTTTAAAATCAACGTGGGTGGTTTCTGTATGGCGTAAAAATCCAGAAACTCACTTCCCTAAACTATTTTTTTAATCACATGCTTAATTCCTTAAAGTCTAAATTATTGAGTTCAATAAAAAATAAAAGAATCAATGTGTTTCTTTTATTTTTATTATTTGCTTTTATAATTTTAATCATTTCCAAATTATCTAAAACCTATACAGATACCATTCCTTTTAAGGTAGAAAAGGTTAATGTGCCTCAAGAATATGTGATTTTAGATGATTCTGTAAGTATGAACATTACTTTAAAAACACATGGATTTAGATGGCTAAAGTATTATTTCACGAAACCAAAAGTGACGGTAGATTTTAGTTCAGATGTTCATAAAAATGACCACGCTTTTGTATACAATAAAACGAAAGCTTATTTAAATAATACACAGTTTGATAATGAGGTTGAAATTTTAAACTTGTCACCCGAAAAAATAGCCTTTCGATATGGTGTCAATTTGGTAAAAAAAGTTCCTGTTAAGATAAAGGCAGAAGTGAATTATGCCCTTGGTTTTAATTCTTCGGAAGCGTTTAGAGTGGAGCCAGATTCGGTAAAGGTAATAGGACCTGACGTTTTGGTATCTAAAATCAAATTTTTAGAAACAGAAGCGAAACAATTAAATGAAGTTCGAGCGAATTTAAACGAACCATTGAAGCTTAAATTTCCAGAAAACACATCAGAAGTGCAATACACTGTTCATCAGGTTACCTTAAAAGTTAAGGTTGAAAAGTTTACCGAAGGGACCTTGAAAATTCCTGTAAAGGTCATTAATACACCTAAAAATAGTGTTGTAAATTACTTTCCAAAGGAAGTGAGTGTTTCGTATGTTGTAAGCTTAAATAATTTTGAACGCATTACAAAACAGGATTTTGAGGTAGTTTGTGATTTTGAGAAAATTCATGATAATCAAAACTTTTTAACGCCAGAATTAATTAGGGTTCCAGCGCTAGCCAAACACTCAAGAATTAGTCAGCAACGCATCGAATTTATTATTACAAAATGAAAATAGTTGGACTAACAGGTGGTATTGGGAGCGGGAAAACTACGGTTGCAAAAATGTTTAAAGACCTTGGTGTGCCGATATATATAGCAGATGATGAGGCTAAAAAACTGATGAATGAATCACCTGTGTTAAGGGATGAAATCATTCAACTATTTGGTGACAGCGCATACCTTAATGAGGGTTTAAACAGACCCTTTATCGCTAATATTATTTTTAGGGATAAAACCTATCTCGATAAAATGAATGCGATAGTACATCCAAAAGTTTCAGAGCATTTCGATAAATGGGTTTTAAAGCAAAAAGCACCCTATGTTATTAAAGAAGTAGCTATTTTATTTGAAAATGGAGGGCATCAGTCCTGCGATTTTGTAATAAGCGTCACAGCTCCTAAAGATTTAAAAATAAAACGCTTGTTAAATAGAGATGATACTACGATTGAAAAGATTGAAAATATCATGAAAAATCAATGGTCTGATGAAGAAAAAATAAAGCTTTCAGATTTTGTGGTTTTTAACACTGTTTTAGAGGAAACTTATACTCAAGTCTTAAAAATACATAAAGAAATTTTAGGAAATCTTAAATTTTAACATTTTTGTTAATGTAAGGTTAAATGATAAGATTTTTAATGTTAAAATGTTAATTTTGATCGATGAGTAAAAGGATATTTATCTTATTAATAATACTGATGAGCTTGTCGCTTATTGGTATTATTGCTATTCAGGCTTATTATATTAATGATTCTGTAAATAATGAAAGAAACCGTTTTAAGTCTAATGTCGTTACCGTTTTAAATAACGTTTCTAATACGATTGAGGAAAATGAATTTGAAAAATATTTTACGGAGTATTTAAGCTTAGATAAAGAAAAAAAAGCTGACGAAGAAGCTGTCTCTCAACTGTTAATTTACAGAAAAAACAACAGCACGAAAGAAACACTTATCTATAAAAGTAACGTTTTACAAGAGGATTATAAATTATCCTCATCGCTCTTTGATATTGGTTTAGATAGCCTGGATATAACAAACATTATCGGGAACTCAACTACCGAAATTTATAGTAATTTGGAATCATCAGATAAAGACCTTAAAAGTCCGATTTCTAAAATTATTAGAAGTGGTACCATCGATGAAGCCCAAAAATTAAGTCTTGAGAAAAGTTTTAAAGAGGTTTTAAAAAGAACGCCTGTTCATAAAAGGGTTTCTGAAGAGGAAATAAGAACTTTATTAGCCGAAAAACTGACTAAATATGGTATTAATATTGATTTTGAATTTGCCATTTACGGTAATGATTTAGCAACAAAAGTACATAGTGATAATTTCGATTATCATAAAGATTCTACTTATGGTGTTCCTATTTTCTATGATGAAAATAACCGTAGTCTTTATAGGTTATTAGTTAATTTTCCGGATAAAAGAAAATTTATCTTATCTGGCGTTATTGGAATGATTACACTTTCCATAATGTTTACACTAATTATCATTTTGGCTTCAGGTCTGGCTTTATATCAACTCGTAAAACAGCGTAAAATTTCGGAAATTAAAACCGATTTTATTAATAACATGACGCATGAGTTTAAAACACCTATTGCAACTATAAACTTGGCACTCGATGCGATTAAGAACCCGAAAGTTATTGCCGATCAAGATAAGGTTGTGCGTTACCTGTCGATGATCAAGGAGGAAAATAAACGCATGCATGCTCAAGTTGAAAATGTTTTAAGAATATCTAAATTAGAAAAGAACGAACTTAACATAAATAAAGATAGAGTAAACCTACATGAATTAATTGAAGATGCTATTACACATGTAGAGTTAATTGTGGAGGATAGACAAGGCTATATTAAGACGTTTTTAAATGCCGAAAAAACATCGGTTTTGGCTAACGAAACACATTTTACAAACGTTATTGTTAATATGTTGGATAATGCCATTAAGTATTCTCCTGAAGCCCCTAGAATTGAAGTGTATACAGAAAATGTGGGCACTAATGTTTTGTTAAAAGTGAAAGATCACGGGAGCGGTATGAGTAAAACAGCCGCAAAAAAAGTGTTCGAAAAATTTTATAGAGAACACACCGGTAATATTCATAACGTTAAAGGTCACGGATTAGGATTGGCTTACGTTAAAAGAATTGTAGAAGACCACCAAGGTCATATATCAGTAGAAAGTGAAAAAGACAAAGGGAGCACATTTACCATAAAGCTTCCGTTAATATCGTAATATCATGGAAGAGCAAAAAAAGAGAATATTATTAGTAGAAGACGATCCTAATTTTGGAACGGTTCTTAAGGATTATTTAATGATGAATGAATACGAAGTCACACATGCCAAAAATGGTATGGAAGGATTTGAAAAATTCAAAAAAGATGATTTTGACTTGTGTATTCTCGATGTTATGATGCCTTATAAAGATGGCTTTACATTAGCTAAAGAAATAAGAGAAAAAAACACAGATGTTCCCATTATTTTCTTAACCGCGAAAACAATGAAAGAAGATGTTTTAAAAGGTTATAAAGTTGGAGCAGACGATTACTTAAACAAGCCGTTTGATAGTGAAGTGCTTTTAATGAAAATTAAGGCCATAATCCAACGTAAGGCTACAGAAACGATTTCTGATAGTAAGCAATTTGAGTTTAAAATTGGAGATTTCGATTTAAACTCTAAATTACGTTTCTTAAAGTTTAAAGGTGGCGATCCTGTTAAATTATCTCCTAAAGAGAATGAGTTGTTGCGCTTGTTAGCCCTTCATGAAAATGATTTAATGCCGCGTGAATTAGCGCTTACAAAAATTTGGCGTGACGATAATTATTTTACATCGCGTAGTATGGATGTTTATATAGCTAAGTTGCGTAAATACTTAAAACTTGATGAAAAGGTAGAAATACTAAATATCCATGGAGAAGGTTTTAGGTTAGTTGTAAATAGTTAAAAATCAATACTATTATAAGAAAAATCCAGCGCTAGGCTGGATTTTTTTTTGTTCTTCTTAGTACGCTTCTTAGTTTAAAATGTAATAATCAGATTTTAAGTTGTTTATGGTAAATGTTTTTTATGTTTATTTATAAGCAAATCAAACATCTCTGCATTATATTGTGGTGTATCTGTATTTTTTGTAGGAAATTTACTTTAAAACTATTGAAAAACTTCTATATTTATTACCTTCAATTTCTAATAATTTTAAAATACTTAATGGCTGTAAATAAGGAACTCGAATTGGCATGGGCGTTTGTAAATAATACAAACCGATCCATTTTTTTAACAGGAAAAGCAGGCACAGGAAAAACAACCTTTTTACACCGTTTAAAAAAAGAAAGTTTAAAACGTATGGTGGTTGTAGCGCCAACAGGAGTAGCAGCTATCAATGCGAAAGGTGTTACCATACATTCTTTTTTTCAAATGCCCTTTGGGCCAATTTTACCAGATACCGACTTAAACGCTTCTAAAGGGTATAATAGAAAATTTAGTAAAACTAAAATCAATATTATTAAGTCTATGGACCTTCTAGTAATTGATGAAATTAGTATGGTGCGCGCCGATTTGTTAGATGGTATAGATAAAACCTTACGTCGTTATAGGGATAGAAACAAGGTGTTTGGAGGCGTTCAGGTGTTAATGATAGGGGATTTACAGCAATTATCGCCCGTAGTAAAAGAACAAGAATGGGAACTTTTAAAAGCACATTACCGCAACGGATTCTTTTTTAGTAGTCATGCTTATATGCAATGTGAAGCTATTTCGGTAGAATTAAAACATATTTACCGTCAAGAAAATCCTACGTTTATTGATATCTTAAATGAAATTAGAAACAATAAGTTAAGTAACGCTTCCGCGGAAGAGTTAAACAAACGTCATATTCCAAATTTTGCACCAAAACCAGATGCAGGTTACATCTCGTTAACGACCCACAACAGAAAGGCTGAAGCCACAAATCAAGCAGAACTCGATAAATTAGATTCTAAAATATTTACTTATAAAGCTCTAGTAGAGGGTAAGTTTCCAGAGTATGCCTATCCAAATAATGAATCTTTAGATTTAAAGGTTGGTGCGCAGGTTATGTTTGTTAAAAATGATAGCGATCCTTCCAAACGTTATTTTAATGGTAAAATTGGTAAAATCCTCTATCTTGATAAAGATGAGGTTGTTGTACATTGTCCTGACGACGACTTCAATATTGAAGTGAAACCCGAAGTTTGGGAAAATATAAATTACACGGTAGATAAAGAAACTAAGGCAATTACTGAAGAAAAAATAGGATCCTATACCCAAATGCCATTGCGTTTGGCTTGGTCCATAACCATTCATAAAAGTCAAGGGTTAACCTTCGATAAGGCCATTATTGATGCTGAAGGCGCTTTTGCACACGGCCAAACCTATGTGGCACTAAGTCGGTGTAAATCCTTAGAAGGCCTGGTTTTGAAAAGTAAAATTCAGTCTAATCAAATTATAAGCGACATTAATGTGATTGCTTTTAATGAAAAGGCCGAACAAAATACACCGGATGATGCTGTTTTAGAAGCTTCAAAAAAAAGATTTCAACTGGATCTCATTCATGAAATTTTCGATTTTTATCCCTTTTTGTTTCCTGTAAATCGCATTTTGGATATTTATTACAAAAACAAATCGGTTATAGAAGGTAATATAGAAGCGATCATGTTACCTTTTAAAGATAAGTTGGCCGATTTCTTAAAAGTAGCTAATGGTTTTATGGTACAACTCAAACAAATTTCAGAGGATGAAGGTTTGCCAGAGACCAGCCCCTTAATTCAAGAGCGTTTTAAAAAGGCGATTGCTTATTTTAAAACCGAGACAGTTACGCATTTTACAACACCCTTAAATGCCTTTGCTTTTACTACAGATAACCAAGTTGTGGGTGCAGATATCACCAAAAATTTAGATGCTTTAGAAGAATTTTTGGAGTTTAAAACGCTGTACTTTAATGAACTACATGAAGGCTTTCAAACCAAGTCCTTTTTGGAATGGCGTACTAAGGCGATATTTAAGGAGAAAAATAAACCGAAACGTACTAGAAAATCCGTGGTAGACGGTACCAGTCATGTGGAACTTTTTGAACGCTTACGAGTACTTAGAAATGAAATTGCAGAGGCGAAAAGCTTGGTGCATTTTCAAGTATTTACTCAAAAAGCCCTTTACGATATGTGTGAAAATCTTCCAACAACTAAAAGTGCTTTACTTAAGGTTAATGGTATGGGAAAAACCCGTGTACAAAAATATGGTGATACCATCTTAAAGGAAATCATTGATTATTGTGAGGAAAATGACATTGAAATTGAAAAAGACACCGAAATATTTAATGATAAGCCGAAGCGAAAAGTTGGTGAAACAAAATTTGAATCTTTAAAGTTATTTAAAAAAGGTAAAACCATTAAGGAGATTTCAGATATACGTGAGTTAAATGAAAATACCATTTTCGGACACCTGGCCAGCTTCATCCCTTCCGGGGAAGTAGAAGTATTAGATTTAATGTCTGTAGCGCATTATAATGATTTAAAAACGCTTATTCCACAGAAAACCTATGAAACCATTTCAGATTTAAAACAGCAATTGGATGATAAATATACTTATGGGGAGATTCGGTTAGTTTTAAATGATTTGGAGCATGTTAAGGAGGGATCATCTTAATTTAAAAAAAAATCGTTTTTGATTTAAAAATTAAATACTTGAAAATCAGTTTGTTTGTAGGTAATGCCAGTTTGAAAAATTAATATCATGATGTCAACTTCAAAAGACGGTATCTTTTATGTTCATTTTTTGTGGACATTAAATCAGGCGCATAATTTAAAAATTATCTATATTTAGACTCATGAATAACATGCTACAAGCTTCTTTACTAACATTAAATAAATCTGAAGTTATTTTAAAACAATTGTCCAATACCCAATTGTCCGATACCTCAGTATCTCCTTATTATTCGAGTATAGGAAGTCATTTAAGGCATATTTTAGATTTTTACGACTGTATTTTTAAGAGCCCATCTCATAATGAAGTAGATCTTACGGCTAGAAGTAGAAATAAAGCCGTTGAAGAAAATTGCCATGAAGCTTTAAATTATCTAAAAGACATCATTGATAATCTTAAAGCTTTTCAATTTAAGGAGGCTCAAATTGTTCATGTGATTGATGATTTGGGAACAGGAAAAATTGAAATTCCATACACCTATGGAGCTTTGTTATCCCAGGCAAACAGCCATACCATTCATCATTATGCCATTGTCAATTATATATTTGATCGATTGCATATAAAAATCAACGATTCTGACTTCGGATTTAACCCGAGTACGCCAAAAGAGAGTTTGATTAATAAATAGTTACTAACTATTTCCGTCCTAAAGAAATAATATTGTTGTTCATTTTTTTAGTTCACTGTTGAATATTTTAAATTAATGAGTTCATGAATCTCCTTTGTCGATTTCATTGATGAAAAAACGAACCAAAAAAATCTAGGCTTACGAATCTTTATCTAAATTTTTCGTTCCAAACCTAAATTTCAGGAACTCGCTTTGATAGTTGGTGGTGAATTTTAAAATTCGTTTAGTTCAAACAGCCTGAAATTTTACGGTGTTTTCACTTCAAATTTTACAATAAATTTTCGATAGGCCATAAACCGAGTCATAGAAATTTATCCCAATACAATAATTCAGAAGGCTGTTAATAAATATGGCCTATACAAGGAGTTCTTAAAAAAGGTTTGACTGCAATTGATTATAGATGTCTATTTCTTAAACATACTATCCATAATGGTTTTAAGACCTTTAAAAACCATAAATACAGCCATAGCACATACCGCGCAGCCAACAATTAAAAGCGGTAGGTAATAAGGAGATTCTGGTTTACTATAAGCAAAACTTAATAGAATAGGGCCCATAAAAAGACTCAATGCAGCAAATATTAATATTTTAACGCCTTTAAATAAAACGGTTTTATCCGTTCTTTTGGTTTTAGTTTCTTCCATTTGAATAGTTTTTTATTGCTTCTCTTACATTTTTATATTGCTCAAGTAACTTTGAAGCTGTTTTTTCTGAGACTTTTATTTCATCCATAATCATGCGAATGCCACGGTCAACAAGCTTGTTGTTGCTTAATTGCATGTCTACCATTTTGTTGCCTTTTACATGTCCGAGTTGAATCATAGTCGTTGTGGTAATCATGTTTAGAACTAACTTTTGAGCCGTACCTGCTTTCATTCTAGAACTTCCCGTAACAAATTCAGGCCCAACTACGACTTCAATCGGGAATTGTGCGGTTTGTGATAGCGGACTATTTTTATTGCAAGTAATACATCCTGTAACGATGTTGTTCGTATTACAAGTTTCAAGCGCAGAAATGACATAAGGCGTGGTTCCTGAAGCCGCAATACCAATCACCACATCATTTTGTGAGATATGATAGGCTTGTAAATCTTCCCAACCGTGGGTGGTAGAGTCTTCAGCAAATTCTACAGCTTTTCTAATGGCTGTATCCCCACCTGCAATGAGGCCAATAACTAAATCGTATGGCACACCAAAAGTAGGAGGGCATTCCGAGGCATCGATAATACCAAGACGACCACTGGTACCTGCTCCCATGTAAAAAAGGCGTCCGCCAAGTTTTAGTTTCTCTACGGTTTGTGAAATTAAAGCTTCAATTTGTGGTAAAGCTTTTTCAACCGCTAAGGGTACACTTTTATCTTCGTTATTGATGTTTTGTAGTAATTCTGAAACCGACATCTTTTCCAGATGGTTGTAGTTAGAATCTTGTTCGGTTGTTTTTGTAAAACTCATGCTCCAAAAATACGTTTTTTTTAGTTTAACTTCAGGGCGATTCTAAATTTGAAGTGAAAATCTAGGTATAAAAAAAAGCTCCCAAAACAGGAGCTTTTAAAATTTATATGGTAATTAAAATTAATCTATAATCGCATTAAACGTACTACTAGGACGCATTACTTTAGTAACCAAAGCTTCGTTTGGTTCGTAATAACCACCAATATCGGTTGGTTGTCCTTGTATATCGTTTAATTCAGCAACAATTTTAGCTTCGTTCGCTGCTAATTGCTCGGCAATAGGGGTGAACTCTGCTTTTAAATCGGCATCATCATTTTGCTTAGCTAATTCTTGAGCCCAGTATAAAGCCAGGTAAAAATGACTTCCTCTGTTATCTAATTCTCCAGCTTTACGAGATGGTCCTTTTCTGTTTTCAAGTAGAGTACTTGTGGCATCGTCTAAAGTAGCTCCTAGTATTTTAGCTTTAGGATTGTTGTTTACATTACTAAAGTGTTCTAAAGAAACCGCTAAGGCTAAAAATTCACCTAAAGAATCCCAACGTAAGTGGTTTTCTTCAACAAGTTGTTGTACGTGCTTTGGAGCCGATCCACCAGCACCAGTTTCAAATAAACCACCACCGTTCATTAAAGGCACAATAGATAACATTTTTGCACTAGTACCAACTTCTAAAATAGGGAATAAATCGGTTAAATAATCACGTAATACATTACCAGAAACCGAAATAGTATCTTCACCTTTTATAAGACGCTCACAAGTAAATAAAGTCGCATCGATAGGAGATAAGATTCTTAAGTCTAAACCATCCGTATCGTGATCTTTTAAATAGGTATTTACTTTTTTAATAATTTCAGCATCATGAGCTCTATTTTCATCTAACCAAAAAACAGCAGGTGTTTCAGAAGCTCTAGCACGTGTTACAGCTAACTTAACCCAGTCTTGGATTGGAGCATCTTTAGTCTGACACATTCTCCAGATATCACCTTCTTCAACTTGGTGCTCTAATAAAGTATTTCCAGAAGCATCAATCACTTTCACAGTTCCGTTAGAGGCCATTTCGAATGTCTTGTCGTGTGATCCGTATTCTTCAGCTTTTTGAGCCATAAGGCCAACATTAGGAACTGTTCCCATAGTAGTAGGATCAAAAGCACCATGTTTTTTACAAAAATCGATGGTAGCCGAATAAATTCCAGCATAACTACTATCTGGAATAACAGCTTTAGTATCCTGTAATTCACCAGCAGCATTCCACATTTGTCCAGACGTGCGAATCATGGCAGGCATTGAGGCATCAATAATCACATCACTAGGAACGTGTAAGTTAGTAATACCTTTATCAGAATTTACCATGGCGATGGCAGGACCGTTGGTATATGCCGCTTGAATATCTGCTTCTATAGCTTGACGCTCTTCTGTTGGTAGTTTTTGAATAGACTCTAAAACATTACCAAAACCAGAGTGAACATCGACACCTAGTTTTTCAAAAGTTTCACCGTGTTTAGCGAATACATCTTTGAAAAAAGTTTTAACAGCGTGTCCAAAAATGATAGGATCACTCACCTTCATCATCGTAGCTTTCATGTGTAAAGAAAACAATACGCCAGTTTCTTTGGCATCAGCAACTTGAGCTTCTAAAAAGCTTAATAATGCTTTTTTGTTCATGACCGTTGCATCGATAATTTCACCTTGTAATAAGGCTAGTCCTTCTTTCAAAACTAAAGTTTCACCATTAGCATTAGTGTGTTGGATACTTACTTTAGTTGCTTTAGGAATCGTTGTAGATTTTTCATTATGAGCAAAATCACCTGCACTCATAGTGGCTACGTGAGATTTTGAATCGCTTGTCCAAGCCCCCATAGAATGCGGATTCTTTTGAGCGTAATTTTTAACAGCTTTAGGCGCACGTCTGTCACTGTTTCCTTCACGTAAAACAGGGTTTACAGCACTACCTTTAACTTTATCGTAACGGGCTTTGATGTCTTTTTCAGCATCGGTTGCAGTCTCATCTGGGTAGTTAGGAATGTTAAACCCTAAGCCTTGTAATTCTTTAATAGCCCCTTTTAATTGCGGTACAGAAGCACTAATGTTTGGTAATTTTACAATATTAGCTTCAGGCTTTTTGGCTAACTCGCCAAGAATAGCTAAGTCATCAGATACTTTTTGATCATCTGTTAAAAAGTCTGGGAAAACAGCTAAAATTCGGGCTGCTAATGATATATCTTTGGTTTCAATGTCAATACCAGAAGACTTAACAAACGCTTTAACAATAGGTAAAAATGAGCGCGTTGCTAACGCCGGAGCCTCGTCCGTTTTTGTGTAAATTATTTTAGACATTAGTGTCGGATTTATTTAATGAATTATTAAGGGCTAAAACGTTGTAGTTAGTAATTGTAACATTTTTAGCCACGCGAATATACGAAATTAGATACGTAATTTAAATCAATCATTATACGAATGGTTTTTTTGCTTAAAATTTTTGTAATAATGAAAAAATAGTATTGATAAAGTATGGATATGATAAAATAATTGTGAAGATTTTATTAAAAATAAAAGCCATATCCCTGCAGAACTTAATCTACTGTGACATGGCTTTCTCGAAATAACCTTACTAAACCTAATTTTAGCATTTCACTAAAAATTTTAAAATTTTCAATTAAACTTTCAGTTTAAGTACTGTCATTTCAATGAAACATTCATTTAATTTTCAAAATGTATTGACCTATTAACTAAATGCTTCGGTTAATTGCCTTTTTATACTAATAAATCCTTACTCGTTTAAACGATGATTTATCTAGTAAGACTTTCTAGCAGCATATTCATATTGATTATCCTGACAAAAGCGTCTTGTTTCAATTCTAAACATTACATAATAAATTTGTAACATTTGAAACGCAACTTGATCTTTTTAAATATTTCACAACTAATATGAAATATCGATCTAAAAAAGCAACTATTAAATATATAAGAACGTTTATTTCTGTTACTAAATTACAAAAAACAGACGCGATAACCAAGGTTTTTAACATTTTAATTATCAACGGTTTATAAACAGTAGTTGTTAACATTTGTTTATAAAAAAAGCCTTGAAAAAAATCAAGGCTTTTAAAAACTACGGTTGTAGTTGTATTATGCTTAACGTCTACGCTCAGTAATTCTGGCTTTTTTACCAGTAAGGCCTCTAAAGTAGAAGATTCTTGCTCTACGTACTTTACCACGTTTGTTAACTTCAATTTTTTGTAATGCTGGTAAATTTACTGGGAAGATACGCTCTACACCAACGGTTCCAGACATTTTTCTAATAGTGAAAGTTTCAGAAGCTCCAGATCCTCTTCTTTGGATTACTACACCTCTAAAAAACTGAGTTCTAACTTTTTCACCCTCTCTAATTTCGTAGTATACAGTAATTGTATCACCAGCAGAAAAATCAGGTAATTCTTTTTTTGTTACAAATTCGTCTTGTACAAATTTTATTAAAGATTCCATATCTTTATGTTTTATTATGATTAATTCAGAACAACATGCACGATTCTCGCCAGAGGTTAACCCGAAATTGGCTGCAAAAATAATCATTAATTAATTAATTGCAATTTTTTATTCTAATTATTTTGGTGTTCCCTTACAGGTCAGGCTATCCGCTATATCTTTTTTGTTGAAAACCGGTGTTTTTAGTCCAATATTTGCTGCTATTTCAGGCTTGTTGTACCCTAAAAACGTGTAACCCACAAAAAAGGATGCCGCTTCTATCCTTAACACAACCCACGTAAATGTTTAAGATTAAAGTCTTATTAACTTCCTAACCTCTAGTCCTCCTTCAACTACTTAACATCTTCTTCATTTTCTTCTCAACTCTTTCTATATTAGCTTATTCTTAACTTCTTCAACTTCTACATTTTCTTAACTTCCTCTCCATCAATCTCTTCATAACTCCTCATCACTCCCCCAACAAATCTGGGCGTCGTTCTTTGGTCCTCAAGTAGGCTTGTTCTTCACGCCATTTTTCAATCTCGGGCAAGTTGCCACTAAATAGTAATTCTGGCACTTTCCAACCTTTGTATTCACGTGGTTTGGTGTAAATAGGGGGCGCTAATAAATTATCCTGAAAAGAATCGGTTAGGGCCGAGGTTTCATTACCTAAAACCCCTGGTATTAATCTTATAACGGCATCACATAGTACGGCTGCTCCTAATTCACCTCCAGAAAGCACATAATCGCCAATGGAAATTTCACGGGTTATAAATTGATCCCGTACGCGTTGGTCAACGCCCTTGTAATGTCCGCATAAAATAATCATGTTCTCTTTTAAAGATAAATGGTTGGCGATGCCTTGTTTTAAGGTTTCTCCATCTGGAGTCATGTAAATCACTTCGTCATAGTCGCGTTCCGCCTTTAAAGCCGAAATACATTTGTCTATAGGTTCAATCATCATTACCATGCCGGCGCCGCCACCAAATTGGGTGTCGTCTATGGATTTGTAGTTGTCATTGGTATAATCTCTTAGATTATGAAAATGGACTTCTACCAAATTGGCCTCTATGGCTCGTTTTAGTATGGAAGCTTCAAACGGACTCTTAAGTAACTCCGGTAACACCGTAATAATATCTATGCGCATGACTTTTTTTAAGAGCTACAAAGGTAATTGAATTGTTTGAGAGTTTCATAGCATAAATTTTAGACCATCATTTAAATTAAAATCATTAGTGTCCGATAAAAGATTTAAAAAGCGGGATTTCCAAGATAGGATTTCCCGCTTATTTTGTATCTTGAAGTTATCACACATCCAAGATATGAATAAAAGTAAAAACTTTAGCGGACAACCCATAATCAAACAGGTATTAAATTTCATTTTGCCCAAAGATGTTCATCGGACAGCCAAAAAGCACAACAGCGATCGCTATACCAAAAAGTTTACCACCTATGAGCATTTGGCCACTATGGTATTTACCGTGATCAGTGGCTGTAGCTCACTTCGTGAGGTTTCCAGTATTATGCTTGCCTGCGAGGGAAAGATCAACCATCTAGGACTCACGGACTTTCCAAAACGCAGTACCTTGTCAGATGCTAACAGGAGAAGAAGCTCTGAAGTATTTGCCGATATTTATCATTTACTCTACAAACGTTACCATCGCTTTTTATCGGACAGCAGACCCTTAGAACCTGCAGTGAAGAACCTTAAAATCGTTGATTCCTCGACCATCCCCCTATTTAGTGACATTCTTAAAGGTGTAGGAAGGAACCCGCTCAACGGCAAAAAGAAAGGAGGTATCAAGATGCATACTATGATAAACGCCATGGAAGACGTTCCTTGTCTGATTAAGTTTTCAAGCGCGGCCACGCACGACCACACCTTTTTAAAAGACCTGGAACTCAAGAAGGGCTCTTATGTGGTTTTTGACAAAGGGTATGTGGATTATGAGCAATACCAAAAATGGACACTGGAAGATGTTTACTTTGTGACTCGGCAAAAGGACAATGCTCGCTATACAAGCCTTGAAGAGTTTGATATCTCCAATAAAGTGGACGATGCTGTCTTAAAGGACGAAAAAATAGGGCTTACGGACAAAAACGGCAATGCTTTTTCCCTGAGGAGAATCGCTTTTTGGCACGAAAAGCACCAAAAAGTTTATGAGTTCATCACTAATAATTATGATCTTGATGCAGACAAAATAGCCGACATCTATAAAAATAGGTGGCAGATTGAGACGATGTTCAAGCGGCTTAAACAGAACTTTCCGCTAAAGTATTTTTTGGGAGACAATCAAAATGCCATCGAAATACAAATCTGGGTCAGTTTGATAATCCAGCTCATTATGCTTGTGATCCAAAGAAAAGCCCAAAGAAACTGGGCTTATTCCAATATGATGTCCGTCATACGATACCATTTGATGACATATATCGATTTGTTCAAATTCCTGAAAAACCCAGAAGCTAATTGGGAAGAGATTACAACCAAAAACATTGGGCAATTAAGCCTTTTTGACCCATAAGGAGGTTCTGTTTTCAAAATAAAGAGTGCGATCAATAAAAAAGGCCAACACCAAAGCTTTTTTAGCTAATTCTGTTTTTTATCGGACAACAATAAATTAAAATCTAAAAATAAATGCAAAAATTTCTCTTAAACATTAATACCAACGCATTAAAAACGTTAAAATATATGCAAAAGTTAACCCTAGGGCTTCCTGATGTTATAAATTAAAAATTTTCTAAAACCTGGGTTGATATTATGCTTTTGTAAAGCAGGCCAAATCAACATGTTTTTTGTTGTTAAAAGCTGTTGGTTTCAGTACATTTGTTCACTTAAATATTAAACGATAACTACTTAAATATATGACTAAACAAATAACAATGAGTGATAAAAAAAAGGCATCAGTAACTTTCGATGTATTAATCGAAATTCCTAAAGGCAGCAGAAATAAGTATGAGTACGATTTTACACTTCATAAAATTCGATTCGACCGCTTATTATTTTCATCCATGATGTACCCTGGCGATTACGGGTTTATTCCAGAAACATTAGCTTTAGATCAGGATCCTCTGGATGTATTGGTTTTAGGGCATGAGCCAACCTATCCTATGGTGGTAATGGAAGTTAGACCTATTGGAGTGTTTTACATGACCGATGAAAAAGGACCAGATGAAAAGGTGATCTGTGTACCGGTTTCCGATCCTATTTGGAGCAACAAAACAGATATCTCCGATTTAAATCCGCATAGACTAAAGGAAATCGAGCACTTTTTTAAAGTGTATAAAGATTTAGAAAAGAAAAAAGTAGATACTGGTGGGTGGGGTAATGCCGAAGCTGCAGTAAAAATTTATCATGAGTGTGTTAAACGCTACGATGAAAGTGAACACAAGAAAAAAAGAACGTTCACTATTTAGAACGATTTCTTAATACTATATTTTAAAGACCACCTCAAATTTATGAAGGTGGTCTTTTTTTTGTCAAAATCCAACCTGCTTTTATTTAAATTATCTTTTCGTCAATCTGAATATATTTCAAATTCTCATAGTCATTTAACGGTATTGTGATGAAATTCTATGTCGAACACAGAATGACCCAAATTCTAACTTTTTAAACCTCCTGTTTTTAAATCGGCGTTATATTCAGAATCATTAGTGTCCGATAAAAGATTTAAAAAGCGGGATTTCCAAGATAGGATTTCCCGCTTATTTTGTATCTTGAAGTTATCACACATCCAAGATATGAATAAAAGTAAAAACTTTAGCGGACAACCCATAATCAAACAGGTATTAAATTTCATTTTACCCAAAGATGTTCATCGGACAGCCAAAAAGCACAACAGCGATCGCTATACCAAAAAGTTTACCACCTATGAGCATTTGGCCACTATGGTATTTACCGTGATCAGTGGCTGTAGCTCACTTCGTGAGGTTTCCAGTATTATGCTTGCCTGCGAGGGAAAGATCAACCATCTAGGACTCACGGACTTTCCAAAACGCAGTACCTTGTCAGATGCTAACAGGAGAAGAAGCTCTGAAGTATTTGCCGATATTTATCATTTACTCTACAAACGTTACCATCGCTTTTTATCGGACAGCAGACCCTTAGAACCTGCAGTGAAGAACCTTAAAATCGTTGATTCCTCGACCATCCCCCTATTTAGTGACATTCTTAAAGGTGTAGGAAGGAACCCGCTCAACGGCAAAAAGAAAGGAGGTATCAAGATGCATACTATGATAAACGCCATGGAAGACGTTTCTTGTCTGATTAAGTTTTCAAGCGCGGCCACGCACGACCACACCTTTTTAAAAGACCTGGAACTCAAGAAGGGCTCTTATGTGGTTTTTGACAAAGGGTATGTGGATTATGAGCAATACCAAAAATGGACACTGGAAGATGTTTACTTTGTGACTCGGCAAAAGGACAATGCTCGCTATACAAGCCTTGAAGAGTTTGATATCTCCAATAAAGTGGACGATGCTGTCTTAAAGGACGAAAAAATAGGGCTTACGGACAAAAACGGCAATGCTTTTTCCCTGAGGAGAATCGCTTTTTGGCACGAAAAGCACCAAAAAGTTTATGAGTTCATCACTAATAATTATGATCTTGATGCAGACAAAATAGCCGACATCTATAAAAATAGGTGGCAGATTGAGACGATGTTTAAGCGGCTTAAACAGAACTTTCCGCTAAAGTATTTTTTGGGAGACAATCAAAATGCCATCGAAATACAAATCTGGGTCAGTTTGATAATCCAGCTCATTATGCTTGTGATCCAAAGAAAAGCCCAAAGAAACTGGGCTTATTCCAATATGATGTCCGTCACCCGATACCATTTGATGACATATATCGATTTGTTCAAATTCCTGAAAAACCCAGAAGCTAATTGGGAAGAGATTACAACCAAAAACATTGGGCAATTAAGCCTTTTTGACCCATAAGGAGGTTCTGTTTTCAAAATAAAGAGTGCGATCAATAAAAAAGGCCAACACCAAAGCTTTTTTAGCTAATTCTGTTTTTTATCGGACAACAATAATTCAGAATAAATAATAATTGAACTCTTGACGTGTTTATTCCAATCATAGACCTGTAAGGCTGACTAATGTCATTGTTTTATAAAAAAGATATTTAAACAGGGGTTTTGTTGTGAAATCTTTAGTTTGTCCTTGTTTTTTTTTATCACTTATAATTTTCTATTTTTAACAAGATAAATTAATAACTAATTTTTAAATGACTAACTATTATGGAACTAATTGTAAAATTTTTACCGCTTTTTGGTGTATTGGCCTTAGCGTTTGTATTTATTAAAAGTGCTTGGGTCACAAAACAGGATCAAGGCAACGATGAAATGAGAAGTATAGCCAAGAATATTGCCGATGGCGCCATGTCTTTTCTTAAAGCGGAATATAAAATATTGTCGGTTTTTGTTATAGCTGTAGCTATCCTACTTTATTTTAAAGGCAATGCTGAAATAGGATCCAATGGTATGGTGGCTGTTTCGTTTATTGTAGGGGCTATTTGTTCTGGACTGGCTGGTTTTATAGGTATGAAAGTCGCTACCAAGGCTAACGTACGTACCACCAATGCAGCTAGAACTTCATTAGGAAAAGCTTTAGAAGTGGCTTTTGCAGGAGGCGCCGTTATGGGCTTAGGCGTTGTAGGACTTGGTGTTCTTGGTCTAAGTGGGCTATTTATGATTTACAGTGAAATGGGCTGGGGTATTAGCGAAGTGCTTAATGTGCTTTCGGGGTTTTCTCTAGGGGCGTCTTCTATTGCGCTTTTTGCACGTGTTGGTGGAGGTATTTACACTAAAGCTGCCGATGTTGGTGCCGATTTAGTAGGGAAAGTAGAAGCCGGTATTCCTGAGGATCATCCATTAAATCCTGCCACTATTGCCGATAATGTAGGGGATAATGTAGGTGATGTTGCTGGAATGGGAGCCGATTTATTCGAGTCTTACGTGGGGTCCATTATAGGAACCATGGTTTTAGGAGCTTTTATTATAACCCCAGACTTTAATGGCTTAGGTGCGGTTTACCTGCCTTTGGTATTAGCGGCAGTTGGAATTGTTATGTCTATAATTGGAACTTTTTTCGTGCGTGTTAAAGACGGCGGTAATCCGCAATCAGCCTTAAATATAGGTGAGTTTGGTTCGGCTGGACTTATGGTGATAGCGTCATATTTTATAATTAACGCCTTAATTCCAGATTCTGTGGAAGGTTTAAGCTTTGGTGCTCTGGGGGTGTTTTGGGCTACAATCGCTGGTTTGGTAGCAGGTTTAGCCGTTGGTAAAGTCACAGAATATTACACAGGAACAGGAAAGAAGCCTGTTTTATCCATAGTAAAACAATCGGAAACAGGCGCAGCTACCAACATTATAGCTGGTTTAGGTATTGGCATGATGTCAACAGCCATTCCAATCATTCTTATTGCTGCGGCTATACTAGTCTCTCATCATTTTGCAGGTCTTTACGGAATCGCCATTGCTGCGGTTGGTATGTTGGCTAACACAGGAATTCAATTAGCTGTAGATGCCTATGGACCAATTTCAGATAATGCGGGAGGTATTGCAGAAATGGCAGAATTACCTCATGAGGTTCGTGAGCGTACCGACAAACTAGATGCGGTAGGAAACACAACCGCAGCTATAGGAAAAGGGTTTGCCATTGCCTCAGCAGCTTTAACAGCGCTCGCTTTATTTGCCGCTTTTATGAAAACCGCAAATGTAAGCGCTATTGATGTGTCAAAACCAGATATTATGGCCGGTTTACTTGTAGGTGGGATGTTGCCTTTTGTATTTTCTGCTTTATCCATGAACGCTGTGGGGCGTGCTGCTATGGCGATGATAGAAGAAGTACGACGTCAATTTAGAGATATTCCGCAATTAAAGGCTGCTTTAAATGTGATGCGTAAATACGATTCTGATATGTCTAAGGCATCTGTTGAAGATCGCGCGATTTTCGATGCAGCTCACGGATATGCCGAGTATGATAAATGTGTAGATATTTCAACAAAAGCCTCTATTCGAGAAATGATTCTCCCTGGCTTATTAGCTATTGCGGTACCTGTTGCTGTTGGTTTTATTGGTGGCGCTGAAATGTTAGGCGGATTATTAGCAGGGGTTACTACCTGTGGGGTGTTAATGGCTATTTTTCAATCGAATGCCGGTGGTGCCTGGGATAATGCTAAAAAAACTATTGAGGAAGAAGGAAGAAAAGGTTCCGAGGCTCATAAAGCGTCTGTGGTAGGTGATACTGTTGGCGATCCTTTTAAAGATACGTCGGGCCCTTCATTAAATATTTTATTAAAATTAATGTCGGTTGTGGCCTTAGTGATTGCGCCAAGTATTGCTGTTTCTGCCGATGCTTTAAACGCTTATACTTCCGAAGAAAATGTCATCGAACAGGTAGGGCCTGTTTCAGTTTCTAAAGAGGTAAAAGTAGAAATGACCGATAACGGCGATGGTACTGTAAAGGCCGTAGTGACAACAATTACAACCACAAATGATGAGGTCGTTACCAGTTATGATACATTCCAAGGTACAGAAGCTGAAGTTCAAGCTAAAGTTGACGCTATAAAATTGGAATAGATTTTCTAAACACTATATGTGTTGTTATATTGAGCTTGTCGAAATTATAGTTAACGAACTGATTGTCAAAAGTTAGTTTCGGCAAGCTCAACATGATAAATCAATAAGATCACCATGAAAAAACAATTTGAACTGAATTTTCATGGTGATCTTGTTTTATGTATTTGGTAGGGTATTTAAAATAAGCCGTTAATCTCGGCGTCAATGGTATTGATAACGTATCCTAAATCTTCGGGATTATCAACAAAATCCAGCTTGTCAACATCTATGATAAGTAACTTTCCTTTATTGTATCCATGAATCCATGCTTCATAGCGCTCATTAAGTCGGCTAAGGTAATCGATGCTAATGGTGTTTTCGTAATCACGACCACGCTTTTGTATTTGTGCTACTAAATTAGGAATAGAACTTCGCAGATAAATTAAAACATCAGGGCCCTGAACTAAGGATTCCATCAATTCAAAAAGCGAGCGGTAGTTTTCAAAATCGCGATTAGTCATTAAGCCCATAGCGTGTAAATTAGGCGCAAATATATGGGCATCTTCGTAAATCGTTCGATCCTGAATGATGTCTTTTCCACTCTGACGAATTTGTAAAACTTGACGGAAACGACTATTTAAAAAGTAAACTTGTAAATTAAAACTCCAACGCTCCATCTGATTGTAAAAATCATCCAGATAAGGGTTGTCCACCACATCTTCTAATTGCGGCTCCCACTTATAATGTTTAGCGAGTAATTGGGTAAGTGTCGTTTTTCCTGCTCCAATGTTTCCTGCAATAGCAATGTGCATGGTCTTAATTTATTTTTAATTTGAATTGATGTACGGTTTCGAGGCTGTAAAGATACAAGGTTTCGTTGGTTACAAAAAAATCATTTATTAATAAATTTCCGGTTTCGATAGTATTTATGGTTTCACTGTTTTTTTTCAAATAAAATAAATTATTATCTTTTTTAAGAATAATATTTTCATTGCTTTCTACCATAGCAGTAAAGCCTGGATTTTCAATTTTTTTAATCAAGCTACCAAAATAATTATAGACGTAGAGGAATTTTTCAGTAAGCAACCAACAATAATTATAATTGCTTTCTAAATCTAAAACGCTACTTTGAACAGGAACCGTTTGCGCTCTTGTGGTTTTTGCTTTATAATCAAAAAGTTCAAGTTTTTGTTGATCTTGATTGAAAATCCAAATCGTATTATCATATCCAGTCGAAATACGAGAAATGTTTTTGTAAGGTGCCATTTGATTAAAATCAATTTTAAAAATTTCAGCCAAACGATTATCAAGAATAATTACGGTATTGAAATTTTTGTAAAAGAGGTTAATTTTTAAAGGGTTAAAAACGTTAGCTTCATATAAACTACCCAGTTGTAAAGCGCTAAAGTTGGTCGTTTGATCCTTGTCTTTTTTGTAAAATACATTATTGGTGATATAGTATGTCGTTCCGAAATTATCAATCGAAATAAACGCATCAGCTTTAAGCTCAAATTTTTTAACAAACTCGGTTTCTATAGTTGTTTGACCAAACAGGAGGTCTGAAAAAAGAAATAATATTAAGCAGGTGTATTTCATAGACTTTGGGAAATTACAAAATTCCAACTGGTTTTTTGTATAAAATCACCTAGTTGGTTTTTAGCATATGCATTTATTTTCAATTTTTAACATATCGCTATTAAACCTTAGTGTGTTTATTTAGTCCAATGGATTTAACTGGATAGGAGTTGTCATTCATATGGAGGTGCTTCTGAAGAATTTTTTGCTTAATAAAAAAGAGATGCATCACTAAGTTCTGCATGACAATCAGTGTTTTGTGAAACGTACGATTCTGTCATTCTGAAGGAGGCACGACTGAAGAATCTCTAATAAAAATTAAAAAATATAGATTAACAATCGCAATTAGTTGAACAAGATAATTATAGCACGCATAAATACATTTTATATGATTTTCAAACATTTAAGAATCCAAGTCATTTTACTTTTTTTAACCGTTTCAAGTAGCTTATTTGCTCAAAAAGATTTTCAAGGGAAAGCCTATTATGAAACTAAAACCTCCATAGATATGAGCAATTTTGGCGGTAGAGACATGACGGAGGAACGTAAAAAACAAATTGCAGAGCGTATGAAAAGCGCTTTAGAAAAAACATTCATTCTAACCTTTAACCAATCTGAAGCTTTATATGTCGAGGAAGAAAGTCTAGATGCTCCAACTGGAGGTAGAGGGATGCGATTTGGTATGATGAACACGTCTGGTGGCGATCAATATAAAAATGTAAAGTCGAAAGCATTTATTCAGAAAAAAGACCTTTTCGGAAAGCAATTTCTAATTAAGGACAGTCTACAGAGTTTGGATTGGAAATTAACAGGAGAATCTAAAATTATAGGGCAATACACTTGTTTTAGAGCTGAAGCCGTAAAACCAAAAACAGGTTTTGATTTCAGAGATTTTAGACGACCACCACGCGATAAAGCAGATGAATCATCAAAAAAAGAAACTCGTCCTGAAGCGGAACGGCAAAACGATATTAAAGTTGTCGCTTGGTACACACCGCAAATTCCAGTAAATCTTGGACCTGATGTATACTGGGGGCTACCGGGTTTAATTTTAGAAGTTAGTGCAGATAACACAACCATGCTGTGTTCTAAAATTGTGATAAACCCTTCAGATAAAGAAGATATTAAAGCGCCAACCAAGGGTAAAGAAGTGACTCAAGCCGAATTTGATAAAATTTCAAAAGAGAAAATGGAAGAAATGCGCGATATGTATAGAGGTCGTGGCCGTGGCGGACGTCGATAATTACAACTTCAACTAAAACATTATTCATGAAAAAACTCATCTTTTTAACACTCTTTTTAATGGCATTTGCTGTAAACGGACAAATAAAATTGGAAGGCGTGGTAAAAGATAGTGTTGGTGCGCCTTTAGAACTAGCCAATGTTATTGCTATTAACAAACAAACACAAAAATTAGAGTCTTATGGGATTACAACACCCGAAGGCCGTTACCGCTTATCTGTTGAAAAAAATACAGCATATAATATTCAAGTAAGTTATATAGGTATGAAAACCCATCAAACTGAAATAATCACCACCACTGATGATGTGGTTAAAAATTTCTCGCTGGAGTATGACAATGCCTTAGAGGCTGTAGAGTTGGTTTACGAAATGCCCGTGACTGTGAAGGGCGACACCATAGTTTATAACGCCGATTCTTTTACTTCGGGAACCGAACGTAAATTGGAGGACGTTTTAAATAAACTCCCCGGTGTTGAGGTAAATGATGACGGCGAGATAGAAGTTGAAGGGAAGACGGTTGGAAAAGTGATGGTAGAAGGCAAAGACTTTTTTGATGGCGATTCTAAAATAGCGACTAAAAACATTCCGGCTAATGCGATTGATAAAGTGGAGGTTTTAAAAAATTATGCTGAAATCGGACAATTAAGTGGGGTCACCAACAATCAAGATAATATAGCCATCAATATCAAATTAAAAGAAGGCAAGAAGAATTTTTGGTTTGGAAATGTTACTGGAGGTAGTGGAGTTGCCGACGATGCTGGTTTATATCTCGCTCAGCCTAAATTGTTCTATTACAGTCCAGAGTACAGCATTAATGTGATTGGCGACATAAACAATATAGGTGAAGTAGCTTTTACACGTCGAGATTACTTTAATTTCACAGGCGGGTTTAGGAGTCCAAGTCGCAACAGTGGTACCAATATCAATTTAGGAAGTAACAGTTTAGGTTTTTTAACCGCTCAAAATAATAGAGCGAAAGAAATAAACACCAAGTTTGGTGCGGCGAATTTCAGTTATTCACCAAAAGAGACTTTAGACTTAAGTGGTTTTGCTATTTTTTCAAATAATAAAACCTTAATGGAAGAGCATCGAGAAACTCAATATACCGATCCCGAATTAGGTATTCCAGACGAATATACCGAAAGCAATACGGTACAAAGAAGTGATTTGGGGATGCTAAAACTAAGTGCTACTTATAAACCAAATACCAATAATCAGTTGGATTATGATGTTTTAGGACGCGTGTCCAAAGAATCCCAAGAACAGCTGTTTTACTCTTCTGTGAACGGTGATGTGAACGAATTAGAAAGTGCCGATCCGTATAGTATCAATCAGAATTTTAACTACTATTATACTTTAAACGACAAAAATATTTTTGCTGTTGAAGCGCAAAGTTTAATTCAAGATGAAGATCCGTTTTACAACGCCTTTATTGAAGATAAAGCAAATTATGATGATGTAGCCGATGCTTTGGGGCTTAACAATCTACAATCGGCGTACAACGTATCTCAAGAAAAACGTGTAAAATCCAATCAATTGGATGCTAGGTTGGATTATTGGCATATTTTAAATCAGAAAAGTGATTTGAACATAACTTTAGGAATCATCTATAGCAAGCAGGATTTTGACTCCAATATTTTTCAAACCTTAGACGATGGCACCCAAGTGGAGGCTATGCCTACCATAAATGATGGTTTATCCACTAATGATATTGGCTATAGATTTAGTGATGTATATTTAGGAGCGCATTACCGATTAAAATCAGGATTGTTTACGTTTACTCCAGGGCTTTCTGCCCATGCTTACAGTTCTAAAAACGAACAGTTTAATGAAGAATACATTGATAACTTCTTCCGTTTATTACCAGATTTTAATGTGATTTTACAACTTAAAAAAAGCGAACAAATCACATTCAATTATGCCATGCAAACCGATTTTACCGATGTTAATCAGTTAGCTCGAGGTTTGGTACTAAACAGTTACAGTTCGATATTTTCTGGAAATCCGGAGTTAGAAAGTGCCTTATCTCATAATTTGAATCTGTCTTATTTCAGTTTTAATATGTTCAATTATACCAATGTACGAGCGCGTATTAATTATAGTAAAACGGTAGATAGAATTAGAACGAGTTCGCAGTTCGTTCCTGGTGGTGTGGTACGTGTAAGCTCGCCTTTTAATTCGGGCTTAGCCGATGAAACTGCTAGCGTAAGTGGAAACATCGATAAAACCATTGGTAAATTCAGGTCGACCTTAAATGCTAACTTGAGTTATAATAAGTTTAATCAGTTTGTGAATAATCAGGCCTCAACCAACGAAAATTATGCTCAAACCTACCGCGCTAGAGTGCGTACTAATTTTCGAGAAGCTCCAAATTTTGAACTAGGATATCGTTTTACCATTAAGGATAATGATCAAGGCGCTAGCCGTACAAAATTTTATACCAATGAACCTTCAATAGATTTTGATGCGCTTATTCTTAAGAAACTCACCTTTAAAACCAATTATGCCCACAACCGATTTAGTAATGAGTCTGGTACTTTAAACACCTTCGAATTCTGGGATGCTTCGCTATCTTTCCGAAATAATAAAGATAGTAAGTGGGAGTATGAGTTAAAAGCAACAAATATTTTAGATACCAAATCTCAAAATACAAGTAGTTCAAGTAATTTATCTGTAAGTGCCACAGAGTATTACATTTAACCGCGATTTGTAACCTTTAGATTGCGCTACGAATTATAAAAAAACTTTGATATTTTATTTTGCAAAACCAATAATGCGTTATATATTTGCGCTCGGTTTTGGGGAGATACTCAAGCGGCCAACGAGGGCAGACTGTAAATCTGCTGACTACGTCTTCGCAGGTTCGAATCCTGCTCTCCCCACAAAACAAAAAGCAAGCTGTAAAAAGCTTGCTTTTTTTGTTTTTGGATGTTTGGAGAACAAATGTATAAAGTTATGGATCAGTCCTAAAAGTTGGGGACTAGGCATAAATTTGTGCTAATCTAAAGAGGAAGAATTCCTTATTTCTCACACCTCTAAGTTGTTGTCTAAAGGCTTTGATCTTTGCATTAAAAGATTCAGCGGCCGCATTGGTAATTCTGTTGTCAAAATAGTTTAATATTCCCCTGTAATTTAGGGAGATTGTGTTCATAACAACTCTAAAGCTTTTAAAGCCACTATTTTCAATTTGATTGTACCAAAGTGCCAATTTAGTCATTGCTATATTTTTGTCTGTACAAGTATTATAAATTACTCTTAGCTGGTTTGACAAGTCATAAGCTTCCTTTATCATAGGGTATTGCATGAATAAAATTCCTGCCCTTTCCTTTTGGGAACTAGTCCATTTGTCAGGACTTTTGAATAGAAGATACCTACTTCGTGCTAGCAGTTGTTTGCGCGTATCCCCGTTACTAAATACTTCTGCTCGATACTGGTAGTTATTATTTTTAGCTGTCTTGATAGCCTCATTTTCTAGTTCTAGAGCTTGCCAGCGGTATTTTACTCTAATGTCTTGTACAGCATCAGAAGCTAGTTGTTGTACATGAAAGCGATCAATGACTTGCACGGCTCTTGGGAAGCTCTTCTTTGCAATTAGTTTCATGCTACCGGCCATATCTAAGGTTATTTCTTCTACCAACCTCCGCTTGCCTTCAGGTATCTTTTTAAGATATTTAATAACCTCTTCAGACTTAGTTCCTGAAATAATAGCTACAATAGAACCTGCTCTACCTTTGGCTTTTTTATTGGTTACTACGGTGTATAACTCTCCTTGTGAAAGTGCTATTTCATCTATAGATAATCGTTTGCCAATATTTTGAGGGTAGACTAACCATTTGGTGGATTGCTCAAGGTATTCCCAATCTTTAAATTCACTTAAATAATCTCGATATTGGCGCTGTAGCTTTTTACCATCTAAACCATACAAATTAGCTATAGTTTGCGTGCTAGTATTGTTATTATCGATTAATTTCTTTTAAAAAAGCGGCAAACTCGGTGGTCATACGAGTGCCTTTTGCTACATTATTCCAGTCTCTTTGCAGGGTTTCTTTTGTGTCTACATCACGCCATCTGCGGCGCTTTAAATGCAGATAAACTAGTTTCCCTCTAAGTGGAAAATCCTCGATAATTATTTCTTTATGAAAACCTTTAGATTCTACTTTACGTGTTTTAAAACTATTTGGGACAATGTTCTTCTCTTCGAAATACAACCGAAGTTTATCTTCTGTTGAAGAACTACTTTTAAAACTAAAATGAGCTACCAGAAAATCAGGTAGTAATAAGGATAATAAATCTTTAGAAATTTCCACGGAATTTAATTTTTTCCAAAGATAAAATTATTTTTACTCCCCAACTTTTGCTCTTGATCCGTTATTTCGTTTTAAAGTATTTTACTCAACTCCTTCCTTTAATCTTGATATTTCAATGGGTGGATACCATGATGAAACATTAGCATCATCAATATAAAACACAAAATAATAGTTATTAGATTTCATGCTGCCAATATAGGGTTGGTACCCGAACAATTGTCCACCATGCCCATAAGAAAGGTTGTCTTAAGTTTATTTTTTATTGTTTTCTTATTTTTGCCTGGTTGATTATTACAAATGGTGCAGCATATAGTGACAAAAGAACTCTTCAGATTATTTTTGGAACAATTAATATGGCTTTACCTTGTATTGTTATAGGTTATATGCTTTGTAGGATTTTTAAAAAGGAATGATGTTATTATAAATTTTTTATTGGTTTGATTATTTTGTTTATATAATTAGAAATTAAAGGCTTTAAAATGAGGAACTCTCGAATTAATTAAAATAGAAGTAATTTTTACACTTGTACATTATACAAAGGTAATTTTTGACTATATTTACCCTCGTTGAAAAAACGTGAGTAATTATTACCCTTGTTCAAAATGACAGATTTTAGTAGAGATACGCCTTATAATAGCTTACCGCTATTGCCTCCAAAACAAACATTAGAAACAACAAAAGTTTTACGAAAAACTATTGATGCCAGTAGAGCATTAGCACAGCTTAATGGTATGCTCACTAATTTGCCAAACCCAACATTATTTTTAGACACTATTCATTTACAAGAGGCAAAAGCAAGTTCCGAAATAGAAAACATTATTACCACTAACGATGATTTATACAAATCTTTAGTTGCCGATAAAAAGTTTGATAACCCGGCTACAAAAGAAGTGCTAAGTTATAAAGAAGCGCTTTGGAATGGATTACATGATATAGAAAAGCGCCCTTTTATTAGCACAAATTTATGTATAGATATTGTACGAAGCATTAAAAAAAACACGGCAGGAATAAGAACAACTCCTGGTACTGCTCTAAAAAATGCTAAAGGGGAAACGATATACACACCACCAACAGGAGAAACGGTTATAAGGGAGAAATTAGCCAATTTAGAAGCGTTTATTAATGAAAATGATACCATAGACCCATTAATAAAAATGGCGTTAATGCATTATCAATTTGAAGCCATACACCCTTTTAGTGATGGTAATGGTAGAACAGGACGCATCTTGTTATTACTCTATTTAAAACTAGAGAAACTATTAGACACACCTGCAATTTATTTAAGCGAGTATATAATAAAAAACAAAGCAGATTATTATAATAAACTACGTGAAGTTACCGAAAATAATGATTGGGAATCGTGGATATTATATATGCTAGAAATGGTTGAATATACCGCTAAAAAAGGTTTAAAACGTTTAAAAGATGTGACCGAGTTAATGGAGCAAATGACATCTGAAATTAAAGAAAAATTACCTAACGCATATACTAAAGAACTCGTAGAGATACTATTTAGATTACCATACACCAAACGACAATTTTTAATTGATGAAAAATTAGGAACTCCTAAAACAGTAGGGAATTATTTAATGGACTTAGAAGCTGCAGGCTTTTTAACATCCGAAAAAGTAGGTAAAGAAAAACTATATCTCAATCATAGATTAATGGCTGTTTTAGAGCAGGCTTAATGTACACTGAATAATAAATTAATTATAAAATATAAATGACAAGCAACAACCAAAGAGCCGAATTACATAATCAAATTTGGAAAATAGCCAACGATGTTCGTGGTTCAGTAGATGGATGGGATTTTAAACACTTCGTATTAGGAACCCTATTCTACCGTTTCATCAGTGAGAATTTTAGCAATTATATTGAAGCTGGAGATGAAAGCATTAACTATGCAAGCATATCAGACGCTATCATTACACCAGAAATAAAAGAGGATGCCATAAAAACAAAAGGCTACTTTATCTATCCAAGCCAGTTGTTTGTAAACATTGCCAATGGTGCTAACGATAACGAAAATCTAAACACAGATTTAGCTGCCATATTCTCAGCTATAGAAAGTTCAGCAAATGGTTACCCCTCAGAAGATGATATTAAAGGTTTATTTGCCGATTTTGATACCACAAGTAACCGTTTAGGGAATACCGTAGAAAATAAAAACAGCCGTTTAGCAAAAGTTTTAAAGGGCGTAGAAAGTTTAAATCTTGGTAAGTTCGAGGATAACCAGATAGACCTATTTGGTGATGCCTATGAGTTTCTAATCTCTAATTATGCAGCCAACGCAGGAAAATCTGGTGGTGAGTTTTTTACGCCGCAAAGTGTATCTCGGTTAATTGCACAATTAGCCATGCACAAGCAGGACAAAGTCAATAAAATTTACGACCCTGCAGCAGGTTCTGGTTCTTTGCTCTTGCAAGCTAAAAAACATTTCGATAGCCATATTATTGAAGATGGATTTTACGGACAAGAAATAAACCATACTACCTATAACTTGGCGCGTATGAATATGTTTTTACATAATGTGAATTACGACAAGTTTCATATCGTGTTAGGAGATACGTTAGAAAACCCACAATTAGGCGATGATAAGCCTTTTGATGCCATTGTATCTAATCCGCCATATTCTGTAAAATGGAAAGGTAGCGACGACCCTACACTTATTAACGACGACCGTTTTGCACCTGCAGGTGTATTAGCCCCAAAATCTAAAGCAGATTTTGCTTTTGTATTACATGCTTTAAGTTACCTATCTAGTAAAGGTAGAGCAGCCTTGGTGTGTTTTCCAGGTATTTTTTACCGTGGTGGCGCAGAGCAAAAAATAAGAAAGTATTTAGTAGATAATAACTATGTAGAAACGGTTATCTCGCTAGCACCTAACCTGTTTTTTGGTACATCTATAGCAGTAAACATCTTAGTGCTTTCTAAAAGTAAAACCGATACCAAAACCCAGTTTATAGATGTAAGTGGTGAAGATTTCTTTAAAAAAGAAACCAATAATAATGTGCTATACGATAACCATATCGAACAGATTATGCAAATGTTCGATACTAGAGAAGAAGTAGCACACATTGCCACGACCATAGACAATGCTAAAATAGCCGAAAACGATTATAACCTTTCAGTAAGTAGTTATGTAGAAGCGAAAGACAATAGAGAAAAAATAAATATTACAGAACTGAATAAAGAAGTCGCTATTACAGTAAAAAAGATAGACCAACTACGTGCCGATATTGATAAAATTGTAAAGGAAATTGAAGCATGAGTAAGCAAAGCAGTGATATTATTATTTACAAAAGTGCCAATGGAGGTGCTAATATTTCGGTAAAGATTGAGAATGAAGATGTTTGGCTTACCCAACAACTAATGGCGGAGCTTTTTCAAACCACAAAACAGAATATAAGCCTTCATATTCAAAATATTTACCAAGAAAACGAACTCACCCCAGAAGCAACTGTCAAGAAATCCTTGACAGTTCGTAAAGAAGGAAATCGTGAGGTTTCTAGAGAATTAGAATACTACAATTTAGACATGATTATTTCTGTAGGGTATCGGGTAAAAAGTACAATTGCTACAAATTTTAGAATTTGGGCAACCCAACGATTAAAAGAATACATTGTTAAAGGCTTTACCATGGACGATGAGCGTCTTAAAAATATAGGAGGTGGTAATTATTGGAAAGAGTTATTAAACCGTATTCGCGATATACGCTCCAGCGAAAAAGTGATGTACCGCCAGGTATTAGACTTATACGCTACCGCTACCGATTACAATCCTAAAAGCGAGCAAAGTGTTACCTTTTTTAAAATTGTACAAAACAAATTGCACTATGCGGCACATGGTAATACAGCTAGCGAAGTGGTGTTTTTAAGGGTAGATAGCAATAAACCCTTTGCAGGCTTAACCAATTTTAAAGGCGACCAACCCACCCAAGCCGAAGCCATGGTTGCCAAAAACTTTTTAGAAGAAAAAGAACTAAAAGTGCTTAACAATTTGGTAGCGGCTTATTTCGATTTAGCCGAGCTAAACGCCATAGAAGAACGTGAAATGCGTATGGCAGACTACGTAAAAGAATTGGATAATATTCTAGCCTCTACAGGGCGTAACGTATTGGGTGATGCAGGAAAAATTTCCAGCACCAAAGCCAAAGAAAAAGCCCTGCAAGAGTACAAGGCCTACAAAGCCAAAACCCTTAGTGGTGTAGAAAAAGACTATTTAAAAACCATTGCTGCCCTAGAAAAAACAGCCAAAAAACAAAGCCGTAAAAAATGAGTACGTTAGATAAATTATTGGAAGGTGTTGAAGTGGAGTGGAAAGCGTTGGGAGACTATACTGATTATGAACAACCAACAAAATATCGTGTAAAAACTAAAGAATATCAAGATAGTTTTAATACTCCCGTTTTAACAGCAGGTAAAACTTTTATTCTTGGTTATACAGATGAAACTGATGGTATATATAAAGGGGCAGAAAAGCCTGTTATTATTTTTGATGATTTTACTACTGCTAATAAATGGGTTGACTTTGATTTTAAAGTGAAATCATCTGCGATGAAGATGATTACATCAAGAGACGAATCTAAAGGGTTGTTAAGATATATTTTTCATTGGATGAATACATTACAAAGTGATTTGGTTGATGGAGATCATAAGCGTCAATGGATTAGTAATTACGCTAATAAAAAATTTCCAATCCCATGCCCAGATAACCCGGAAAAATCCCTAAAAATCCAAAAAGAAATAGTTCGTATTTTAGATACCTTTACCGAACTTACTACCGAACTTACTACCGAACTTACTGCACGTAAAAAACAGTACGAATACTACCGTGAACAATTACTAACTTTTGATGAGAGGATTGAGTTTGAAAGTTTAGATAATTTAGCTGAAAATTTAGACTCAAAGAGAAAACCAATAGCAAGTGGCTTAAGAGAATCAGGTGATATTCCTTATTACGGAGCCTCAGGGATAGTCGACTATGTTAAAGATTATATTTTTGATGGAGACTTTTTATTAATATCAGAAGATGGTGCTAATTTAACAGTTAGGAAAACACCAATTGCATTCAGTATAAGTGGTAAAAATTGGGTTAATAATCACGCTCACGTATTAAAATTTGACACATATGGTGAACGTAGATTTGTAGAATATTATTTGAATAGTATTGATTTGTCCCCATATATTTCTGGAGCAGCACAACCAAAATTAAATAAGAGAAATCTAAACAGCATAAAAATCCCAAATCCTTCCTTAGAGGAAAAGCAACGCATCGTAAATATCTTAGATAAATTCGATACTCTTACCACATCCATAAGCGAAGGTTTACCAAAAGAAATAGAACTGCGTAAAAAACAATACGAGTATTACCGCAGCAAATTGCTTAGTTTTTAGTGGTTAGTGGTTAGTGGTTAGTGGTTAGAGGTTAGTTTTTAGTGGTTAGTGGTTAGTGAAAAGAAAGAAAAAAAATGATAAAAGATTTTAAAGATTTAATTGTTTGGCAAAGGGCAATGGAGCTTGTCACCGAAGTATATAGGCTGGTAAAAAAACTTCCTAAAGAAGAACGTTTTGCTTTAAGTGACCAAATTAGGCGGTCGGCTATTTCTATTCCAAGTAATATAGCCGAAGGACAAGGAAGAAATTCAACAAAAGAATTTATACAGTTTCTAGCCATTGCAAAAGGTTCAAAAGCAGAATTAGAAACTCAACTTTTACTTTGTGTAAAAGTCACGTATCTAACTAATTTAGATATAGAAACGGCTATAAACCTAATTCAGGAAGTAGGAAAAATGCTTAACGCGCTCCAAAAATCACTAAAACCTAATCACTAAAACCTAGCCACTATGAATTACAAAACCATAGCAGAAAGTAACAACTTTATTGTTTTAAATAACTATACCAAATTCAATATACTAAATGAGCCATCTGCAGGCCACCAAACAGAGGCAGATTTAGAAAAAGAGTTGGTGCAAGATTTAATAAATCAGGGGTACGAGTATGTTAAAAGCTTAACCACTCCATCAACCATGTTGGCTAATGTACGAGAGCAGTTGCAGCATCTTAACGCTATGACCTTTTCAGATAAAGAATGGGCACGTTTTGTAGTAGAATATCTAGATAAACCAAGCGATAACTTAGTAGACAAAACAAGAAAATTACACGATAATTATATCCACGATTTTGTGTTCGACGATGGCCATATTCAAAATATTTATTTAGTCGATAAAAAGAATGTGGTACGTAATAAAGTACAAGTTATTTCTCAGTTCGAACAAACAGGCACACACGCCAATAGGTACGATGTTACCATTTTAGTTAATGGTTTGCCATTAGTTCAGGTAGAAGTGAAAAAACGAGGGGTTGCTATTCGCGAAGCTTTTAATCAAGTACATCGCTATACCAAAGAGAGTTTTAATGCTACAAACTCATTGTTTAAATACTTACAAATATTTGTAATTTCTAACGGTACAGACAGCCGCTATTTTGCCAATACCGTAGAGCGCAATAAAAATAGCTTCGATTTTACCATGAATTGGGCAAAGTCAGACAATTCATTAATAAAAGATTTAAAAGACTTTACAACAACGTTTTTTGACAAACGCACACTCTTAAACGTATTGCTTACCTATTCGGTGTTTGATGTAAGTAATACGCTATTGATAATGCGACCATACCAAATTGCTGCAACAGAACGTATTTTATGGAAAATAAAAAGCTCATTTAATTCTAAAAATTGGGCAACAACAGAAAGTGGTGGTTTTATTTGGCATACCACAGGCTCGGGGAAAACCTTAACCAGTTTTAAGGCAGCACGTTTAGCAACAAAATTAGACTTTGTAGATAAGGTGTTTTTTGTGGTAGATAGAAAAGATTTAGATTTTCAAACTATGAAAGAATACCAACGCTTTTCGCCAGATAGTGTAAATGGTTCCGATAGTACAGCAGGTCTTAAAAGAAATATAGACAAAACAGATAATAAGATTATTGTAACCACCATTCAGAAATTGAATAATTTAATGAAAGGTGAAAACGACTTAGAGATTTATAAAAAACAAGTCGTATTTATTTTTGATGAAGCCCACCGCTCGCAATTTGGTGAAGCTCAAAAAAACTTAAAAAAGAAGTTTAAAAAATTCTATCAGTTTGGTTTTACAGGTACACCTATATTTCCCGAAAATGCTTTAGGTGCAGAAACTACAGCAAGCGTTTTTGGTAGAGAACTGCATTCATACGTCATTACAGATGCTATTAGAGACGAAAAAGTATTAAAGTTTAAGGTAGATTATAACGATGTACGCCCAAAGTTTAAAGGGGTTGAAACCGAACAAGACTTAAAAAAATTATCGGCTGCAGAAAATAAAAGAGCTTTACTACATCCTACAAGAATTAAAGAAATATCGCAATATATTTTAAACCATTACCGCCAAAAAACACACCGTACAAAAGGAACAAATAATGGGTTTAACGCCATGTTTGCGGTTAGTAGTGTAGATGCAGCAAAGTGTTATTATGAAGAATTAACTAAACTTCAAAAAGACAGTGAAAAACCACTAAAAATAGCAACCATTTTTTCTTTTGCCGCTAACGAAGAACAAGGCGCAATTGGCGAAATACAAGATGAAACTTTTGAGCCTAGCGCAATGGATGTGAGTGCTAAAGAGTTTTTAACAAAAGCTATAGAGGATTATAACGCTGCTTTCAAAATGAATTACGGTATTGATAGCAAAGGCTTTCAAGATTATTACCGTGACCTTGCAAAAAAGGTTAAAAATAAAGAAGTCGATTTACTAATTGTCGTTGGGATGTTTTTAACAGGTTTTGATGCACCGACTTTAAATACCTTGTTTGTAGATAAAAACTTGCGCTATCACGGCTTAATGCAAGCCTTTTCACGTACTAATCGTATATACAATGCCACAAAAACCTTTGGGAATATTGTAACCTTTAGAGATTTAGAACAAGCCACTATTGATGCCATTACACTTTTTGGTGATAGCAACACAAGAGATGTGGTGTTAGAAAAAAGCTATAAAGAATATTTAGAAGGATTTACAGATATTGCCTCTGGTAAAGCACGTAGGGGGTATGTAGAAGTTATAGAAGAATTAAAAGAAAAGTTCCCAAATCCAGATGAAATTGTAACAGAAAAGGATAAAAAAGAATTTTCTAAACTCTTTGGGGAATATTTACGCGTAGAAAACATACTTCAAAATTACGATGAATTTACAAATCTTAAAGCTTTTCAATCTGTAGACAAAGACGACCCAGAATCTATAGAAGCATTTAAAGACACACACTTTGTTTCAGATGAAGAAATAGAAGTGATGAAAAAAATCGAGTTACCTGCAGAACGCACCATTCAAGATTACCGCTCTACCTATAATGATATCCGTGATTGGTTAAAACGAGAAAGAGATGGTAAAGAAGCCGAAGAATCTGGTATAGATTGGGATGATGTGGTTTTCGAAATAGACCTATTGAAATCACAGGAAATTAACCTAGATTATATTATAGAGTTAATTTTCGAGAACAATAAGAAATCTAAAAATAAAGAAGATTTAGTAGAAGAAATCAGACGTGTAATTCGTGCCAGTGTAGGTAATAGAGCAAAGGAAAGTTTGGTTGTAGATTTTATAAACGACACAGATTTAGATACTATCGATGAAAAAGCAACGATTATCGATGCGTTTTTTAACTATGCCCAAAAAAAGCAAAAAAGAGAAGCCACAGCTTTAATTGAAGAAGAAAAGCTTAATGAAGATGCCGCGAAACGCTATATAACAACCTCATTAAAACGGGAATATGCTAGCGAAAACGGTACAGAGCTTAATTCAATATTACCTAAAATGAGTCCATTAAACCCGCAGTACCTAACTAAAAAACAAAGTGTCTTCCAAAAGATTGCTGCTTTTGTCGAGAAGTTTAAAGGTGTTGGTGGGAAATTATAATACTTTTAAAAAGCTAAATGAGTATAAACAAATATTGCTAATTAAATTTTTAAAATACTAGGTGGGACTATATCTAGAAATTGTATCCTAAATAAAACTTAAGTATGTAAGTTTTTTTGTTTTAGGAAGCCAAGGGGGTGTACAATTTATGTCTAGTCCCCAACTTTTAGGACTGATCCAAAAAAAGTGAAACATTTGAAAATGAAAAAACCTTGCAGAACAACGTTTTGCAAGGTTTTGAAGGGAGTTTAAAAAAAAACTCAGCGGAGAAAGAGGGATTCGAACCCCCGGAGGTGTGACCCTCAACAGTTTTCAAGACTGCCGCATTCGACCACTCTGCCATTTCTCCAAGTGTCTCATCAGGTATTCCCTGAATGCGGGTGCAAATATAGAAACCTTTTTCAATTCTATCAAACAAAAAATCATTTTTTTTAAAAATATTTTTTCTGGCAGGATCTCAACTTTATTTTTTCGCTTTAATATGGTAAAATACCATGAGCATATCTTATTTTTGCTCAAATTATTAAACCCAAAATGGATACGATTAAGCAGCTAAAATGGCGATATGCTACTAAAAAATTTAATGTTGAAAAAAAGCTTTCCGAAGAAAAATTAAACCTCATTAAGCAAGCTTTCAATTTAACAGCAACATCTTATGGGTTGCAAACCATTAAATTAGTGGTTGTAAAAGAGCAGGAAACACGTCAATCACTTCTAAAGGCTTCATTCAATCAAAAACAGGTTGTAGAAGCATCACATTTATTAGTAATATGTGTGCAAAGTGATATTACCACCACCGATATCGAAAATTATTATAAAAATATCAAAGGCATTCGCCAAACTTCAGAAACCATTTTAAAACCTTACCGTGAGAGTTTGGTCAATATGATGTCCAATAAAACCATAGCAGAACGACTTCAATGGTCGGCCAATCAAGCCTATATCGCCTTAGGGAATTTAATGACCGTATGTGCCGTTGAAGGTATAGATTCTTGCCCTATGGAAGGTTTCATACCTCAAGAATACGATCGCATTTTAGACCTCGAAAAGCAAGGTTTAAAATCGGTACTTCTGTTACCTATTGGTTATCGCGCCGACGACGATATGTTTTCAACTTTTAAAAAAGTAAGACGCCCACTAAATGAGGCTGTAATAGAACTATAAATGATTAGGGCGTTACCACAAGGGTCGGGCTCTCGGCCGTCGCTTTTTTGTGTGGCCTGCCTACCTAAGGGCAGGCAGGCCACACAAAAAGAGCTCCACAAGGCCTCCATCCCTAACGCAACGCACCGTACTTTACAAACAAACCTTTAAGAATTAAATAAAATTATGCCAGGATTCGAATTATTTGGAGATTTAGAACGAAAAGAAGTAAATGATGTATTAGACAATGGCGTGCTTATGCGCTACGGATTCGATGGCATGCGTAATGGCCATTGGAAAGCTAAGGAACTAGAAACCGCTTTACAAACGACGCTTCAAACCAATCACGTGCAACTTGTTTCCAGCGGAACCGCAGCCTTGTCGGTAGCCTTAGCATCAGCAGGAATTGGGGCAGGCGATGAGGTTATTTTGCCAACCTTTACTTTTGTGGCCAGTTTCGAAGCTGTCATGCAAGTAGGAGCAACACCAGTTCTTGTTGATATCGATGACACATTAGGCCTCGATCCCAAAGCCATAAAAAAGGCACTTACCCCAAATACGAAATGTATTATGGTAGTACAAATGTGTGGTGGTATGGCCCATATGCAAGCCATTCTAGATATATGTAAAACGAATAACCTTATACTTATCGAAGATGCTTGCCAAGCTATAGGAGCCACTTTTAATAATAAACCGTTAGGCAGTATTGGCGACTTAGGGTGTTTTTCATTCGATTTTGTAAAAACCATTACCTGTGGCGAAGGCGGAGCCGTTATAACCAATAATGAAGACTATTATGTTAACGCCGATCATTATAGCGATCATGGTCACGATCATGTTGGAAATGATAGAGGCGCCGAAACACATCCGTTTTTAGGCTACAACTACAGAATTTCAGAGCTTCATGCCGCTGTAGGTTTGGCTCAGGTTAAACGCCTTCCTGAAATTTTAAACATTCAAGAACGAAACTTCAACATCATAAAAGAAGCCTTAAAAAGCGTTTCCGGACTTACCTTCCGAACGGTACCTCAGGGTGGTGTAGAAAACTATTCCTTTTTAAGTTTCTTCTTAAAAGATTTGGAAACCACACAAAAAGCCATGGCTTTGTTTAAAGAAAATGGCATCGATGGGTGTTTCCATTATTTCGATAATAACTGGCACTATGTGAGAAGATGGCAGCATTTAACGCAGCAAAAATCATTGTTTCCGCTGTCTCAAGAAATTAAAAATGGCTTACAAGAATTGGAAAATAAAACCTTCGAAGCTTCCGATGCGATTATAGCCCGTAATATTTCCTGCTTAATCAAATTATCATGGACGGAAGAAGAAGTTAAAGCACGTGCCCAAAAAATGGCCGAACTTTTAGGAAGTCTATAGTATTGTAAAAACAGATATTGAGGCTTTTCAAAAAGCCTTTTAGTATTGTATTTGTCAGGTTGAGCCTGTCGAAACCCTTATGGTTAATTCCTGCTTTAAGATATTTCGACAAGCTCAATATGACAATAATTGTAACTTTTTCAAATGGCCTTATTCTTAAAAACTAAATAATCAATCGAACACCTCCTAATTCTTCCACTTTATAAGGAAAATGATCTCCTGGAGAGCCAATAAACATAAAGTTGATTGGAATTCCCCATTCTTTCGACAGTCTATTGATGAGTTCTGGTCCAAAACGATCGTCAATTTCAATAAATTCGATACTAATAGCGGGATATTCTCGGTCTACTACACGGATGTCATTCCTAAATTGGTCGTTTATCTCATTGCCATTTCCGGTAGCGGTTACCACTTTAATCTTCTTAGTGTGTTCGTTTTTCTGGATGTAAAGTAAGACTTTGTTAAGTGTAGCAACATCATCGTTTTTTGTAAAATAGACAAACTCCTGGGAGTTAATATTATGTATTAGGGATAGGATTTTTTTGTCAGATTTAAAGACAAAGTTTCTAAAAGGATCGAATATCGAATGGATAAGTTTTAATACAAATTTTAGCAATGCTGTTCTGTTTAACATAACAATGATAAACAAAATAGAAGGTATAAAATACTCAAGGAATACCGATAGATTACTAGGTACACCTTCTGCAGGTTTCATAATAATGTTACCTATTAGCGCAACTAATACAGCTGTAATGGCAAATATAATAGCACCCCAACTGGCTTTTTCGGGGCGAGGTAAACGGTTTCTTTTTACTTTAAGTAGAATGTTTCCAATGCCAAATAGCGCCATCACCGATAAAAATGAAATCGTATAAACGCCTGCTAGCAGTTTAACGTTGCCTTTGGTAATTAATAACACCGAAACGGTTAAAAGTAGAAAGATTAAAATGATACGGTATGAGCTTCCTTTTTTGTTTTTCTTTAAAAAAAACTGAGGTAAAATTCGATCTAAAGCCATACGTTCTAATAAACCAGAAACGCCAACGAAACTGGTAAGTACAGCACCACTTAATACTAAAAAAGCATCGACGCCAATTAAAATAGCTAACCAATCGCCACCTACATAGGAGGCCATTTCTATTAATAGGGTATTTTGGTAAGCATCACTTTGTAATACAGGTAAGGTGAATAAAGCTAATGCAAAAATTGCTGTAAGCGGATTGATAACACTCACTACAATCCACATATTTTTTAGAGTTTTTGGAAATACGCCTTTTTTCTGTTCTTCTACAAAATTTGCCGAACTTTCAAAACCAGAAACCCCGAGCATAGAAGCTGCAAAACCAAGAAAAATGGCATTGGTAATGCTTCCTCCAGTAGTGGGTAAATGCCAGTTTTCAAAAAATAATCCGAAACCATTATTTACTAAAAAAAATACTATAAAACCGCTTAACAAAATAAAAGACCCTAAGTGAAAAAGAAATATCCCTATGGCTACTTTAGCCGATTCGGAAACGCCTCCAATAGTTAATAGCGCAAAAAAGCTAAGTAATACAATAGTGGCTATAATAATGGGAATAGCAGGGATGAGGTGGTGTAAATAATGTATAGCTTCATTAGCAGAGATGACTGCTGTAGCCATATAAGATAATAAGGTTAATGTAGCGGCAAAGGAGGCTACAGATTTGCTAGTTGTATTCAATAATGCATTATATGCCCCGCCGTTTAAGGGTAAAGCGCCAACCACTTCGCCATAAATTTTCCTGAATAAAAACAGAACCAGTGAAACAATTAGTAGAGTAATCCAAGCATATTGTCCTGCAAAAGCAATGGCTAATGCTGAAACATATAATACCGAAGAGCTGATGTCATTACCACAAATAGCAGTGGAAGCTAATTCAGAGAGTTTATTGTGTTTTTTCATGTATTGTGAGGGTTGGTTATTGCGGTTTACTAAAGGTTTTTCATAAAACAAGCAGGTTTTACATGGTTTGTTTCTATGAGATGTGCCTTAAGTGGTTAATATTCAGAACTAAGATAGTAAAACTAAAAAGAAGATAATGGGTTTGGTTTTAAGTTATAAGCCATATGCCTGCCGCTTAAAGCCTATAGCATAATGCTTACTGTCTACTAACTAATGCCTTCAGACTACAATGGATTCGCATTAAAAGTATCGCCCTGAGAAAGGTCGCCTGTATCAAAGCCTTTTTTAAACCAACGCATACGCTGGGCTGAGGTACCATGAGTAAAAGAGTCGGGAACCACATGTCCTGAGGCATTTTTCTGTAAGCGATCGTCACCAATGGCATTTGCAGCATTTAACGCTTCTTCCAAATCGCCTGCTTCCATAATTTGTGTCATTTCTTGAGAGTGATGAGCCCAAACCCCTGCAAGAAAATCGGCTTGAAGCTCTAATCTAACCGAGTACTTATTGTATTCAGTCTTACTTAATTGTCCGCGTAAGCGATCAACTTTTTCTGTAATCCCCATGATTTTTTGAATGTGGTGTCCTACCTCATGGGCAATAACATAAGCCTGTGCAAAATCGCCTGGGGCATGAAGTTGCCGTTCCATATCACTAAAAAAACTTAGATCGAGATATAATTTTTCATCACCCGGACAATAAAAAGGGCCCGTAGCGCTCGAAGCCGATCCGCAGGCAGAAGCAACAGAACCTGTAAAAAGCACGAGGGTAGGGTTGCGATAATTTTCTAATTGGGCATTCCAAACATCTTCGGTATTGGCTAAAATTGTAGCACTAAAGGCAGCGAGTTCATTTTCTTTTTCGGTGCCTTGGTATGGTGCCGAATTTTCAGTTTGTACAGGGCCTCCTGTAAAAAACTGACTTATAATACTTATAGGGTTGTGACCAGTTAGAAAGGATCCTATTAGAAAAATACCAACAATAATTAAGCCTGTTTTAGAGAATAAGAGCCTAATTAAAGGGCCTAAAAGCATGGGGTTAAACCCTCCAAATCCACGACTAGAACCGCCGCCTTGACCTCTGCGATCTTCAACATTAGAGCTTTGTCTTTTACCTTTCCATTTCATATCTATATATTTATAAGTGAAAATTAACGATTCAATTTACTTATAATTTTAATATATACACAGATTGTTTTGCAACTTTTTTTAAGTATGTATTGTAAGTTGTTACTTTATAACTCGTTTATAATTAAAATTTTATGTTATGATTTACATCGAACTATGTAATTTGCCCTTTGAAGAAAAGTAAAAGTTAATAGGCTATCTTTAAATATTTAAATAATTGTCAAGTGGTTCTAAAATATTATTGGTCTCATTCATTTCAGCAGAAAGGGCTTGAGCTTCCGAAACCATCTCTGGGGTTAAACCTTGAGTAGATGAAATATTTTTTCGTGCTTGATTTTGCGGCGAGGTATCCATCATGGACGACATGAGTAAAAGGGCAATGCCTGCAACCTTATTCACTTTAACACCTTGACCGCGAATATATAACATGTCTAGGTTTCCAATAGCTAAGCCGTCTCCTTGTTCAGATGCTTTTCGATACCATTTGTTGGCTTTACTGAAATCTTTAGCAGTGCCTATGCCATTTTCGTAACACACACCAAGATTAAATTGTGCTGCCGAATTTCCTTGTTCGGCATTTTTATCAAAGCCAAGCCCTTGCTCGTACATCATACCGGTGTCGTGTATGATTTGTGGCGTGATTAAGCATCGAATTTAACAAATAAAAACCGAATAGAATATTCCGCAGGAATATTCGTAAGCAAGCTCGAACTAGCCATTAATTATACACCTTGTTGCCAGCAGTACTTTTTTCAGTCGTAATGAAATCTGCATTTTGCAATCAATATTTCATCTTCTCTATATTGATAAATCAGTCTATGTTCGCTGTCAATTCGTCGTGACCAAAATCCTGCGTATTTATGCTTTAGCGGTTCGGGTTTTCCAACTCCGTCAAAAGGGTTTCTAGCGATGTCTTTGAGAAGTTCATTTATTTTCTTCAACTTTTTTTTGTCCGTTTTTTGCCAATACAGATAATCTTCCCAAGACTCGTCAACGAATATATACTTCATTTTAACTTTCGATTAGGTCTTTGCTAAAAGTAGTTCCGTTTTTTAGCTTGTCAATTGCAGAATCTAACCTTAACTCATTCTTTCGTGAGGAAAGTTCGTGATTTGTAGCCATTAAAGAATTGTATTCTTGCAATGACATAACCACAATTCCAGAATCTTTTCCACGATTTATTATCAAAGTATCAAAGTTCTTCACAACTCTGTCCAAGTAGCTTTTAATATCTTTTCTGAAATCAGAAACAGTTGTTATTTGCATAATATTGTATTTTATTAAGTACAAATATATGTACAAAATGTGGTTTTCGCAATTTTTTTGCGTATTCTGACTAACGTAAAATTAAATCACTGTATTTCAGGTAGTTGTAAATCTTGATTTGTGAGTCCATATTTATCAATTTGCTTGCGCATTCTTTTTACGAGTCCGAGTTTTCTTTTTTGGTCAAGGTAAAGATAACCCTCTGGGTTATGGTATGCAACCCCCTTTACAATCATATTCCAAATAATTACTGCTAATTTTCTTGCAGTTACTGTAATAGCAGATACTCTTCCTTTTCTAAAATTGATTCTATGAAAAAAATCTCTAAGAGGCGTACTGTCTTTTAGATTACCAATAGAATTTGCCGCATTTCTTAGCGCTATTTTTAATCGGCTACTGCCTTTACCAATTTTACTAGACAGAACTTTTCCACCGCTTACTTTGTTATTAGGAGCTAGTCTGAGCCAAGATGTAAAATGTTTAGCAGTTTTAAATTTTTTAATACCATCATACCCAACTTCACTCATTATAGCTAGGACAGTATTATAACTCATTCCCTCTATGCTCATTAAATCTATGCCCTTGAACATTTGGTATGATTTTAAATTGATATCAATATTTTTAGGCGTGTTTTTATTGAGTCTTTTGTAAGGTTTTTTATCAATATAATGTTCGGCTTTTTCAGGGTCTTTACCTATAATTTCATCTAGTTTAGCAGCTATTTGATCATCACATTCTCTGATTTTTTTTTGAATAAATTCATAAGTCTCTAATTCATCTTTTAGAGCGTATAAAAAATCTTTACGTCCATTACTGTGTAATGCTTTAGCAATTTCTTCTTCACTTTTTTTACAATTGTAATGTCTTAGACTAGCAAGTTTATTAGGGTCAGATTCACCTAACGCTATAGCTTTTATGATTTTAAGACCTGTAAGCCCTACAACATCTTTAACAACAACATCCAGTCTAATATTCATAAGTCTGAGGTATTTTTGCATTTTTTTAGTTGCCGAAGCCGCTTGCTTAATAAGATTATGTCTGTGTCGTGTAAAAGTTCTAAGAATTTCTGTGTCCTCATCTGGTAGAAAACTGGAAGATAAAAGACCTAAGCTGTTTAGTTTTTGTATCCATTGACAATCTTTTACATCTGTTTTTTTGCCTTTAATATTCTTGGTAAACTTACCATTACATAAGGTCACTTCAAAGCCTCTAGAAACTAGCACGGCATGTAAATTTTGCCAGTAATTACCAGTACTTTCCATAGCAATAGTTTTAATTCCGTGTCCATCAAGCCAATCGGCTAATTGATAAAGATTTTCATTGTAGACACCAAACTCTTTAATTTGAGAATCTTGCTGCCCTACGGCTACCCAATGACTCCGGCTACCTATGTCAATTCCAGCAGCATTTTTGTTGATTACATCTAGTGTGATTTTATCATCCATAAAACTTAAATTTAAAAAGCTCTAAGAGAATGTGCTTTAGGCAAAGAGATTATTCTGAACGGGATCCACACAGAAAGCGTGGTCGCCAATGTACTGATGGCAAACATTCTAACCAGGATTGCGCACGTGCTTACATAAAGCAGCAACACTTTGAAAAACGGCCTTGCAAAGAGCTAAATATTAGAATAGTAATTTACAAATTTTACGTTAGCTTACGTACTGAGGAGTTTTTGGGTTTCTATGGGGGATTGCTGGCAACGGTATTGTATTGGGCATAAATATGGCCTTCCTTTGCCGCTTCTAAAAATTCTTCAAAAGCTAAAGGCATATTGTTAACATTTGCAGCTTCTAGAGCCGCTTCAAAATGCACGACAGCTTTATCGGAACTTACAGGAGTAGCTTCTAATACATCAGAATAAGGTGTATCTGTTTTTACTGGAGTAATTGAAGGTTCTTCTGTGATATTAGAATCTTTAATTTTGTCTACGGGTGATTGATTTTTACATGCTGTTAGAGACTTTCCAAACTGTTTTGTTGTAAGACGTGTTTCGTTTTATGTTTACTTTGTCAAAAAATAATTATTACAGGTTATCGAAAAATCTTATTTAAAATGTAATCTAACCCTTTAGTAAATGTGAAAGGCATATATTTAGCATCTTAATAAATTATTATAACCTTTTTCATCTGGATAAACCAAATTTTGTTTTGTATAGGAGGAGTTGGCAAACATTAAAAATACAAAACAATGAAACAAAAATTACTAATTCTAGGTATTACTTTACTAACCTTAAAAGTAACTTATTCTCAATGTGCCGTAGCACACATAACCGAACAATTTTCGTCTAATATAATCCCCTCAGTTATAGGTCAAAGTTTTACAGCCGAGTGTGATGGAACTTTAGCTAGTTTTCAAATCTATGCTTCAGAAATAGGAACTTTAAAATCTGGAACTTTAAATATTTATGATGGGAATACGAATTCGGGAACCCCAATTTATACGCAAATTTATCCAGAAATCGTTGTTACCAACATTGATAATCCAATTGTTTTTAATATTACAGGTAGTGTTCTCTTATTAGCAAATAATCAATATTCGTTTCAGGTTTCTACTAATCTAAATTATTTCTTAGGATATCCCAATCCATACACTAGTGGCACAGCCTGGGTTAATTCTAAAGTCTCATCTTTAATGGATCTATCTTTTAGTGTAAGTATTAGTGATAATGCTTTAGGGGCTGAAGCGTTTAATAAGGACAATAAAATATCAATATTTCCTAACCCTGCTTCAGAATTTATTACAATTTCTAATATGGCGGTTTCTGAAAATTATAGCATATTAAATGCTTTAGGCCAAGAAATAATAAGTGGAATTACAGGTAACAATGAAATTGATATTAGAAGCCTAAATAATGGTTTGTATTTTTTGAAATTTGAGAAGGGAGCTGTCTTAAAGTTTATAAAAAAATAATAAACGCTTTCCCGTTTAGTATAAAATTATTAGTCTAACCTAATTTTTTAATTTAAAGTTAGCGGATGTTTGTTTGTGATAATTTTCACTTGGTGAAATTATGGTATTCAAGTCCGCTAATTTTCTTATAGGTAATTGATTATTACTATATAACTTTAGCGTTTTTTGACTTAAAGGTTATGTCATTTGGTAAAAGACACGCCAGAAATACACCCAAACCGAGATCCGCTAAAACAACTTTTTGGCATTTCTGGTCTCTAATTAAAAACGATATATTATTAGATTATCTATTGATAAGTCCTAGAATATCATCTTCAAATTTATAAGAGAATATATTCGCATTACTATCTATTATTTTTTTGTTCTTATCAACAATAATAGATTTAGTAATCGGGTAGATGATTAATTTTTCTGAAGCTAATTTAGAGTCTTGGAATTGGTATTCATGCTCATGATTAAAATTAAAACTATTCAAAAGTTTATTGGCTTTTTCTAAACCATAATCATCGATATTTATAGTAATGAAATCCACTTCGGGATATTTAAGTTCCAATTCTTTTATCTTGTAATGGCTGTCTTTGAAATGCTGATAATATACGTTAGACCAAAAGGTAATTACGGTAAGGGTGCTAATAAGCGTGTTAAGTTCTATAGCTTCATGGTTGTAATCAACCAGTTCAACAAGAGGTAATTGCGAACCATTTTTTAACTTATGAATGGAATTAGCATATTTGGTCATTCGCTCCTTTTCAGACGCATTACTACTATTATTTAAGTAAAAATCTAAAACCTTTCTATTGTAAGATTCGTCATCGTGTTTCGATAAGTATTTTAAGGTAAAGTGATAAAGTAAGTCATCCTTAATGCTGTTATCCGAAACCAAACAGTCAATCAATTTTAGGCGCTCGTAATTATAGCAAAAGGCATGTTGTTTACGCGATTTTTGTTCGTTATGTTTCGCGTGTTTATTAAGCGCTAAATTACTAATGTTATGCTTTAAAAACGTACGGTAATTGTGGTAGTCGCTAAAAAAAGTATCGTTGTAATTGATGGTTTTTCGGTAGTTATAAAAATCTTCAGGTAAACTTTTAAGATTTTTCATTTTGTTTTTCCCGTGGTGCGCGAATGGATACACCTCTTTATTGGAGTAATAACTGTATTTGTTATTGGCTTCAGCTATTTTAATAAATAAAGGAGAAGGTTGATATCGATTTATAAAACTTGCTAAAAGGTTATCCTTTTCAGTTTTTATAGAGTCGATCTTTTGCTCATAAACATCGGGTGAGAGTTGGCAAAGTTTAAAAATGTATTTTTCTTCTTTTTCGTGCTCCAGAAAATCATTAATCAAATAGTTGTTTTTCTTGTCACCTTTACCTGTAAAAACTAAAGATTCATCGAAGTCTAAGGTGTTTAATCGAAACAAGACACTATCTCTAGGTTCTAATAAAACCATTTGAGTTTCAATACCGTGCTTAAAGGTGTAAATTCCCGGAGAAAGTGAATCTAATTTGTAAAGAAATCGGTTAACGCCATTTAATTTTACAGTGTCTATCACTTTTTGATCTTTAGACAGAACAACGTAGTTGGTGTTGGGGTTAATAATTTCACCACCAATATAAGCATAACTATTTTTCTCGTTAGCACTGTTTTGATTACAGCTATAAAAGGTAAATAGTAAAACTACAATCGAAAAGTTAATTCTCATAAATATGATAGCGTATCTTTGGATGAACAAATGTATACGTTGTTATGGGATTCGGCTGTTAAGAGGCTGTTAAAAGTTGTTTTTCCTACAAATTTAGAAGCTTTTTTAATTGGTTATATGGTTTAAAATAGCCAGACTTAAGTTTCGTCTTCCCAATTCATTTTTCTACTTTTGCAAAAATTTTAATATAAATTATGCTATCAGTATCAAATCTTTCTGTCCAATTTGGAAAACGTGTGCTTTTCGATGAAGTAAATACTTCCTTTAACAATGGAAATTGCTATGGTATTATTGGAGCCAACGGGGCCGGGAAATCTACTTTTTTGAAGATTCTTTCTGGGAAAATGGAGCCAACATCTGGGCATGTCTCGCTAGAGTCAGGAAAGCGTATGTCGGTATTTGAACAAGACCATAGTTTATATGATGAGCATACGGTTTTAGAAACGGTTTTGATGGGGAATAAGCCTTTGTTTAAAATCAAATCTCAAATTGATGCCCTTTATGCCGATTACACCGATGAAAACGCCGAGAAAATTGGTGAGTTACAGGTGCAATTTGAAGAAATGGATGGCTGGAACGCCGATAGTAATGCGGCTTCAATGCTATCTAACCTAGATATTAAGGAAGATTTGCATTATACCATGATGGCCGATTTAGATGGTAAACAAAAAGTACGTGTGTTATTGGCGCAGGCCTTATTTGGAAATCCAGATGTGCTTATTATGGATGAGCCTACCAACGACTTGGATTACGAAACCATATCGTGGTTAGAAAATTTCTTGGCTAATTATGATAATTGTGTGATTGTGGTTTCGCACGATAGACACTTTTTAGATGCGGTGTGTACACATATTTCGGATATTGACTTCGGAAAAATTAATCACTACTCAGGAAACTATACTTTCTGGTATGAGTCTTCGCAATTAGCAGCAAGACAGCATGCTCAGCAAAACAAAAAAGCGGAAGAGAAAAAGAAAGAATTAGAAGAATTTATTCGTCGTTTTTCTGCCAACGTAGCAAAAAGTAAACAAGCTACCAGTAGAAAGAAAATGATTGATAAATTAAATGTAGCTGATATTAGACGCACCAGCAGAAGGTATCCTGCTATTATTTTTGAGCGCGAAAGAGAAGCAGGCGATCAAATTTTAAATGTTGAAGGCCTTGCAGCATCTATGGATGGTGAAGTGCTCTTCAAAGACATCGATTTAAACTTAGCCAAAGGCGATAAAGTGGTGGTGTTTTCACGTGATTCGAGAGCTACTACAGCATTCTATCAGATTTTAAATGATAAAGAAAAAGCCGATACCGGTAAATTCATGTGGGGTGTTACGACTACACAATCATATTTACCTTTAGATAATAGTGAGTTTTTTGAAAACGACTTAACCTTAATTGATTGGTTACGTCAGTGGGCAAAAACCGAGGAAGAGCGCGAAGAAGTTAATATTCGTGGTTTCTTAGGAAAAATGATTTTTAGTGGCGAAGAAGCCTTTAAAAAATCGTCGGTACTTTCGGGTGGTGAAAAAGTAAGATGTATGCTTTCTAGAATGATGATGATGCGTGCTAACGTGTTACAACTTGATGAGCCAACAAACCACTTAGATCTTGAAAGTATAACGGCTTTTAATAACTCATTAAAAAACTTTAAAGGAACGATACTATTTACTACGCATGATCATGAGTTTGCACAAACAGTAGCAAATAGAGTGGTTGAGTTAACGCCAAACGGTGTAATAGACCGCTACACCACTTGGGATGATTATATGCAGGATCCTAAAATAAAGGAATTACGTAATAAAATGTATGGGGCGTAGGCTTTAGGCAATATGCTGTATGTTTTATGCCGAAGGCTAGAATAAATTGAAGTTGTCTTGCTTATTTAGCTTCGCCCTTCAACAAGCTAAGTGTGACACCGTAGTGCATAGTTTCAGTGTGGGTTAATAATCAATAGTCAATAATGAATATTCAATTGTTTTATCTACGGTCTTCGAGCGGAGTCGAGAAGTTAAGTTACAAGGTTACAAGGTTACAGCGTTAAAAAGATGGTGTCATTCAGAATGAGGAACGACTGAAGAATCTTTAGCTCAATAACTTGTTGTAAAACATAGATTCATGAAGGTTTTTTGCCTTAGGTCGTATGCTTTATGCCAGTAACCAACAACTAATTATCACTTCTAATACCTACAATTTAACTTTTAGCTTTGAAGACTCTTCGACAAGCTCAGAGTGACAAGTTGGGACCACGTTTCAGTAGTAGGTTAATAATCAATAGTCAATAATGAATATTCAATTGTTTTATCTACGGTCTTCGAGCGGAGTCGAGAAGTTAAGTTACAAGGTTACAAGGTTACAGCGTTAAAAAGGTGGTGTCATTCAGAAGGAGGAACGACTGAAGAATCTTTAGTGGCTATTTCGGAGTGACCATGGCACGTATTTCGGTCAAACCGTGCCACTTTAAGAGATCATACAATAATAGTTAAAGAGTTTATCCAAAATTTTGTGTTTTTGAAAAATAATTTCAAAATTCATAGGTTAAAATAATATAGATTATAACCTGTTTGGAAAACAAATATACAATTGATTGTAAATTTGGCCCCATTTAAATCGTGTTTTCTTCCATTTTTTGCTGATGCTTTGAGCTGCTAAATATATGGATTTCAGTGCTGCATCATCATGAGGAAAGACTTTTTTGTTGCGTGTATATTTTCTTAAACTGGCATTAAAACTCTCAATGATATTGGTAGTATATATAAGTTTTCTAATCTCTTTTGGGTAGTTTAAAAACGCGGTCAAATTATCCCAATTGTTTTCCCAAGACTGTACGGCAGAGAGGTATTTATCTTCCCAATTTTGTTTAAAGACTTCGAAAGCCTCTAAAGCGAATTTCTCATTATCGGCTTGATAAATAGCTTTAATATCGACCATTATTGATTTACGGTCCTTATAGCTCACATATTTTAAAGAGTTTCTAATTTGATGTACGATACATATTTGACGTATACTACCTGGAAAAATAGCTTCTACAGCTTTATCTAATCCAGAGAGGTTATCCGAACACAGAAAGAAGATATCTTTTACGCCTCTAGAGCGCAGATCGTCTAAAATGGACATCCAAGCAGCTGCCTTTTCTGTCTCCACAATACTCATGCTCAAAATATCTTGTTGCCCTTCGGTATTCACCCCTAAAACTATCATACAGGCTTTAGATATTACCTTGCCTTCTTGACGTATTTTATAATGAATAGCATCTATCCAGACAATGGGATATACGTCTTCTAAAGGTCTATTCTGCCATTGTTTGATGTCTTCCAATAATTGATTGGTGACAATGGATACCTGTGATGTGGAATACTGCACTCCATAGGTACTTTCAATAAAATCAATAATATCGCTATTGCTCATACCTTTGGCGTAAAGCAGTTGAATACAATCTTCTAATTCTTGACTAATCGATTGATGTTTGGGGACAATAACAGGCTCAAAGCTCGCTTGACGATCTCTGGGGATTTTGATGCGTTGTTCGCCGTTATGAGTCTTGATAGTTTTCTCTGAGAAACCATTGCGCTGGTTGTTCTCAATTACAGAACCTCCTTTTTGAAACCCTAAGTGGGCAGTCATTTCTGCTTTTAAAAGTGATTCAATACCACGTTTAAGCAACTGTTCCTTGACCTGGTCAAAGTCCTCCTTGTTGCTGATTTTGCCGATCAAGGCGTCTAATTGTTTTTCTAAGTCTGAGTTCATAAAATAAAAATTTAAAAGTAAATTTTTTGCCTATGAATTTCAAAATCATTTTTAAACTAACTAACAGCAAAAACACAAAATAGTTTACAGTCCCTCCTATGCGATGAATTTACAATACGATCTAGTATCGCATCAGCGATAGTGCTTTCGCCGATAATATCGTACCAAGCGGATACAGGTATTTGTGAAGCTACAATCGTTGCTTTTTTATCATGTCTTTCATCGATTATGTCCATAAGCGCCTCTCTGTCCTGATTGTCGAAGCTCTGTAAACCAAAATCATCAAGGATAAGCAGATCTACTTTTAATAGTTTTGCAAGTTCTTTAAGGTAAGTGCCATCTACTTTACTTAGTTTTAATCGTTTCATCAGTCTAGCAGTATTTGTGTATAGGGTTCTTTTATTCATCATACAAGCTTGATGTCCCAATGCCTGAGCTATATAACTTTTACCCACTCCAGAGGATCCTGTGATAATCAAGTTTTCCTTTTTTTGTACAAAATCTAGAGTAGCCAAACGCTCGAACATATTTCTGTCCAAGCTTCTGTTGTGCAGGTAATTAATATCTGTAAGTGTAGCTCCCTGCTTAAAGGCTGCTTGCGTTGTAAGCCTTTTTATCTTTCTATTCTGAAGGTCTTCCCATTGGTGATCGGTAAGCAATGCTAGATATTGATCTGGCGTAAGACCCTCTATTCGGTTATCACTAAGGTGGTTGTGATGGAGTTCAGCCATAGCTGTTAATCTCATTTTTCTGAGTTTTTCGATGGTGTGATTTGTATTCATATATGTATAAAATTTAAGTGATTTTTTCGTGTTGTTTTTACTTATAATTGGATGCCCCACGGATGTTCGCATGCTTGGGGATATGAGAACCTCGGTCTGTTTCTTCTTGTAGGAATAAGGAGCTTTGATCTAGATTATTCTTCAGTATGTTGGTTATCCTGTTGTAGCTTACAGCATCAGCCTGTATGGCTCTTTTGCAAGCATTATCTAACCTTTGGGAGCCATAAGACTTATGGAGTTGTATAACGCCCATAGCTCTTTTATACCCTGTTTCAGGATAATCCAACGCAGCAATAATCCGCTCGACACATGCTGCAACATAACTACCATGGACAGCTGCCTTGTTCTTAAAGTATTGCGGACTCCACTGGCTGTATTGTTTATGAGAACTACTAAGGTGATCCTTGTTGGTTATGTATGCGCCTTTGGAACCGCTACGTTGGTGTATAGCTATGCGCTGTTGATTATAATACACCTCTACCATGCCTTTGGTATAGTGTAGCGTGGTTTCCTTGCCAATGTAACGATATGGAACGCTGTAGTAAGTCTTATCTGGTGAAAAATAGATATAGCCTATTTTCTGAACCTTAGCTCTTCTATATTCTTTTATCTCGTAGCGTGTACTGCTTAAGGGTTTTAGATACTCTCGTTCGACGCTTTGGAAGAGCTCCAGACGACTAGCTTCTTTGCGTTGGAATAATAGGTTGTTGTAGCACTCTAGCAGAAGTTTTATCTCTTTGTTTAGATCTGCTAAAGAAAAAAAGGTCATTTCCCGAAGGGGATAATAAATCCGTTGATAAGCTAGATGCACCGCGTTTTCCACCAGCGCTTTATCTTGAGGGGAGTAACTACGCGTTGGATTGACCACGCAGTTGTAATGGCGGGCAAAGTCTTTAAAACTACGGTTAACCTGAGCTTCGTATCTACTAGATCTGGTAACGGCTGATTTTAGATTGTCTGATACGATGGCCTTGGGTACTCCCCCCGTAGAAATGAAGGGCGTTTTCGCAACAACTTATAAAATCTTCACGCTTTTGGCTCATACAAGCCTCAACATAGGTATACTGACTGTTAGGGAGGATGGCAACAAAGACCTCTACTGGAAGTATCTCGCCTGTGATTTTGTCTACTATCTGAAGTTTTTTTCCAGCAAAGTCCACGAACATCTCTTTCCCTGCCTCGTGTTCAAGTTTCATAGATCCCTTGATCTTGGCATATTTACGATGGTAATGCTCCATGAATTGAGTGTAACTATAAGGGTCTTTAACCTTTTGACTATATTCTGTGTAGTGGTACAAAAAAGTAAATCCTGGGTGGTTCCGAGCCTTATTAATACTTTCAAAATAAAGCATCAATTCATCATAGCGTTTGTTATTTATGGTTGTATGAGATGTAAAGAGCTTTTCTAGGGTGTGGTTGTCTAGCTTTAATAACTCCTTAAAACTATAACCACTACCTTTAAATAGGTGTATATAGCTATTTATAGTGTTGCGGGAAATGCCAAGTGTGGCTCCAATTTGACGGTTACTATAACCATCTTGTTTTAAGTTGATAATTTGTTTTAGGTCCATTGGATCAAGTGTGTTGGCCATATCGCTTTTTAGAGCAATAAGGTAATTACTTGATCTCTTAAAGTGGCACAAATCGAAACGGAAACATTGGCACAAATCAAACCGTTTTTAGCTAACTCAATTTCCGTGTGGCACAATTTAAACCGAAATCAACGGCACAGTAACTCCGAAATCACTGGCACAAATCGAACCGTGTTAGCCAGTCTTAGGACTTTGGCTGGGTAAGAATGAATCGGCAGCCTTTTGGATGAGCGTACTAACCGATATGAAAGCCAGAGGCGTTCAGGATTTGCTTATCACGGCCACAGATAATCTTAACGGTTTTACCGACACCATTAAAAATGTTTTTCCTGAATCTAAAACCCAAATTTGCATGGTACATCAGATTCGTAACGCTTGTCGCTATGTTGTTTGGAAAGACAAGAAGGAATTTACAAAAGACATGAAAAATATCTATGATGCACCCACCAAAAACGCAGCAAAAGCTGCTTTAGAGGACTTTGCTCAGAAATGGGAACACAAGTACTCTTATGCTATTAAAAGCTGGAGAGACAACTGGGATGAGCTTACTGCTTTTTATGAATTTCCTGTTGAAATTAGAAAAATCATTTACACTACCAACCTTATTGAAAACCTTAATGGAAAAATCAGAAAGTACACTAAAAACAAGCTCTCATTCCCAACAGATGAGGCTGTTATGAAGTCCACTTTTTTAGCCCTTAGAGAGGCTACCAAAAAATGGTCGATGCCTATTAGGAACTGGGGCATTATTTTAAACCAGTTTTTAACTATATTTGAAAAAAGGGTTCAACTTTAAAAAAGCTAAACCCTCGATTTATAACTTACACACTTTACGGGATAGTGTCTATTAAATCGCTCTAAAAATAAAACCCTGTAAAAGAAGTATTCTTATACAGGGTTTTCATTTTTTATATTAATGCAACATGGGTTCGACAAGTTCAACCTGACGACCATCTTATTAATCGACTTTTAATACAGCTTCTTTTTTATTAATAAAGTATTGCTAATTATTAATAAAGGTCCTTAACTTTTCTAAGCTTAGATTTCCATAATTCTAAAGACTCTTCATGAAGTTTAATGTTATTGTGAACCTCCTTAACTAAAGGATTGTCATCTTCCACATTAGTGAAAAACTGTAAGTTGTTTTCCAGTTGATTAATCTGACTTTTAACTTCGTCTATCTTCTTTCTAATGAATACACGTTCATTATCTAAGTTTCTGTGATCGTCATCGGCAGCATTGAGTACGTCTAATTTGTTTTCGTACTTAATCATTTCAGCTTCGATTTTTTCCAGATCTAAATGGGATAATAATTGATCGGTTGCTTTTTGAAACTTAGCATCAATATAACGTTTGTCTTGAGGGACACGACCTAAGGCATGCCATTCTTTAATTTTTTCTTTAATTAACTCAATGCCTTTCGTTTTATCTTCAGTTAATTTTAGGTCTTTAAAAGCGTTTAAAAACTCATTTTTCTTGTGGTAAGCTTCTACTTGTTCGGTACTTGCAGCATTTCTTTTAGCATGAATTCTATCAAAATAGTAGTTACAGGCAGCCTTAAATTGTTTCCAGATTTTATCGCTGTCTTTTCTAGGAACGTGACCTATTTTTTTCCATTCACTTTGAATTTTTTTCATTAAAGGGGTTACCGTTTCAAAATCGTCACTTTCCTTATTATCCTCTGCCACCTTAATCAAGTCTAATTTTAATTGAAGGTTGTGGTACTGTTCCTTTTTTAAATCTTTATAAAAGCTGTTTTTTTGTCTGTTAAAGGTTCTTACAGCCTCTTTAAACTCTGCCCATGTTTTTTCGTTGAGCTTTAAGGGTACTTTTCCAGCATTGAAAAATGATTCACGTAAGGCTTCAATTTGTTTAATTTTCTTTTGAAGCGTACCGTGAGATTTGCAACCTGTGGCGCTAATAGCTTTTATCTTTTCAATGATTTCAAGCTTCTTCTCTAGATTCTTTTCGTAGACTTTGTCAATTTCTTGGTAATAGGCATGACGTTTGTCGTTAATAATTTTTGTAGCCGCTTTAAAACGCTCCCAGATTTCTTCACGATGCTCTTGACCAACAGGGCCAAGTTCTTCTTTCCACATTTTATGTAGTTCTTGAAGCTCTCTAAAAGCACGCATCACGTTATCATCTTTAGATAACTCTTCGGCACGCTCGATAATTAATAACTTTTTTTCTAGATTATGTTTGAAATCTAAATCGCGTAGGTCTCGGTTTAAATGTAAGAAATCATAAAACAACTCTACATGGTGGTGGTAGCTATTCCAAGCGTTATTGTATTTATCTCTTGGAATGGGACCAGTATTTCTCCAGCGCTCCTGTAAATCTTTAAAGTGTTTGTAAGTGGTATTAATGTTTTCTTCAACGTTAATAAGTCCTTTTAGCTCTTCAATAATGGCTAACTTATCCTGTAGGTTTTGTTTTAAGTTTTTCTCTAAACTTTGGTAATGTTCATTAAGTTTAGTTCGGTATACTTTGTAGGCATCCTTGTATCTTTTTTGAACAGGTGATGAAAAGTAGAAATCAATTTCATTACCACCATCATTAATAAAGTCTTCTTTCTTCTCATCAATAATGGTTTGTAGTTTTTGCTTAAACTCTGAATTTATACTATTCACATGGTTGCGAATGGCTTGAATTTTTTCGGTTGCAACAAGGCGTTCCAATTCTATAGCTAAGGCTTCTAACGACATGGTGTCGTATTCTTTAACCTCTATTTTATGACGATCTTTATTACCTTCATCTTCAGCATCTTCAGCATTCGATTCGTCAATTTCATTTAAAACTTCATCTTGGTCATCAGTTTTGGTCGAATTTTCAATAGCTTCTGATTCAGCACTTTCATTAGCGTCTTCAACAGAATTTACAGTTTCTTCTTCAGCATTCGATGTTGATTCCAAGGTTTGATTCTCATTTAATTCTGTAGAATTTTCAATAGCATTAGGCGTATCAACTTCTTCCGGTTTTTGTGATTTCTCGTTGTCAGACATTTTTAAAAATGTTAAGGTTCATCAATTATTTTCGAGTTTAAAGATACTAACAAGTAAAGTATAAACAAAGTGCATAGAAGTGTTTTAACTTATTTATAAAGGATTTAATAAAGATCCCAAATAGACCATGATTTTTCGGCTTGTAGTTTTAGCATATTGGCGCCATTAATAATGGTAGCTCCGTTTTTTTTACCACGACTTAAAAAAGTAGTTTCTTCTGGATTATAAATTAAATCGAAAAGAATATGGTTTTTACTTATACCTTGATAGGGGATATGCGGACAATCGTTAATGTCTGGGAAGGTTCCTAGCGGTGTACAATTGATGATAACCTCATGGTTTTTAACATCATTTTCTGTTAGGGTATCGTATGAAAATTGTACATGATTGGATAGTTTTCTAGAGACATAAGCGTATTCAATTCCTAATTCCTTGAGGCTATAAGCGACTGCTTTGCTAGCGCCTCCCGTGCCTAAAATTAAAGCCTTTTTATGATGCGGTTTCACAAAAGGTTCTAAGGTTTTTTTAAACCCATAATAATCGGTATTGTAACCAATAAGTTTGCCTTTTTTTGTGATTTTTATCGTGTTAACAGCGCCTATAGCTTTGGCTTTTTTGTTAATCTTACCCAAGTAAGGCATAACGGCTTCTTTATAAGGAATGGTAACGTTTAAGCCTTTTAAATTTGGGGTGTTTTTTATGATATCTGGAAATTTTTTAATGTCTTCAATGTCGAAATTTTCATAAGTAGCATCCGATATGCCTTCGTTTTCAAATTTTTCTTTAAAATATGCTCTGGAGAAAGAATAAGAAATATTTTTTCCTAATAATCCTAATTTGTTCATGTAGTTTTTCTGGTTTTTTGTCCGTACCACTCCAAGCCTAGAACAATGGCAATGCCAAGAAATATAAAGGCTAAGGCGACATAGGTTTCGGTTTGGAGTTCTGGAATATAACGGTGGTAGTTGTGCACAATATGTTGTCCTTTGGAATCCATTAATAAATGGCCGCTTTCATGTGTTTTATAGCTAGTTTCTTTCCAAGGCCATACTACGCCTAGTGAGCCAACAATAAATCCGATAATAGAAGAAAGGGTAATGCTTTTATAACGCTTTAAAATATAACTTAACAAATGCGAAAAAGAAACCAAACCCGTTATAGAACCAGCAGTAAAAACAACCAATATTTTAAGCATTCTGATGCGTTTGGGATTATTGGTAAAACTAAAATCGCCCGTAATAATCTCTGAAAAGGTGTCGTATAAAGCATTTACAGAATCGACTAATAACAGAACATAATTGCCTAATAGGATGAGGATAAACGATCCTGAAAATCCTGGAAGGGTCATACCCGAAACGCTAATGATGCCGCAGAAAAGAACAAACCACAGGTTGTCATTTTCCTTAGCAGGATTTAAAAAACTAATGCTCAAACCTACAATAATACCAATGCCAAGAGAGAGATAGGTTTTAGAATTCCAATCGTTAAAATCTTTGTAGATGTAATATATAGATCCGATTATCATACCAAAGAATACACTCCAAACATACAGTTCATAATGTTTAATAAGGAAATCTAAGATCTTTGAAATGCTAAAGTAGCTAATAAGCATACCTAGAAAAAGCAGACTTAAAAAACGGCCATTGATATAATAGAAAAAACTTTTAAAGCGTCCGTTAATAAGCAATCCAAAAGCTTTTTTATTTACCTTTTTTAATGAATAAATAAATTCTTCGTAAAAGCCGGCAACAAACGCAACTACACCTCCTGAAACTCCTGGAACTTTATTAGCAGCGCCCATGCCTAATCCCTTTAGAACTAGAAAAAGTTTATCGGTGAATGTTCTGGTATTTTGCATTACTGTTTTTTAGAACCTAATTTTTCAAGAATAAAAATAGTTAAAAATCCTAGAATCATTAAAATTACTGCAAATAGTACATGATTATTACCTTCAAAATTGAAAGGGGAAATACTTTCTTGTAATAACGGGGTTTTTATGCCTTTTGAACTGGTATGCCAGGTTAGTGTGTTTTTCCATGGCCACACTTTGTTTAATGATCCAAAAATAAAACCTGTTAAAACCGCTAATGTAATATTATGGTAGTGTTTAAATAGCCATTTTAACACATGGCTAAAACTAAGTAATCCAATAACCGCACCGGTTCCAAAAATCATTATTTTTTTGATATCAATATCGTGAATCGCATCACTTAAGGTTTTGTAAGCTCCTAAGATGATTAAAATAAACGAACCCGAAATCCCAGGAAGAATCATAGCACAGATGGCTAGGGCACCAGCAAAGAATAAAAATAGGGAACTATCATTAGTGCTTAGAGAAGGCATTTTACTAATGTAAAAAGCAACAGAAGCACCTAATAGTAGTGCTATAATAGTGGCTGCATTCCATTTGGTAATTTGTTTTCCAACAAAATAGATACTAGCAAGGATGAGTCCGAAAAAAAAGGACCATATTAAAATGGGGTAATAAATAAGGAGGTAGCTTGCCAGTTTCATAAAAGTCACAAAACTGATTATAATACCTGTTAAAAGCGCTAAAATAAAATTGCCATTAAGCTGTGTCCAAAAATCTTTAAAACCTTTACTAAAAAGGGTTTTAAAAAGTGATGCATTAACATTGCTTATCGTAGAAATTAGCTCTTCATAAATTCCAGAAATAAATGCGATTGTACCTCCAGAAACTCCTGGAACGGCATCGGCAGCCCCCATAGCTAGCCCTTTAAAAGTAATGATTAAGTAGTCGCTAAAACGTCGTTGCATAGTGGTTTTTTAAGAAAACCAAAGGTATACAAATTAATTAAAGGTTGTGTTACAGATTTGTTTTAAGTATTTTTTTTACCAAACGTTTATTTGAAACTTTTGGAAACAATTCATCAATTATAAAATAGTATTCATGATTGTGTTTTAGGCCGTTTTTTAAGTGAAAGCTCCCTTTGTCATTTTCGTTTAATTGAAAATATAAGCCAGCCAATCGGTATTCAATTTCGGCATTATCTGGGTAAAACTCTATAGCTTGTTCGAAATTATATATAGCAGCATCAGATTCACCCAGTTTAATTAGTAAATCGCCACGCGATAACCAGGTGTTTAATTCGTAATTGCCTAATTCTAAGGTTTTTTTGTAGCCGCGTTCGGCTTCTTCTAAGAAATTTAGCCTTTGGTTAATTTGTGAATAAAGCTTCCAATACATGACATTTTCAGAATCTATATTTATCGCTTTATTTATATAATGTAAGGCTTTTAAGTAATCGTTCTTTTTTTTGTAAAACTTAGTAATGGCAATCCATCCTTTGTCTAATAAAGGATCTTCGTGAACAGTTCTGTCGTAATACTGAAGGGCTAATTCATGATTGCCTAATTGTTCGTAACAGTTTCCAATTCGTAACAAAGCAAAGGAAGTAGGGTCGTCTAATGATAAAGTAATGCTATAGTTTTCAATAGCATCTTTATAGCGTTTTAATTTTTCTAAAACTTTGCCACGCTCTAAATACGCCCCAACAAAGGTGTCGTCGGAAATGATGGCAAAATCGTATGCCGCTAAAGCTTTTTTATAATCTTTTAAAAGATCGTATTGTTTTCCTAATTGGTGCCATGCCACTTCGCAGTATGGATTTTTATCTAGAAATACGTTTAAATACGAAATAGCATCTTCATGTTGATTTAAAAACTCAAAGCAATAAATGATGTTATATAAAGCCGAATAGTCCTCAATGTCACATTCTAAACATTTCATGAAGTAAACTTTAGCTTCTTCAAAATTGTCCAGAAATAAATATTCCATGCCTATAAGTGAATAAAGATCGACCACATCATCGGTAAGTTCCAAGGCTTGTTTTAAAACAGAAATGGCTTGTGAATGATTATCTTGTTTAGAAAAAATATTGGCTTTTTGTATATAGATTTCCTCATTATTAGGGTCTAAACTATACAGTTCACTTAATAAGGTATCGGCTTCGATGAGTTTGTCTTCAAACACATATATTTCAACTTTAAAAAGTCTTAAGTTGATGGACGTTGGATGTTGATCTAATCCTAACTTTATAGCTTTCTTTGCTAAGGCTATTTTACCTTGATTAAGGTAATGATGAATGATGTTTTCAAATTCTTCAGAATCAAAGAATAAAACATGATTTGTTTTTAACATCGATTCAAACTTGGTAAGCGGCAAATTATTGTTGTCATCCTGACTAAACTCCATAAGCACATTTGTGAGGTTCAACTTTCTTAAAGTTACTATTCTATTTAAAGGTTAGTCGTAAAAGGACTAAATGTTTTCAACAAAGTAATCAACATGAGTCGTTTTTTGTTGAATACTTGTTTGTTTTTTATTGGTAGTCAAGTGGTTGTGTTTCTGGTTAGGTGGTTTGAATGTCATCGAGAATCCTTAAAATAACCTGGCATCCTTCAATTATTTCTTCATTCGAAACCGTTAAGGGCGGGGTAATTCTTACTGCTTTTGGCTCAAACAGGAGCCAGAACAAGATTAAACCGTGATCTTGAGCGGTTAAAATAAGCTGGTTTACCATGTCGGGTGTTGGTAACATTAAGGCTAGCATAAGGCCTTTTCCTCTTATTTCTGCAATTAAAGGGTGTACCAAATGCTTTTTAAAAAGGGCTTCTTTTTCTAAAGCTTCGGCCATTAAATTGGTTTTGGTAATTTCCTGTAAAGTAGCTAATGCTGAAGCTGCAATTACGGGGTGTCCACCAAAGGTGGTAATATGGCCAAGCTTGGGTTTATCTTGCAATAAATCCATAAGGGCACTAGATGCGGTAAAGGCCCCTATAGGCATACCGCCACCAAGGCCTTTTCCCGATACGATAATATCTGGAATACAGTTGTAGTTTTCAAATCCGAAAAGTTTTCCTGTACGACCAATACCGGGCTGAATTTCATCTAAAATTAAAAGCGCTCCAACGGCATCGCATCGTTCTCTTACTTTAGCTAAGTAATTATTTTTAGGCTCAATAAAGCCAGCACCACCTTGAATGGTTTCTAAAATCACGCAGGCTGTTTTAGATGTAATAAGATTTAAATCTGCTTCATCATTAAACTGAATGAATTTCACATCAGGAATTAACGGCCTGAAAGCTTGCTTACGTTCCTCATACCCCATAACACTCATGGATCCCATTGTGTTACCATGATAAGCGTTTTTCGCTGCTATAAATTCGCTGCGTCCTGTTGCGCGTCTGGCTAGTTTTAAGGCGCCTTCAATGGCTTCTGTGCCAGAATTGGTTAAATAGGTTTTCTCAAAAGGAGCGGGTAAGTGGCTGGCGATAAGTTTGGTGAGTTCCACGGCAGGTTGCTGTGCATATTCACCGTAAACCATGACGTGCATGTACTTATCCAGTTGCCTCTTAATGGCGTCGACCACTTTCGGATGGTTGTGGCCTAGCGGACAAGCAGAAACTCCAGCGACAAAATCTAAATACCTTTTGTTAGCGGTATCATAAATATAGGAGCCAGAAGCGTGTGAAACTTCCATCGCCAACGGATGTGTTGAGGTTTGCGCTTGGTATTTAAAAAATTCAGAAATCATATGATGTTATTCCTTATTAACTTCAACAACATTTGCGCCCCACATGTATATGGTATCGTTGGTTTGAATATCACTTATTAAACATCGTAATTTACTGCCGTCTGCTTTTTTTGTTCCAATAAGGGTGTATTCCTTCCAGTCGTCGGTAAGGTTTACAACCAGGGTGTTATAGACTGCATAATCTTTGTCTGCTCTTTGAAAACGGAGTCTGGTTTTTCCTTTACCTTTCATCCAAATGGAGAATTTGAAAGTGCCTTCGGTGTTGTTTAATACTTGATATATATGGCCATCTGCAGTGCCTGTTCCTGTAATTTCATTGGCGACACTTTTACCTCCAGGTGTTGCCATAGTGCTTATGGTTACTTTTACTGCCGATTTAAACCATTTAGCGTGCTCAAATGCACTAGGGTATTCAATCAAGTTTTTTGATTCATGCGTAATAGGAATATTTCTAGCAGCTTTGTTGTGATGAGGTTTTCCTTTTCCTGCTAATTTAATGCGTTCCAACATGTCTTGATCAAAGAATTGGCCCGAAGGTATGTAGTCTTCAAGGCCTTTAATAACTGGTAACTCCAAAGGAGGGTCGTCACTAAAAAGATCTTCTACACTTTTGGGGCGTTCCTCTTCACGCCAATCGAAGCCTTTTAAATATTTGTCTTTTTGAGGGTATTTGGATTCCGGAATTAAATCGCCGTCCACTTGGTTAAATCTTGAATACTCTTCGATATCGCCCTCGGCAAATAAAATTTTGATACTTCCCGATTTCGCTTTGTCAATACCTATAAGTTCCTGTTTATCATTGCGTGCGTAGAATATGGATTCGGCATTTTTAATGATGTTAACCTCTCTTAATACATTTTCATCATTAAATAAGCCCACCAGTCTTAAGCCGTAAATTTGGTTGTATCCGTCGGTACTTAAAGTGTCTTTGCTAATTATGAAAGCATGATTAAACACTAAAAGTGAATCTATTTTTTCTGTTTTATTATTTGAAATTAAATGAATGGTATCACCGGTCATTTGGTTTTCAAAATTCCATAAGATGGGTTTACGTGCTTTTGAAAATTTATCGCCAGATGATAACCTCGGAATGTTTATTAATTTGGTGATCCCTGTTTTTTGATTTGCATAAATAGAATCTGATTTGCCTGTAATATCCGATTTAAAAAGTTTGGCGTTATAGTAAGCGTTCACAATACGATTATCGGGTTTTCCGGTAACCATAATTTTATCGGCATGCATAAACACAGAATCTTTTTCTTGAACGGTTATGGCTAAGGCCCGTTTTGTTATAAAAAGGGAGTCCTTTGCCTTGTAAACTTCGGCGTAATGCCCTTTGATAACACTTTTATTAAGGGTGTCGGTAACTTTGATGTTGTTGGTTGCAGATGCAAAGTTTTTATTGTTATCAAAATATAGACTGTCGCCTTCAATAATCCTATGGTCGTAATCTATTCTTGCATTTTTAATGGCGTATCCGACTTCTAATTTGGTATCGTAAAACCCTTTTTCGCAATAGGTTTTACTGGTTTCAGTTGTGATGATTGATGGGCCAAAAAGATAAGCAAAACCCGTGTCGGAATAAAAATCAAAGTAATCAGAATTGATAGTTGACTCTTTATTTACTAAAACCACATCTTTTACAAATTGGTATTTCTTGATATCCATGTAATATCTGCCAATTTTACTGGTAATTGTACCAGACGAATCTTTTACAACTTTACCGCCATTTCTGTAAAATGCTTGTTGTTTAACGCGATCAAAGTAAAGGGTGTCTGATGAAATAGTAGAATGCGGGTCTGTTAACACTACATCGCCACTAGCAAAAGCAAGTTCGGTAATACCACTATACTCTACATATTTGGAAGTCATATTAATGGTGTCGCCTTGTTTTACAGAAACGTTACCGTAAGCTTCAACAAAATTTTCTTCACCGTAGTGAATGGCTTTGTCGCACCACATGTTGGAGCCGCCATGAATTATATGAACTTGTTGCTTGTCGTCGCGGGTTAGAACCTTTGCACCAGGATAGTTTTCTTCGTCGATGGTGAGTTTACCAGCGTACTCAATTTGAATTTTGCGTTTCTCTTGAGCGTTATTCACCGAAACAAAAGAAACAATTAATAATAATAGTAAGACTTGAAGTTTGTTCAAAGTATAAAAAATTTGTGGCAAAAATAACGATTAAAAAAATGATTTATGATATCGAAACAAAAGAAGCTGTCTAAAAAGTATCACTAATGTTATTTTGATCCTGTTGATACGTTTTAAAATGATTGATAAGCGGCGTTGTTTAGGTACTGTTTAATTGGTAAATCAAATTAATTACTTTTTAAGCGGCCTTCAAAAATGATGTGTTATAATCACTTTGGGCCACCGAATTAAATTTATCCCACACTTAAAATATGCCCATAAAAAAAGACCACATTAAATGTAGTCTTTTATATTGCTTAAAATGTATCAACACTACTATTGCTGTCTAAAAATAGTTTGTTTTCTGTCTGGTCCAACAGAAACAATAGTAATAGGCGTTTCTAATTCTTTTTCTAAAAATTCGATGTAGTCGTTTAGGGCTTTTGGCATTTGAGAAGCTTCAGACATTTCAGTTAAATCTTCATTCCAACCACTAAATTCGGTATAAATTGGTTCTACATTTTCAGGTTCAATGTTATAAGGAAGGTGTGAGATTTCTTCACCTTTATATTTGTAAGCCGTACATACTTTTAAGGTTTTAAAACCAGAAAGTACATCACCTTTCATCATCATTAATTGGGTAACCCCATTAACTTGACAAGCATATTTTAATGCCACAAGGTCTAACCAGCCGCAACGTCTTGGTCTTCCTGTGGTTGCACCAAATTCATTTCCTACTTTGGCCATAGTTGCACCATCTTCATCAAAAAGTTCGGTAGGGAATGGGCCCGATCCAACACGTGTGGTGTAAGCTTTAAAAATACCGAAAACTTCACCAATTTGATTTGGAGCAACACCTAAACCAGTACAAGCACCAGCAGCAGTGGTATTACTAGACGTTACAAACGGATAGGTTCCGAAGTCGATATCTAATAATGAACCCTGAGCACCTTCAGCAAGAATGGATTGTCCAGATCTTTGAGCTTGGTATATATATTCTTCAGAATCGATAAATTTTAAAGATTTTAAAACTTCAACAGCTTTAAAAAATTCAACTTCTAACTCTTCTAAATTGTATTCAATTTCAACATTGTAAAATTTAATCATTGACTCGTGTTTATCAGCCAATGCTCTGTAACGCTCCTTCCAGTCGCTAAGTTCTAAATCACCTACACGAATACCGTTTCTGCCGGTTTTGTCCATATAAGTCGGGCCAATACCTTTAAGTGTCGATCCAATTTTAGCTTTACCTTTTGAGGCTTCACTAGCGGCATCTAATAAGCGATGCGTAGGTAAAATGATATGCGCTTTTCTTGAAATAAGCAATGATTTTCTATAATCAACGTCTTGTTCTTCAAGTTTATCGAGTTCACCTTTAAAAATTACAGGGTCTATAACGACGCCGTTTCCTACTAAATTGGTAGCGTTATCATGGAAAATTCCTGAAGGTATGGTGTGTAAAACATGTTTTTTACCGTTAAAAACTAAAGTGTGTCCTGCATTTGGCCCACCTTGAAAACGAGCTATAATGTTATAGTTTGTGGTAAGAACGTCAACAATCTTTCCTTTGCCTTCGTCTCCCCATTGTAATCCTAGTAGTAAGTCTACCGCCATTTTGATAATTAGTTATTTGTTGTTGATTTTCTATTTCCGTAAAAATAGAGCGAGTGGTTGTTAATTTTTATGTCGAAAACTTCTTCAATAGTTTTTTTGATCGATTCAATTCTAGGGTCACAAAACTCTATCACTTCACCGGTATCGGTTAAAATAACATGGTCGTGTTGTCTATCGAAGTATGATTTCTCGTAATGCGCTTGGTTTTGTCCGAATTGATGTTTTCTTACCAACCCACATTCTAAAAGTAGTTCTATAGTGTTATAAAGTGTGGCGCGAGACACGCGGTACTTTTTGTTTTTCATATTAAGATATAGAGACTCTATATCAAAATGTTCTTCACTATTATATATTTCCTGCAATATAGCATAACGTTCTGGCGTTTTACGGTGCCCGTTATTTTCTAAAAAGCTCGTAAAAACATTTTTTACGATATCCTGATTTTTTGTATCCGATTTTGCATTCATAATTTCCGTGTGCAAATTTACACATTTTTTACACTCTAGTAACCTTATCTATACCATTAATTTTTTTTAGTTTTTCAAGAATCTTTTTAATAATGGTATTGTTTTTTACTACAAGACTGATTTTTCCAGAGAATAATCCGTCCTCGCTTTCAAAACTAAGGCTTTTCATATTAACATGCATATTTTCTGAAACGATGGTTGTAATTTCGTTTACAAGGCCAATATGATCTATTCCTGTAATTTTAATTTGGGCCATAAATTCTTGTTGCGTCGAATCTACCCATTTGGCTGTCATGATGCGGTAGGCGTAATTAGATTGTAGGCTTAAGGCATTCGGACAGTTTTTTTTGTGTACCTTAATACCTTCAGTAACTGTTAAAAAGCCAAAAACATTATCTCCCGGTATGGGATTGCAGCAATTAGCAAGTTTGTAGTCTAGTTTTTCTGCTTCTTTTCCAAATACTAATGAATCATAGTTAGATGTAACTTCGTTTTTCTCTAATTCTTCTTTTGAAATATTAGCTTTTCTAGTGATTTTACTTTTAATGAAAGACATTAAAGCATTACTTCGCGAAGCCGCAAAGTTTTTAATCATAACATTGTCAATAGAGCCAATGCCTACGCGATAAAACAAATCTAAACTGGTTTTTAATTTAAAGTATTTAACAAGTTCGTTTATGGTTCTTTCATTAAGCGTAATTTTTAATTGCTTTAGTTTTCGACGCAAAATTTCTTTACCATCTTCGCCAATACGTTTTCGATCTTCTTTTAAAGCCGATTTTATTTTCCCTCGAGCTCTAGCCGTGGTGGCGTAATCGAGCCAGTTAGGATTGGGTTTAGCAGTTTCGGAGGTTAGAATTTCTACTTGATCTCCAGTTTCAAGCACATGACTTAGGGGAACCAATTTCCCGTTTACCTTAGCGCCTCTTGTTTTCATGCCAATTTCGGTATGAATACTAAAGGCAAAATCTAAAGATGTTGCGCCTTTTGGTAGTGATTTTAAATCACCATTTGGCGTGAATACAAATATTTCTTGAGAATAAAGATTGAGTTTAAACTGCTCAACGAAATCGACGGCATTAACTTCAGGGCTTTCAAGCGCTTCCTGAAGTCTGTTAATCCAAGTTTCTAGACTGTCTTCTTTTTCGGTGTTGTTTTTGTATTTGTAATGAGCAGCATAGCCTTTTTCGGCAATTTCGTTCATGCGTTCACTACGTACTTGGACTTCTACCCAGCGCCCTTTGGGGCCCATAACGGTAATGTGAAGTGCTTCGTAGCCCGTGGTTTTTGGCGAGGTAATCCAATCACGCAAGCGCATAGGGTTAGGTCGAAAATGATCGGTGACGATGGAGTAAATTTTCCAAGCTTGGAATTTCTCGTCGGCGAGTTCACTTTTGTAAATTATTCTAATAGCGAACTTATCATATACTTCATCAAAGGAAACCCCTTGGGTAAGCATTTTTTTTCTGATGGAGAAGATTGATTTCGGTCTACCTTTTATTGAATATATGATATTTTCTTTGTCTAAAGCTTTTTTAACAACATCACTAAATTGTTCGATATAAAGGTCTTGTTCCTCTTTGCTCTCTTTTATTTTATTAAGAATGTCATTATAAACATCTGGTTCGGTGTACTTTAAACTTAAATCTTCGAGCTGTGTTTTGATGTTGTAAAGCCCAATACGATGTGCTAATGGCGCGTATATATATAAGGTTTCTGATGCAATTTTGTCCTGTTTGTCAGGGCGCATGGAGTCCATCGTTTGCATGTTATGAAGCCTATCTGCTATCTTAATAATAATAACGCGAACATCATCATTAAGCGTTAAAAGCATTTTACGAAAGTTCTCGGCTTGTAGCGACACATCCATGTCTTTTTCTTTACTAAGCGAGGATATTTTGGTGAGCCCTTCAACAATACGGGCTATGGTTTTCCCGAAGCGGTTTTCAATGTCTTTTATTTCATAGTCAGGACTGTCTTCAACAACATCATGAAGTAAAGCCGCAGCAATAGAGGTAGCATCTAGTCCAATTTCTTGAGCTACAATTTTAGCCACAGCAATAGGGTGGAAGATGTAAGCTTCTCCCGATTTTCTACGTTGATTTTTATGCCCATCTAAGGCGACTTCAAAAGCACTCCTAATTAATTTTTTATCGTCACTAGAAAGTGTGGTGTAACTAACTTTTAGTAGCTCTTTATAAGCCTTAGCAATGCTGGCATTTTCTTTTTCAATAGCTTCCTCTGTCATAATTTAAAAGTAACATAAAGAATATTAACAGACAACATGCGCCTGTTTTTTTTAATCATTTTTAGAATAAAATGAGATTAAAATTGCGGTGGATAAAAATGTGCGGTCAAAAAATGCTGATCTTTTGATTTTAAATTTGGTTTAAAAAGGCTACTAAAAGCGAAACCGCTTTACCACGATGGCCTATACTGTTTTTTAAAGATAGCGGCATCTGCGCAAATGTTTCAGTATAGCCTTCAGGTTTAAAAATGGGATCGTAACCAAAACCTTGGTTCCCTATTTTATCCTTGGTAATCTCACCTTTACAAAGTCCGGTAAAACTTTGTAAAGTATCATTTAAATGTAAGGCGATTACGGTTTTAAATTGCGCGTTTCTATTAGAATTATCATCTAACTCGTTTAAAAGCTTATCCATATTATCCTGGGCATCCTTTTGCTCGCCAGCGTATCGGGCAGAATATACACCAGGCGCACCGTTTAGGGCTTCAACCTCTAAGCCTGTATCGTCTGCAAAACAGTTATAACCATAGTTGTCTTTAATGTAATTTGCTTTTTGAATGGCATTACCTTCTATAGTGTTTTGTGTTTCTGGAATATCCTCGGTGCAGCCAATATCTGCTAAGCTTAACAATGTGATGTGGTTAGGGATTAAAGCTTGAACTTCTTTGATTTTATTTATATTGTTGGTAGCAAAAACGAGTTTCATAGATATAGATTAGGATTTTAAACGTTCAAAAATACCATTATATCATATGAAATGAAAGTAGGCTGTCTTTATTCTAAAGAAAATTTTAATAGCATTTTATGATTTTTGTTGCATTCACTTTTTTCTAAAACTCGTATCTTCGGAGTGATATTAATTCTTAAAAGAGAACGATTATGACAGTAAATTTTCAATATGTAGGCGTAGATGTAAGTGAGACGCTTTCACAATTCACAAGAGAGAAATTAGAGAAAATATTTAATAGATACGAATTTTTAATAAGCGCAGAGGTACATTTTAAACAAGATGAAAAGGATCATGATTTAGGAAAAATTTGCAATATTGAATTGAGTTTACCAGGCCCTAGAATTTTTGCAACTTCTAATGAACGTAATTTTGAAGTATCCGTAAGAGAAACCATTAGCGATTTAGAGCGTCAGCTTAAAAAGAGAAAAGAAGTTTATAAAACACATTAGAATTGACATAAGAATGACAGATGACAGATGACAGGTGATTGAAGGCTATAAATTTAAAAAGATGATGAAGACCTAGTTTTTAATCATCTTTTTTTTTGTTAAAGAAACGCATGAACTAACATGCTGCAAGTCCGAGTAATTACTGAAAACTGAGACTGAGACGGAATACTTTAAAATTCTACATTTGGTAATTAAGTTATTAAATATAGAATTATTTTGTATCTTTGTAACTGATTTAAACCATGTTTAGCAAATGCATGTCATATCGCATAAAAAATTAAAGGACTATTTTTCTAAAGAAGTGAATTCTGAAGTTGCTTTACAAGATTGGTATAAAAGGGCTAAAACTGCAGAATGGGAAAATTATTCCGATTTAAAAAATACTTTTAATTCTGCCGATAATGTTGGTAATAATAGATATGTTTTTAATGTAAAAGGGAATCATTATCGAATTGTTGCTATTGTGCGATTTAATATTAAAAGGATATTTATTAGATGGGTAGGGAATCACTCAGAATACGATAAAATTAAGGACATAAATAAGTTGTAATCATGATAACAAATAAAGATTATATTGAGGCTAATTTAAGACTTGAAACATTGCTTAAAATTGTAGATGATGAAGGGGAAAATGAAGCTTTAAACAATGAACTGATTTTAGTTAGTGATATTATTGAAGCTTATGAAGAAAAACATCATCCAATAGGGATGCCTAAATTAATGGATGTTATAGAGCTTCGAATGTTTGAGATGAAATTAAAGCAAAAGGATTTAGCGGTTTTGTTAGGAACTAGCGCTTCAAGAATAAGTGAAATTTTTAAAGGAAAACGCGATATTACATTAAGCCTTGCAAGATCACTTCATAAAAAACTGAATATAGATAGCGATATTATATTACAGTAAAAGATGAATTATTTCTCGAAATTATAGAAGTGTTTTAGAGTTTGGTTTTTATAAAATATCAAAGGTCCTGACGGATGATAGGTGATTGATGATTGAAGGCAATAAATTTAAAAAGATGATTAATACCTAGTTTTTAATCATCTTTTTTTTGTTTAAGAAGTGCCATAAACTGAAAACTGTTACTAATAACTAATTTTACAAATCCGAGTCAGCCTGATAACTTGGGACTGCGACTGAAAACTAATATTAGCACATCCGAGTAATCACTGAAAGCTGCGACTGAAAACTGAAAACTTTTTATTCATCTATGATGATAAGGTTCATTCCTTAAAATGGTAAAACCTCTATATAATTGCTCAATAAAAAACAGACGAATCATTTGATGAGAAAATGTCATTTTAGATAATGATATTTTTCCTTGCGCCTTGTTGTAAACTTCTTCCGAAAAGCCATAAGGACCGCCTATCACAAATACGAGTTGCTTAATACCCGAATTCATGTGTTTTTGGAGGTAATTAGAAAAGTGTACAGAATCATATTGCTTGCCTTGCTCATCAAGTAAAATCAAGGCATCTGTAGTATTTGTCTTGCTAAGTATCAGCGTTCCTTCCTTCTTTTTTTGCTGTTCTTCACTTAAATTTTTAGAATTTTTAATATCTGGAATAATTTCTAGTTGAAACTTAATATAAAAACTTAAACGTTTAATATAATCGTTAATTAAATGCGTAAGTTGTTTATTATCAGTTTTTCCAATAGTAATAAGCTTGATAGTCATATAGCAATTTTTTTTAATTATTTTATTAATAATGCATTAAAACAAGACATTAATAAAAATTTCGTAAATGTAAAATTTAAAAAAGTGAATCTATTTATTATTTTTGCTGCAAACAAGATTTATTTATGATAACACAAGAGCAGTTCGATTCGGAGTTGAAAATGATAATTTCTAATGCGATTAGAGAGGATGTTGGAGATGGCGATCATAGTTCGATAGCATGTATTCCTGAAAATGCAAGAGGAAAAGCTAAGATTTTAGTAAAAGACAAAGGCATTATTGGTGGCGTAAACTTCGCTAAGAAAGTCTTTGCTTATGTAGATAAAAACTTGAAATTAGATGTACGTATTGAAGACGGTACAGAAGTTACTTACGGCGACGTGGTAATGTATATAGAAGGACCTTCGCAGTCTATCTTAAAGGCCGAACGTACCGTACTTAATGCCATGCAACGTATGAGTGCTATTGCAACGAAAACACGTACGTTTGTCGATTTGTTAGAAGGGACTAAAACTCGAATTTTAGATACCCGTAAGACGACTCCAGGGATTAGAGTTCTTGAAAAATGGGCTGTAAAAATTGGTGGCGGTGAGAACCACAGATTTGCTTTATATGATATGATTATGCTTAAAGATAATCATATAGATTTTGCAGGTGGGATCACAAAAGCTATTGAAATGACAAAAGATTATTTACTAGAAACAGGTAGAAATCTGCAAATCATGGTGGAGGCTAGAAATTTAAGCGAAGTGGAAGAAATTCTTCAGAATGAAGGCGTTTATAGAATTTTATTAGATAACTTCGATTATGAAGATACTAGAAAAGCCGTGAAAATTATCGGAAATAAATGCCTTACCGAGTCTTCAGGAAATATCAATGAAACAACCATAAGACATTATGCCGAATGTGGTGTAAATTATATTTCTTGTGGTGCTTTAACGCATTCCGTTCATAATATGGATTTAAGTTTAAAAGCGATAAAGTAGTTTATCGCTTTTAAATGTTTGATTTAATCAATTTAAGTTTTAAAAGACATTTTTTATTTTAATAACTTTGTTTGACAAACAACAAAAGCAAGTTATTAATGACTAAGCCTATAGAAGATAAACTTGATGAAATCCCTGTAGTTAATCTTCTGGTTCGTTTTTTAAAACGTATTAAGCTTCCTGGTTTAGAAGGTTTATCCTTATACGATTTAATAGAGCTTTACATTACGGGTATTATAAAAGGGGCGGTTACAACCAGAGCTAGTGCTATTGCTTTTAGCTTTTTTACGGCCATTTTTCCTTTTTTAATATTCGTTTTAATTATTATCCCATACATTCCTGTTGCAAATTTTAAACATGAGTTTTTAGTGTTTCTAGAATCGTTTTTGCCAGCGACTACTTCCGATTTTTTCTTTGAGAATATTTTTGAGAATATCGAGCAATCGCAACGTGGTGGTTTGCTGTCTTCTGTGTTTTTACTGTCTGTACTCTTAATGGCGAATGGGGTTAATGCCGTTTTTACAGGTTTTGAAAGTTCTTATCATGAGCAATTATCCCGAAATGCATTTAAACAGTATTTGTACGCTTTAGGAATCGCTTTGATTTTAGCTTTTTTGCTCATTTTTACCATTGCTATTTTGGGGTATTTTCAAATTTATGTGGTTCAAGAACTTTTAGTGTTATTTAAAGGTGAAGGTTATAAAGCAGAGGGTAAGGCTGTTTTTTGGACTAAAATGGTGCAGTCTGTTTTCTTTATAGTTATGGTGTATTTGTCGGTAGCGACCTTGTATTATTTTGGGACTAAAGAAGGGAAAGATTCACGGTTTTTTTCGGTCGGAGCTTTATTTACAACATTGCTTATTATTTTAACGTCTTTTTTATTTGGGGTGTATATCGAAAATTTTAGTCAGTATAACAAACTATACGGATCCATTGGGGCGCTATTAATACTCCTACTGTATTTATGGTTAAATTCTAATATTTTGTTGTTGGGATATGAGTTAAATGCCTCTTTAAATAAACTTAGAAAAGCCTCGTAGTTTATGGTAGATTTTATTGATGTTATTATTCCAATTCCTTTAAAAAAGCTGTTTACCTATACAGTGACACCTGCTGAAGCCGAATTTTTAAAACCAGGTATGCGTGTGGCTGTGCCATTTGGGAAATCTAAAATTTACACCGGACTCGTTTTTAGTGTGCACAAAAATGAGCCAGCGGCATATGAAGCTAAAGATATTCAGCAGATATTAGATGACACCCCCATTGTTAATGCCCAGCAATTAAAATTTTGGCAGTGGATAGCAAGCTACTATATGTGTACCTTGGGCGATGTGATGCGTGCAGCGCTTCCTAATGCTTTTATTTTAGAAAGTGAAACGGTGGTAACCAAAGGTAAAGTCGCTATTATAGATGATTCTGTTTTAAAGGATGACGAGTTTTTGGTTTATGAAGCCTTACAGCATCAATCGACGTTGAAAATTCAGGATATTTCAAATATTTTAGGAAAGAAAAATGTACTTCATGTGATTAAAGGGCTTATTGAAAAGGAGGCTGTTTTAGTTGAAGAGGAAGTTTATGAAAAGTACAAACCAAAACTAGTTCGTTACGTAAAACTGCAAACAAGTTATACGAGTGAAAAGGCTTTTCATGAATTGATGGAGGAATTAAGTAGGGCGCCCAAACAACGTGACGTTGTTTTAACCTTGTTTTCAATTTCGGCTAAAACGAAAAAACCAGTTAAAGTTACCGATTTGGTTACCGAAAGTGGTGCCTCTTCGTCTGTCGTTAAAGCTTTAATTGATAAGGGTGTTTTAGAAGAGTATCACATTCAAACCGATCGCGTAGAATATTCTGGAGAAGATACCGAGGCATCGAAACATTTAAACGAACATCAGGAAACGGCGTTAACCGAAATAAATTCTAGTTTTCAATCGCATGCGGTAACCTTGTTGCATGGGGTAACATCATCGGGGAAAACAGAGGTTTATGTTAAACTTATTGAAGCGGTGCTTCAGCAAGGACGGCAAGTCTTGTATTTACTTCCAGAAATCGCTTTAACGACACAACTTATTACAAGGCTTCAAAATTATTTCGGGGAGCAAGTGGCGGTGTTTCATTCTAAGTATTCGGCTCATGAGCGTGTAGAGGTGTGGAATCAAGTATTAACCAATTCCGCGAAAGCGCAAATTGTATTAGGCGCAAGATCTTCCATTTTTTTACCTTTTAATCATTTAGGGTTGATTGTGGTTGATGAAGAACACGAGCAGTCATTTAAACAATTTGATCCAGCCCCGCGATATCATGCCCGAGATGCGGCAGTGGTATTAGCGCACTTGCATCAAGCTAAAACCTTACTGGGATCGGCGACACCAAGTTTAGAGAGTTACTATAACGCTAGGCAAAATAAATATGGTTTTGTTGAATTATTATACCGATACAATAATGTTTTAATGCCAGATATTGAGCTAGTCGATATTAAAGACAAGCAGAAAAAGAAGCGGATGAAAGGGCATTTTAGCGATCGGTTGATTGAAGAAATGACCGAAACTTTGGCTGAAGGTCATCAAATTATCTTATTTCAAAATCGTCGCGGATTTTCACCAATCGTGGAGTGTAAAACATGTGGTCATGCGCCAGAGTGTCCAAATTGCGACGTGAGTTTAACCTATCATCAATACCGAAACCAGTTGCGTTGCCATTACTGCGGTTATCAAGCCGCTATGATACAAGATTGTTTGGCTTGTGGCGGACAAGATTTAGACAGCAAAGGTTTTGGTACCGAGCAAATCGAGGAGGAGGTTAAAATATTGTTTCCCGATTATAAGGTGGCCCGAATGGATTTGGATACAACCCGGGGGAAATACGGTTATGAAAAAATTATTACAGCTTTAGAGCAGCAAGAAATTGATATTTTGGTGGGTACACAAATGCTTACTAAAGGATTGGATTTTAGGAATGTGAAATTGGTGGGGATTATGAACGCCGATAACATGCTTAATTTTCCAGATTTTAGGGCGCATGAGCGTAGTTTCCAATTGATGTTACAAGTTGCGGGTAGGGCAGGACGTACGGCAGAGCGTGGTAAAGTTTTAATTCAGACTTATAATCCGCACCATAACATATTACAGCAGGTGTCTACAAATAATTATATCGATATGTTTAAAGAGCAAATGAACGATCGTTATAATTTTAAGTATCCTCCTATTTATAAGCAAATAAAGATTACGCTAAAGCACAAAGATTTTAATCGGGTGGAAACCGCATCGATTTGGTTTGCTAAGTCACTCCGACAAGTTTTTGGAGATTATGTATTAGGACCAGAAGCGCCTCCGGTGGCTAGAATTAGAAATCAGTTTCACAAAAACATTTTGGTTAAAATTCCTAAAAAACACTCACTAGCTAAAACAAAAGAAGCTATTATTAAAATTAATAATAGCTTCGAAAGTGTAAAAGATTTTAGATCTGTTAGAGTAATTTTAAATGTCGATAATTTCTAGTTTTAAAATTTATAAATTATAGATGAAAACTTTAAATATTATTTAAAGCATCAACCAATTGTGTTTTTTTGTTTCTACTTAACGGAATTTCGTAAGCGCCAACTTCAACGTTTTTACTATTAAATCGGTCAATTTTATCTAAATTAACGATATAAGATTTGTGAATTCTTAAGAATTTACCTTCTGGTAATTCAGCTTCAAAAGATTTCATGGTTGAAAGTACCACCAAGCTATTTTCTTCGGTAACTAATTTTACGTAATCCCCAAGGGCTTCAATCCATTTAATGTCTTTAATGTAAACTTTACGTTTTTTAAGATTACTTTTTACAAAAATGTGTTCACCTTCTTCTTCGCTAAAATCTTGAGTCAATCTGTGTTGCTCTAAGGCTTTGTCTACAGAGATGTTAAAACGTTCTCTGGTGATAGGCTTGTGTAAATAATCGGTGGCGTCGTAATTGAATGCTTTAAAAGCGTATTCAGTTTTACCAGTTACAAAAATAATTTGAGGTTTATTGTTCAGCACGTCTAGAAGTTCAAATCCGTTTAGAACAGGCATTTCAATGTCTAAAAAAATTAAATCTACTTGATGAGTGTTTAAACCATTTTTTGTTTCAAGAGCACTACTGTACTCTGCAATTAAGTTGAGAGATGGGTGGTTCTCGACTAGTTTAACAATAGAGAGGCGTTGTATTGCCGAATCGTCTACCACTACACAGTTTAAAGTCATAACAATTTATGTTTCGGTTAAGGTATCGACAATAATACAAAAAAACCGATTAAAAAACAAGAAACATCGGTAAAGGGTTTTTGGAGGTGTATTTGGTCTATGATTTAGATATTATCTTGTTTGGTAAATTTAGCTGTAAATTTATTGTGAGATATGTATAATTTGATTACTTTTGCAGCCAATTTTTAACAATAAAATACGATTTTTATGAATCATTATGAAACTGTTTTCATCTTAAATCCCGTTTTATCTGAAGATCAGATAAAGGAAACAGTAAAGAAATACGAAGATTTTCTTGTTTCTAACGGTGCTAAGATGATAGCTAAAGAAGATTGGGGACTAAAAAAATTAGCTTACCCAATTCAAAACAAGAAAAGTGGTTTTTATCACTTATTCCAGTACCAAGTATCAGGAGAAGTTATTGATGCTTTAGAGGTAGAGTTTAGACGTGACGAGCGTTTTATGCGTTATTTAACAGTGTCTTTAGATAAGCATGCTGTAGCTTGGGCAGAGAGAAGAAGAGAAAAACTTAAACAAAAAGCTTAATTATGTCATCAATAGAACAACAATCAAAAGGAAAAAAAGACGGCGAAATTAGATATTTAACGCCTCTTAATATTGAAACTAATAAGCAAAAGAAATATTGTCGTTTCAAAAAATCTGGTATTAAATATATAGATTATAAAGATCCAGATTTCTTATTAAAGTTCGTAAATGAGCAAGGTAAAATCTTACCAAGACGTTTAACAGGAACTTCATTAAAGTATCAAAGAAAAGTGTCTGTTGCTGTGAAAAGAGCACGTCACTTAGCTTTAATGCCTTATGTAGCTGATTTATTAAAATAAAATACCGATAACGATGGAACTTATATTAAAACAAGACGTTGAAAATTTAGGATTTAAAGACGATGTTGTAACAGTTAAGAACGGTTATGGTAGAAACTTTTTAATTCCTCAGGGACAAGCTATTTTAGCTACAGTTTCAGCAAAGAAAGTATTAGCTGAGAACTTAAAGCAAAGAGCTTATAAAGAAAAGAAAATAGTTGAAGATGCTAACAAAGTTGCTGAAGCACTTAAAGCATTAGAAATTAAAATACCAGCTAAAGTTGGTGCAGGAGACAAATTATTTGGTTCTGTAAACAACATCGATTTAGCTGAAGCTTTAGAGAAAGAAGGTCAAGCAATTGATAAAAAATTCATCACCGTTACTACTGTAAAGCGTTTAGGTAAATACAATGCCGTGATTCGTTTACACAGAGCTGTATCTGTAGATTTAGAATTTGAAGTTGTTGCTCAAGCTTAATTTTTTAAAAGCTTAACAATTTAAGGAAACCACTCTTTTTGAGTGGTTTTTTTATGCGCTATAGTTTCCTAATTTTGCGAGATATTTCATAAATTTGCGCGCTTGTAAAGGACAGTGTTTATTGTTCAAAAGCAAGCTAAATGATACAAATGGCTCTCAATTTGAGAGATTAATAGGCGAAAATGAAATATTCAAGACTTACAAAAGAACAGTTCGAAGAATTACACCAAGAATTTATAAACTTTTTAGCAACCCAATCTATTACAGCTGATGAGTGGACTAATTTAAAAGCCAATAAACCAGAACTTGCTGAAACTGAATTAGATGTTTTTAGCGATTTAATCTGGGAAGGTGTTTTGAATAAAGCAGAATATTTAGAGCATATTTCGGCGCAACACATGTATTTATTCCATTTAGGAGAAGAGCAAATGCAAGCCATTGTGGTTAATATAAAAAATGATGTTGACATCACCACAGAAGAGGGGTATGATTGGCTTCGTGAAAACCTAATGGATGAAAATGTGGAATTTTTACAAGCCGATAAGGAATATTCGGACGATAAGAATTTAGATAAATTCAAAATGATCGAGCAAGGTGCAGTAATTACTAAAGGCGATTTGTTTAAGTATTTTGATAAACTAATTAACTAATCAATCCTGTGAAGGCAGAATCTGGTTGTAGTTAAAACTAATATTAGAGCTCTTCCGCTGCAGTAATTACATTTTGTAAACTAGGATAAGGAAGATGCTATTATTAAATAATTAAAAGACACCTGTTTTAGCAGGCATTTATATGGCACAAAAACCAAGCATACCAAAAGGCACAAGAGATTTTAATCCAGAACAAGTTGCTAAACGAAACTATATTTTTAATACCATTCGAAATGCCTTTCAAAATTTCGGGTTTCAACCTATTGAAACACCAAGTTTTGAAAATTCTAGTACTTTGATGGGGAAGTATGGCGATGAGGGTGATCGATTGATTTTTAAGATTTTAAATTCAGGTGATTTTTTATCAAAGGCCAATACTGAAGCTTATGCAGAAAAAGATTCTACAAAAATAACGTCGTCTATTTCAGAAAAAGCATTGCGTTATGATCTTACCGTACCTTTTGCACGTTACGTGGTACAACATCAAAACGAGATTGAATTTCCTTTTAAACGCTATCAAATTCAGCCGGTATGGCGTGCCGATAGACCGCAAAAAGGACGTTTTAGAGAGTTTTACCAATGTGATGCCGATGTGGTTGGTTCGCAGTCTTTGTGGCAGGAAGTAGAGTTTATTCAGCTTTACGACACCGTGTTTTTAGCATTAAAACTGGAAGGTGTTACCATTAAAATTAACAATAGAAAAATTCTTTCTGGTATTGCCGAAGTGATTGGTGCTAGCGATAAATTGATTGATTTTACAGTAGCTTTAGATAAGCTTGATAAAATTGGTGAAGAGAAAGTTAAAGAAGAGATGCTTGGTAAAGGAATTTCTGAAGAAGGCATTTCAAAACTTCAGCCTTTATTTACACTTTCAGGTTCTTTTGAATCTCAAATTGAAAGTTTAAAAAGTATTCTTTCTACTTCCGAAGAAGGATTAAAGGGTATTGAAGAACTGACGTTTATTCATACAGCTATTTCCGAATTAGGAGTAAATACAGCAACACTTCAGTTGGATGTGACTTTAGCCCGTGGTTTAAATTATTATACAGGTGCTATTTTTGAAGTGTCTGCGCCTAAAACCGTTCAAATGGGCTCTATTGGTGGCGGTGGTCGTTACGATGATTTAACCGGTATTTTTGGACTAAAAGATGTAAGTGGTGTTGGTATTAGTTTTGGTTTAGATCGTATCTACTTGGTATTAGAGGAACTGAATTTATTCCCTGAAACTGTTAGCAAAAACGTTGAGGTTTTATTTATAAATTTCGGAGACAAAGAAGCTTTATTTAGTTTGAAAGCTATTAAAGAATTAAGAGCTGCTGGCATTAATGCCGAATTGTATCCTGATGCCGCTAAAATGAAAAAGCAAATGAACCACGCTAACAAACGCGACATTCCATTTGTGGTTTTAGTAGGTGAACAGGAAATTACTTCAAATAATTATACAGTTAAAAATATGAAAACTGGGGAGCAAGACACTGTGAGTTTGGAGGCTTTAGTTGAGAGCGTGAAGGGGTGAAAAAGCTATAGGCCTTATGCTTTGAGTTTTAAACCTTTGATTTGAACATGCGCTTCGACGAGCTCAGCGTGACAAACATATAAACAAAACCCTCGATGAAGTTAAAATCATCGAGGGTTTTATCATTAACACGAATGTTTGGACTTAGTCAAACTTAGTCTGACTGAATACAGCCTACATCCTTCCTTCTTATTCCACTAAAATCTTTTTAGACACGATGCCCTGTGCTGTTTGTAATTTAACGATATAAGCACCTGAGTTTAAATTTCTGGTTTTAAATATATTATACGTGTTTTCGTTGTCAATTTCGAAATGTTGAACCGGTTGTCCTAAAATATTAAAAAGACCTATGGTTTTTACGGCTTTCAAATTTGGGTTACGTAATACCACACAGTTTTTCTGGTTGTTAAAGTAGATGTGTAAATCTTTATCGAAAGTGCTTTCATCGCTATGTAGCGCTGCATCTTTAGAGAAAGTCATAACAAACCTATCGTGGTATTCTCCAGGACTTAGGTGAATTTCGAAATCAGAAGCTCTTAAATCATGATAGGTGTTTAATATATTATCAAATAAATAGACTTCGGTTTTAGCGTCAACATACTCTAAAGCGTCAATTTTTAATGTCACCAATCCTTCTGTCGATACTTTTATGCCTAGGGGTAATTTAAGATCTGGGTCCTCAAAATCTTTAACCGCTTGAATAACTAATTTGACATCATCAAGCAGCCAATACATGTCTTCTTTATGATTTTCAATGAGTGGGGCTTCAAAACCAATATCGAAATTTATTGAAGCGCCTTCGTCGGTTCCTAGTAAAAGTTGTCTGTTGTAACTTTCTGGAGAATGTAAAGCCAATCTAATTTTAGCTCGGGTATCGATGTAAGAAGTGCTTGTTGATTTTTTTGAAGTGGCTTTTAAAAATTCTGAATTACCACTACCTTCGGTAACAAATATACGTTGACTGTTTTTAAACACAATATTACCACCTTTTATTGTGGTAACTGAACCAGTGCCATCAAGAACAGTTGAAACAAAAAAGCCTTGTCCTACAGGAATATAGCGTTTGGCTATTTTACCTGGGGCTCCAGTAGCATTAATTCGAGAGTCGTTAGAGAATGCTTGTGTTTCTCCGGTTTTAGTAACGATGGAATAGCCACCTTCATATTCTCTGGTGTAATGGGTATTTGTAGAAATATGATCCCAGAAGTATAAGGCGCCATTTATGATGTTGTCTGAATTATTTCCACCATCGGCAATATTATCATCTATAAAAGCATGAGCATCAATTGCCGAAGGATATGGGTTTCCTATCAGATATTCGTTATCTACATCTAATATTAATCCTGGAATATTTCCACTAAATGGAATGCCTTCAAAATTATAATCCTGTACTGCATCAGTCCCTTTCATGGTAAACCCTTCACCTGCACTTAGCGCGCCTGATTTTCCTGCATGAACCCAATGATAAATATTATCGGCAGGTTTGTTTGGGTAACTGTATAACCAATACTCTGATATGGTGCCAGCACTCCCATTGATATCTGTGGTGAAATTTACGTTTGATATAACGCCTTCAACCGAGTAGCTAGTGTTTGTTGCTGCATTGGAACTAACACTTCCCACAGGCGACGACCAGTAATTATACTCATACATGCTAGAAGCTCCCTGTTGAGCGTGTTTAAGCACGCCGTTGCTAGCGTTGGTGATATTGCTGTGTTCGGTTTCAATAAGTTGCGATTCACCTTGTAGGTCTAGCGTACCGTATAAATCTACTGCAAAACTTGTATACAATCCTTTTGAAGCTGGAACGGTTAAAGTTGCACCAGGGTCTATATAAATCCCTGCAGTACCTTGCACGTCATAACTGCCATCAAGTGTGACATCATGAGAAATTTTAACGATAGAAGCATCATCTTTATTTCCAGATTTGGTATGAATATCCCAAACATCCCCATGTAACCAAGTTTTCGGATCTGACCAATTACCGCTTGCGCTTGTAGTCGTTACATAAGGAAGCGGAGCGGTTTGGTTGTAAATGGTTTTAAAATGATGCATTTTGGCTCCAGAAGGATTGGTGCTGGAAACCAAATTTTCAAGAATATCGTCTGTATAATTATCAAACTTGTAGTATTTAATAATGCTAGAGGCATAATCCGTTGGATCAGGAAAAAGACTAGTTAGTACGCTTCCTTTAGAAAAAGTGCTTTCATCTAATTCTTGATAGATACTACTCTTAATATGAATAGGAGACAAAGCTTCGTTAAATACCCTAACTTCATCTATTTCACCTTTGTAAAAGAATGTAGGTTCGGTGGCTGGTGAAACAATTGTAGAGCTGCCTATCATGAAATTCCCACTATTGTCTACACCTCCAAAACTTGTTGTCGACGCTTCTTCAACACCGTTAATGTAAAGTTTTGTTTCTCCTACTTTGGTAGTACATGTAATATGTGTCCAAAGCCCTTCTTTTAAGGTTGTAGTTGACTGTAAATTGTTTGCACCGATAAATGCTCTGATAGTATGGTCGGTGTCAATTCTCAAATAGAAATTATTTTTCCCTGCAATGATTTGAAATCCATTATTGGTATTAGCGCCACCATATTTAACAAATGCCATAATCGTACCGCCGCTACCTGCTGGGAAATCAACGGTATCATCTTCTATATAGTCATTACGGCCATCAAAATATAGGCTATGGCTTCCATTTATGTCTCTAGGAGAACCAAATAAGCTACTGTCGCCATCCAAGGAATCCATGACACCATCTTCATCGGCATCGGTATTGTCCGTTAGTTTTCCATTACCATCCAACAAGTTTGCGTAAATTAATCTAGGGTCGTTTGTAGCTAGTGGATTTACCTCCAAATAATCGGGGATGTTTGGATCACCAAAAGTACTAATGGGGTTTTCTTGCCCATCATTTCCGTAAGAATCAGTAAGACTAGTGTTCCCTTCCTGAAAATCAAAAACATCTAAAATACCATCACCGTAACCAGGAGCATTTCCTCTAAAGGTTTCGGAGTCGATGCCATCACCAATACCGTCACCATTACTATCACCATCACCGTTGTAAAAACTTGTATCGTGGGTGTTTGTGGCTCCCGATTCATCCACATCAAAAAGTCCGTCGTTATCGCTATCAAGGTCAAGGTAATTAGGCACACCATCTCCATCGGCATCTCGCCACGGATGATTTAAAAAATCAGTATAAGTAAGGTATTCTAGGCTGTCTAATAGACCATTATTATTAGCGTCTGTCCAACCAGTCATGCCAGTTAAATGTCCTTTTCCGTTACTCATTGTAGCAGTATCAAAAGTTGGGTCTGTAGCGATACTAGCTTCCACCACATCAGGAATACCATCGTTATCGGAGTCTAAGTCGTAAACATCGGCAATGCTATCGCCATCTAAATCGCAAAGGGATTGTTTAATTACGATATCATCTATAGCGAGGTCGTTTCCTCCGCCACTATCTTCGTTGTTAACAAATTCTACTACAATCGTAGTTTCTATTGGAGTAAATGAATGTTTAAATTCTCGCCACCTCAATAATTTGTCGCAATCATCCATGCCACTTGGGCATCTAAATATTTTACCAGGAGCATAAGTTGAAACAGGTGTAGTTAAGTCTGATTCGTAGTAAAAGTTGACAGTAATGTTAGGTTGGAGTCTGCCTGGGGTTACATTATCAACATTTACAGCCCAGTAACTATATTCAAGTAATACACCTGAAATCAATCCATTAATTTTAGTTCTGTAAAAAACTTCCCCCTTGTTATCTGCATTGAAAAGCGCCATTCTACCATTGGTATCTCCCGTATGGTCAGTTATGGGGTCCCAAGCATGCCAAGCCCAAGTTGCTACTGAACCACTTGGTCCAACAGGCTCGCTGTTGTTTCCATTTGTTATATGATTTGTTAGGGTGTATTCTCCATCGTTTACGCTTGAATTTGAGTCATTACAAGCATTTGGATCCGATGATGTTGTGGTTTCATTATCCTCAAAGCAATAGCCGGTGTAAACATCATAATCAGAGCTCGACATTGAAGCTCTCCCAGTTCCGGCACCAAAAGTTTCATTTAAAAAGATAAACTCGGTAATGGTAGAACTGGCTATAGCTGCGCAGGCTTGTTCTTCAATGGCGTCTGAGATGCCATCATTATCATCATCTTCATCAATGTTATCTTTAATGCCATCACCATCACTATCGGCTATGGCACTATCACTAGCAGCGGTAGCACTCATCGATTTCGTGCTTGTTAATGTGTTGTATTGAGTTTGGTTCGATTTGTTTTGAGCACTTAGACTAAGAGAAGTTGTTAAAATAGCAATTAGACATAACAGTGTACAAAAAATGGTAGTTTTTTGCATTGTAAAGTAGGTTAAATGGGGTTAGTAGTTGTTTTATGTAATCGAGTACAATATACTTATGTATCTGGTATTCACAAAATAATGTTTATTATTTTTAATCTAATTTCTGTGTTGAAGTAAATTATTGCTATCGATAGGTTTGAATTTGAAATGAGTACCATTATTATAATTTATAGAAAACCTTGCACAAGGGAGTCTAAACTCGTCATAATTAAGTTTAAGTTAAGGTGTTTTATTTAAGAGAGGTGCGTGATGTTTTAGTAAAATATTAGTTTAAATTGTTGATATTTAGTTTTTTATGTGGTTTTGAGTATGGATTAGCAATACCAGAGTAATTTTTTTATATTTGGCGCATGATAGCAAGATGGTGCCTTAGCGCTTTTATATTTTCATTAACCCTTTTTGGTGTCCTTTCTCAGCAGCAAGTAAGTTTGCCTAATCAGGAGGTTGTTTTACAATTTTCTGAGGAAACTTTATCGGCTAGAGAATTACAACTGGTTTTAAGTGATATAAAACATCAGCTATTAGAATCAGGGGTAAGTAACCTTCAGGTGAAAGCTTATGATAATGGCGAATTTCGTATCAGTTACTACAGTACGGTCGATGTTGCTATAATTAAAAAGGTGTTTAATGATGAGGCTCATCTTGAAATAGCTCATGCCGAGCACCAACAACCTATACAGCTTCCTTCCGAAGATCATTCTAAAAAATATAATGTCGATGTCTATGAAATCCAGTCGGGAAATACTACGGATTGGGATTTTAAAGGGACACTTGTTTTACAAGTAGATTCTAAAAGTGATCGATATATTTCTTCCAACACACTGTTTTCTGTTGGTTTTATTGATACCTCGAAAGCAGAAATTACTTTTCAAACGGCCTTTAAAGTGTGTCAAAACATTTTTCTTGATTTCCAAGATGGCCTTCATGTTATTCCCGAAGTTCGAGCTGGCCCCATTTGCTAAAGGCTAAGATAGCATGTGCCTGCTATATTTTAAAAGTTTTTTATGTTGGTGAGTGTCATTATTTAAATCAAAAAACACTTGATCAATATGAAAAAAGAGCCTACCATTTTTCAATAAACCTTTCTAAAACCGCGCGCTTAGAAAGTAAACAATCATAAAAAATAAATCATTAGTTAGTTTTGGGCTTAAATTCTATATTTGCCCGATTAAAAATTGACGTAAAAATTATAAAATGCAAAACAAAGGATTAGTAAAATTGTTTGCACTTTTGTTTGGTTTGGTAAGTATTTATCAGTTATCATTCACATTCAAAGCAAATCAAATTGAAAAAGAAGCTGTGGAATTGGCTACAAACAAAATTCCATCTTCTGAAGAAAATTATCACGCAAAACGTAGTAGAGAAGAATCTAACTACTTGCAATCTATTGCCAACGATACCGTGTATAACATGGGTATTGCGAAATTCACTTATAATGAGGTGAAGCAAAAGGCCATGAACTTAGGTCTTGATTTAAAAGGGGGGATTAATGTGATTCTTCAAGTATCTGTAAAAGATATCTTAAAAGGTTTAGCAAATAATACGGCCGATCCTACTTTTAATAAAGCTTTAGAAGATGCTACAGAACTTCAAAAAAATGGTCAAAACACTTATTTAGAAGATTTCTTCACAGCTTTTGATGCCATTAAGGGGAATACAAAATTGGCGTCTCCAGATATTTTTTATACCAAAGCATTGGATGGTGAGATTGACGGAAGCATGTCTGATGACGAAGTAAAAGTTGTTATCGAAAGAAAAATTGACGAGTCTATCGTTTCTGCATTCGAAGTATTACGTAAACGTATTGATGAGTTTGGTGTAACATCACCTAATATTCAACGTTTAGGAACTTCTGGTCGTATTTTAGTTGAATTACCAGGTGTTAAAGATGTAGAGCGTGCTACAAGTTTGCTACAAAGTACAGCGCAATTAGAGTTTTGGGATGCTTACAAAGGTGAGCAGTTCTTTCCTTTCTTAGCACAAGCTAATGAAACTTTAAAAGATGTTGTTGATACTAAAAAAGGTACTGAAGAAGCTACAGAAGAAGCTGACGATAAATCTTCTCAAATTGATGATTTATTAGGTGATGCTGTTACCGATTCTACGGCTGTTACAGCGGTTAACCCAATTTTTGATCTTATTAGAGGTCAAGGGTACCCAGGTGGACCAATCATTGCTAAATTTGAAGCAAAAGATAAAGCCACTGTTCTTGATTATTTAAACAGAAAAGAAGTTAGAGACTTATTACCATCAGAGCAACGGTACGTAAAATTTGCTTTTGGTAAGCCGGAAAAAAATAGCGAACTAATTGATTTATACGCTTTAGTTGGTAACAGAGAAAATATTCCACCATTAAGTGGTGATGTTGTAACCGATGCTAGAAACCAATTTAGTGCGGTTGGGAAATCGGAAGTTTCTATGCAAATGAATGCTAAAGGTGCTAAGATCTGGGAAGAAATGACTGGAAATGCTTACGCTCAAGGTAGTCAGATTGCTATTGTACTAGATAATATCGTTTACTCTGCTCCAGGTGTTACTACAGGACCTATTGCTGGTGGTAGTTCTTCAATTTCTGGAGATTTTTCATTAAACGAAGCGATCGATTTAGCCAACGTTTTACGTGCTGGTAAATTACCTGCTTCTGCAGATATCATTTCTAGTGAAGTTGTTGGTCCTTCTTTAGGTAAAGAAGCGATTCAAAGCGGAACCATGTCATTCATGATTGCTTTAGCTTTAGTATTATTATGGATGGTATTTTATTATGGGAAATCTGGTTTATTTGCCGATATCGCCATGTTATTAAACATCTTATTAATCTTTGGTGTACTTTCTGGTTTAGGCGCTGTTTTAACCTTACCTGGTATTGCGGGTATCGTATTAACTATTGGTATGTCGGTGGATGCGAACGTACTTATCTTTGAGCGTATTCGAGAAGAATTAGGTAAAGGTAAGGGACAAGTTGAAGCGATTAAAGACGGATTCGGAAATGCTTTATCTTCTATTTTAGATGCGAACATTACAACTGGTTTAACAGCTTTAATCTTATTTGTATTTGGTACAGGACCAATTAAAGGTTTTGCAACGACCTTATTAATTGGTATCGCAACGTCTTTATTTACTGCAATATTTATTACTAGATTATTAATCGATTGGTATACAAATAGAGGTGGTAAATTAGAATTCGCTACGGGAATTACTAAAAACTTATTTAGAAATATCAATATCGAGTTTTTAAAGAAACGTAAAATTGCATACATTATTTCAGGATCTTTAATTGTTGTTTCGTTAGTTTCATTATTTACAAACGGATTAGATCAAGGTGTTGATTTTGTTGGAGGTAGAACCTACCAAGTGCGTTTTGCTCAAGCGGTTTCATCAGCTGAAATTACAGATGTTTTATCAGACCCTGCTGTATTTGGTAGTGCCGATGCTAAAACTTTTGGAGCTTCTAATCAGTTGAAAATTACCACGAAACACATGGTAAACGAGTCGGGTACAGAAGCTGATGAGCATATCAGACAAAAGCTTTACCAAGCTTTAGTGCCTTATTTAGAAGGGATTTCATATGAGCAGTTTATCGACTTAAATGATGTGAATAAGCAAGTAGGTTTATTAGAAACTTACAAAGTATCACCAACCATTGCCGACGATATTAAGCAAGCTTCTTTATGGGCTGTATTAGGATCGTTAATCGTGGTGTTCTTATACATCTTATTCCGTTTTAAGAAATGGCAATATTCTCTTGGTGCTGTAGTTGCTGTATTCCACGATGTGGTTATTGTATTAGGGGTTTTCTCATTAACTTATAAATTCATGCCATTTAACATGGAAATTAACCAAGCGTTCATTGCAGCGGTCTTAACCGTAATTGGTTACTCTTTAAATGATACCGTGGTTGTATTCGATAGAATTCGTGAGTACTTTAACGAGCATACTTCATGGAACTTCAGTAAAATTGTTGATGTGTCATTAAGCAGCACATTAAGTAGAACTTTAAATACATCATTAACTACTTTAGTGGTGTTATTAGCTATCTTTATTTTTGGTGGAGATTCTATTAGAGGATTTATGTTTGCCTTAATTGTAGGGGTGGTTGTAGGTACCTACTCATCTTTATTTATAGCAACACCTGTTATGTATGAAACAGTAGATAAATCTAATAAAAAGAAAGCGCTTAAAGGCGGTGAGTAATTCACAGCTTTTAGTTTAAATATAAAATGCCTGTTAACGATGTTAGCTGGCATTTTTTATGTTTAAATTTTTAATGCGTATTCTTATTTAAAAGCCTAAAGCTTCAGGATGTTTTTGGTGAAATTATCTTTATAAACTCTTCCAATTGGGATTTTATAATCACCTTGAAGATAAACCGTAGAGCTTACTAATTTCTTTATTTTCTGAATATTCAAAATATAAGATTTGTGAATGCGATAGAATTGATTCTGAGGCAAAACTTGTATCCAATGGCGCAACGGCTCGTGGGACACATATTTTTTATTTGCGGTCATGATTTCAGTGTAGTCGGAATCTGATGCAATAAATAGAATATCATTAATCACAACTTTTATATGCTCGTAACCAGATTTAATAAAAATTTCAGAAGGAATTTGAGCGCTTAATTCTGTTGGTTTGGGAGTTACTTTAGATACGGCCTGAAAAAACCTCTGAAACGAAAAGGGCTTTAGTAAATAATCGACCACATTTAACTCATAACTTTCCAAAGCATATTCAGAGAACGCCGTGGTTAAAATGACCTGCGGCAAAGATTTTGAACCTTTAAGAAACTCTATACCCGAAATTTTTGGTAAATGAATGTCTAAAAACATCAAGTCGACCGTGTTATCCTTTAAGAAATCCATGGCTTTTATGGCATCAGAGAAAACACCTTCTAAACTAAGAAAATCCACATCATCAATGTACTTTTTTAAAATACGTTGCGCTGGTGGTTGGTCTTCAATGATAATACAAGTCATAGTTAAACAATTTTATGAAGCTTTAAAGTTAAATGAATCTGATAAAAGTTATCATGTTCATTAATTTTTAATTGGTGGGCATCAGGATAGAGGAGCTCCAACCTTTTTTTAACATTTTTCAAACCGATACCATGCGTTAAATTATCGGGTTTGTTTATGGGTACAAAATTGTTGCTGCAATGAAAATTTAAAACGTCATCTGTCATCGAAATGTCAATGTTAATTTTAATGTCTTCGGATTGCGCTGATTGACTATGTTTAAAAGCGTTTTCAATAAAAACGACCAATATCAATGGGGCAATTTCATACTGCGTATTGATATTTTCAACCAAAAAATTGATGACTCCACGTTCTTCTATTTGAAGTTCATTTAATTGGGTGAAATTTTTTAAGTGTTCTATTTCTTTACTGATAGACACATATCGCGCTTTACACTCGTAAAGCATGTATCGCAACACCGAGCTCAGTTCTAAAATAATAACAGGAGTTTTAGGTGAGGCTTCAATGGCGTACGAATACAAGTTGTTTAAATTATTAAATAGGAAATGCGGATTAATTTGTGATTTTAAAAACTGAAGCTCACTTTCTTGAATGTGTGAGGTTAATTTCTCAACCTGGCGTTGTTTTACAATGGCGTCCCAAGTGAATTTAAATCCAGATAAAATGGTTATAACTGGTAGAATATCGGCAAGCATAAAAAAGACACCTGGAAAAGTATCAGACCGCTTGGTATTTGGGAAAAACACTTTCTCAAGAAAAAATTCTTCCGTAAGGATTACAGCAACAATGAGTAAAATTAAATTCGCAGTAAATATGAAATACTTCTTCTTATAGAAAAAAGTAGGAATTAAAATGTAACTAATAATGGCAGCGGCAACAGCATAGTTTAAAAAGAAGATAATGTGGTAAAACTCAAAGGTTCTGTTTGTTCTATCGTAAGTGTAGAAAATAAAAACCAGTAAATGTAGGATAAGTTGGAAGACAACTTCTCGCCAAGTTATTTTTTTAAACGTGTTTTCTTTACTCATGTATCGAAATTACAATTAAAACCAGAATAATAAAAAGCAACTTCTGTGAACAACCAAATAAATCATGCAAACGTAAATTTGGGTTTATGTATTTGTAGTGCAAGCAATGAAAGAATTAAGCATCAAATGAATGTCATTTACTTTTGCATCATCAAGCTATCTAAGGAGTGATTTGCCGTTTACTGGAATGAATTTGTCGTTCGCGGGATACAATCTGTTATTCTGAAAATAAATGAACATTTTTGCATAAACGCAATTGAAAATGAATTACAGAAAAGGCTATTTTATTTTATCTCTGTTATGTTTAACCCTGTTTATGGGTTTAAAAAGTTCTGCTCAAAACATTCAAATTAAAGGTCAGGTTGTTGAAGAAAATAGCAAGCAATCTTTAGCTTTCGCTACAGTGGCTATTGTAGATCAGGCTACTAAAAAGGCAATCAGCGGATCTATTACCGATGATGAAGGGTATTTTGATTTAGATACGTCTGCTAGTAATTTTTATGTTGAAGTGAGCTATATGGGCTTTATCTCAAAAACTATAAAAACTTTTGATATTAAGAGAAATACAGCTAATCTAGGCGTGATTCTTTTAGCTGAAGATGCCGAACAATTAAATGAAGTCGTGGTACAAGCCGAAGTTTCTAGAAACGAATTTAAGTTAGATAAGCGTGTTTTTAATATCGGAAAAGACATTAGTAATACAGGGGTTAGTGCTTTAGAAGTGCTTAGTAATGTGCCTTCGGTAAGTGTAAGTATTGAGGGAGCGATAAGTTTGAGAGGTAGTCAAGGTGTGCAGGTTTTAATTAATGGAAAGCCGTCTATCTTAACCGAAGATTCAGGTTCTTTAGGAAGTATAACTGCTGATATGATCGAAAAAATAGAAGTGATTACAAATCCATCGGCTAAATATGAAGCCGAAGGCACTTCTGGGATTATCAATATTGTTATCAAAAAAGAGGAACGAAAAGGTGTTAACGGGTCGGTGACTTTAAACACGGGAGTGCCCGATAACCATAGTGTAGGATTAAGTTTGAATAAACGTTCAGAAAAATTTAACCTATTTACTCAAATTGGTTTAGGACGTCGTTCTTCACCGCAGGATAGTGAAAATATTAATAACGATTTAATCAATAATACCATCCTTTATAATATTGGAGAAAGTTTTAGAAATGAAAAATTCTATACCATTACGCTTGGAACCGATTATTATATTAACGATAATAATGTGATTACCCTTTCGGGGAATTATGCTTTCGAAGATGAAGATCAGCCTTCAGATAATAATTATCAATTATTTGATGAGGATGAAAACCTAGTGTCGGAGTGGAACCGAAATGAAACAACTGAAGCTTCAAATCCGAAGTGGCAATACGAACTGCAATACAAGCGCGATTTTGAAGATCATGAAGATCACGATTTACTAATTAGTGCCACGGGACGTTCCTTTTCTAAAGATCAAAATTCCTTGTTTAGTGATAAAACGGTTTCTGGTTCAGATTACGACGCCACACAACGTACTAGAACCGATTTTGGAGAAAACACTTTTACTTTTAAGTTAGACTATACCAAGCCTTTTTCTGAAAAATGGAGCATGGAAACTGGTGTGCAATATGTTTTAAGTGATGTGAGTAACGACTATGAAGTGCAAAACTTAATAAATGGTAATTTTGAAACCGATTTTGGTCTTACCAATATTTTTGAATTCGACCAAGATGTATTAGGTGTTTACGTTACTGGTGCTTTTGATAGTGGAAAATGGGGCGTAAAACCGGGATTAAGAATGGAGTATACCAAAGTAAATACGTTATTGGTTGATACCGACGAAGCTAATAATCAAGATTATTTCAATTTTTTTCCTAGCATTCATACGTCTTATAAAATATCGGATATGGTTTCCTTGCAAGCGGGATACTCTAAACGTATTTACAGACCCAGACTTTGGGATTTAAATCCATTTTTTAATATAAGAAACAACTTTAACATCCGTCAAGGAAATCCTGACCTTCAACCCGAATTTACAGATTCCTATGAAGTAACTAGTATTTTTGATATCGGAAAAACATCATTAAATTTCGGATTGTTCCAGAGGTATACCACCGAAGTGATAGAGCGTGTTTCAACATCTTCAAACAACGTGATTGTGCAACGTCCCGAAAATATTGGAACGAATAGCACTTATGGAATCGAGTTTAATACCAAAATTAGCCCTGTACAATGGCTTAGCTTTAATGTTGATTTCAATTATAATAAGTTTAGTCGCGTGGGAAGTTTTCAGACGACTGTATTTGATTTTAAAGGTGACCAATGGAATTCTAAAATCCTAGCCAAATTTAAATTTCCTGCTGATATCGATTTTGAAGCTACAGGAAATTACAATTCAAAATACCAAACCATTCAGAGCGAGGTAAGCGACAATATATTTCTAGATTTAGGTTTACGCAAAAAAATATTAAAGGGTAAAGGTGTTATTAATATGAGTGTACGTGATGTTTTTGAATCCCGTATTCAGGAAAGTGTTACTGTTCAAGACGATTTTGAAGCTTATAGTAAAAACAAGCGTGGGCGTTTTATAACTTTTGGGTTTAGCTATGGTTTCGGTAAAGGTGATGCTATGGAGTATTCTGGAAGTCGAAGACGTTAAGCTAGCTTGGTTTTGGTCTAAAAATGTTTAGCTTTGTGCTTACCAAGCTAATAAATTATGTTTTAAAACCAACGGCTTATGAAATTGTACCCTTTAAAGTTTACCCCATTATTTAAATACCGTATTTGGGGCGGTGAGAAACTAAAAACGCAACTCCATAAAAAATATACCGAAGATTGTATTGGTGAATCTTGGGAGATTTCTGATGTTTCTGGAGATGAAACCGTAGTAACTCGAGGTGCCTTACAAGGCAGTACTTTAAAGGATTTAATAAAAACATATCAAGGCGATTTTATAGGTAAGAAGGTTTATGAAGCTTTTGGAGAGGATTTTCCATTACTGATTAAGTTTATTGATGCCAAAACACCGTTGTCTGTTCAAGTACATCCTAGTAATGAAATTGCTAAGGAGCGTCATAATTCCTTTGGGAAAAATGAAATGTGGTATGTCATGCAAGCTGATGAAAATGCCGAACTTATTGTAGGTTTCGATAAAGAAATAAGTAAAGAAGCCTATAAAACATACTTAGAAAATAATACGATTTTAGATGTGATGCACCATGAAACGGTGCAGAGTGGTGATACGTTTTACATTCCTACAGGGCGTGTTCACGCCATTGGTGCCGGGGTTTTGTTGGCGGAAATTCAACAAACTTCCGATATCACATACCGTATTTACGATTACGATCGTGTAGACGCTAAAACGGGAAAGAAACGTGATTTACATAACGATTTAGCTATCGATGTTTTAGATTATAAAGTACACGATTCGTATAAAACGGCATACAAAACAGCTAAAAACGAAGCGCATACCCTTGTAAATTCACCTTACTTTAAAACCAATATTATTGATGTTGATGCCTCTATTAACCGCGATTTTACAGAATTAGATTCCTTTGTAATTTATATCTGTGTTGAAGGTGACGTAGAACTTCTTTGTAATAATTCAAATTACAGTATTAAAAGAGGCGAGACCATCCTTTTGCCAGCAAGTATTAACAACGTAACACTTAAATCTGAAGGCGCGAAGTGTATTGAGGTTTTTATGTAGGTTTTTGTTTGTTGAATTGTTGGTGCGTCTAATTGTGTAACCGTAAGGCGTTGTCAAATAAGGTTTTGTGAAGGGGGTAGAGTTTAAAGTTTAAAGTTAAGTTGAAAACTATAATATTAACTTTAACTGAAATAGCAAGTTGTCACACTGAGCCTGTCGAAGGGTATATAATCTCTGAATCTCTACCACTTTAATTCTCCAACGACATTTTTTTAGTGCGATGCATTTAGCCTAAAGCCTAAAGCCTAAAGCCTAAAGCAAATAGCATTATAAACCCAACGACTCCAAAAACGGCCAGACAAATTTACCAAAATCCGATTTTTGTGATCTTGAAAAATTACCGTGTTTCCCGCCTTTAACCGTCATAAACTCTGTTTTAACACCTTGTGCTTTTAATTTTTTGTAAAGCTTAACCGATTGAGAATAGGGCACCGTAGGGTCTTTGTCGCCATGAATAATGAAGGTAGGCGGACTATCTTTAGAAACGTAGTACATGGGTGAAACCGATTTCACGAATTCTGTGTTGAGGTGGTGGTTGTTTAACCATCTTTTAGCCGAACCATCGTGATGTAAAACGGTTAAATCTGCAGGTCCATATTCATCGATAATGGCGGCAACTTTTATAGTGCCTTTGTAATGACAGTTAGTATCAAACTTTTTGTTGTTTCCTAACAAACCTGCCATAAGAGCAAGATGACCTCCTGCAGAACCTCCCATGATCACAATTTTATCGGTGTCAACATTGAGTGACTTGGCGTGTTCGTAAATGTAAATTAATGCACATCTCACATCCTGGATAGCCGCAGGAGCAGGAGCAACATCTGTTAAACGATATTCCACATTAGCCACAGCATAGCCTTTTTTAAAGAATGTACCAAAACCGGTTTGCGATTCTTTTTGCCCAGATTCCCATCCGCCGCCATGTATATTAATAACTATAGGTGTCGGCGTTTCAGAAGTCGAATTGGTGTATAAATCCATGCGACCTTTCCAACCGTTTATTTCGGTGTAAACCTGATCGATAGTAGCGGTGTAATTTGAGGGGTATTTAACAGGTTTGAATTTAACCGACTGGCTAAAACTGTTACACACAAAACTTAATATAATAAGTAGCGTAAATGGTGTTTTTATCATTTCTGAAGGATATTATAGGACACGAAATTTATTCAGAAAGATAAATAATTTGCGTGTAGTTTCACTTTAAAATTTGATTGAACTTATGCCTTTTCTAGGCGCATCAATCAGCTAACTACCCAATGCGTGCTGTAAGCCAAGCTTTGAACTCATGAAAATTTTGAGGTGCTACACCATGACCAACAGGAAATTCAGAATATTGATTTTTAATATTTAAATTATTTAAAAAAGGTGCTGTTTGTCTGGCCCATTCCACAGGAATTACTTGATCTACGCTACCGTGTGAACAATAAAAATCTAAGTTTGAGTAATCTTTCGCGGCGATATCATCAGGGAAAATATCTTGAACTAAATAGCCACTTAAAGCCACAATGTTTTTAACCTTTTCAGGATAATTAAGAGCCACCCCATAGCTTAAAATGCTACCTTGGCTAAAGCCTAAAAGTGACACATTATTTTTATTTACAGGATAAGCTTCAACAGCTTCATCAATAAAATTAGCAATTAAATCGCGGGATTGTTGGGCTTGTTCGATATCATTCCACTTGCCTTTTTCGGCATCAAAGTTAATGGCATACCAAGCGTTTCCGTAAGGAGCCAAAGGGTAAGGAGCCTTTACGGAAATGATAAATAGTTCTTTAGGTAGTTCGCTAGCAAACGAAAACAAATCATTTTCATCACTACCATAACCATGCATCATGATTAATAATGGTGCATTTTCGGTTAAACTAGATTTTCTAATAAGGTGTTGTAAAGAAAGTGATGTGTTTTCCATGTTATATTCCAATATTTGCAAATATTTTTTGATAAAAAGCGCCAACTAAAGGCGCTGGCTGTGTTTTTCTGGTTAAAGCATTTGAAAAACCAAAAATAAAAAGCACGGCAAAAAACAAATAAAAAGCAGAGGTGATAAGCCAGCTATCAAAAGCACCAACAATATAACCAAGGGCAAAAAATGTTAACCAAAGTCCTAGCGATTGTCGGATGTGGAAACTTGCAAAAACACTAGGCTTTTCATTATTTAAATAGAAGGCGATAATCACACCAAAAATAGTTATATAACTAATTATGGCATTTTTACGCCCATTTTCTATATCCTGTTCTGTCATTTAATTATGATTTTAAAACCGCTTGTTGATTAGCGATTATGCCGTAAACGTATCCGTTTAAACTTTCATTTTCAAAAATGGCATTCTTTGATTTTGAAAGTATATCAGCTTTAGTGAATGTCGATTTGGTATTCGGATTAAAAAGCGTGAGGTTAGCAACAGTACCTTCTTTTATAGGTGTTTGTTCCAGTCCGAAACGGTCTTTTCCGCGGGTTAAAATATCGATGGTTTTCTTAGTTGTAAATAGTTTTTGTAAGGCGCCAAACGCACTTTCTAAACCTATGGTTCCGTAATCGGCATAGTCGAATTCAATTTTTTTCAATTCGATATTTAAAGGGTTATGGTCGGTAGTTACCATATCGATGGTACCGTCCTTAATACCTTCAATAAGGGCATCGGCATCCTCTTGGGTACGAAGAGGCGGCAGCACTTTAAAGTGGGTGTTAAAATCGCTTAGGGCTTCATCTGTAAATATTAAATTATGAATGGCAACACTACAGGTAACATCCAGTTTTTTCTTTTTGGCTTCACGAATTAAAGCTACCGAACGGGCTGCAGAAATGGTTGGAATATGAAGCTTTCCGCCCGTGTATTCTAACAAAAATAAATCTCTTGAAACTTGCATTTCTTCAGCTAAAGCTGGTATGCCTTTTAAGCCTAATCGCGTGCTTGCAATATGCTCATGAACCACACCTTTACCAGCAATTTTATTTTCTTGTGGAAACGAACAAACTAGTCCGTCGAAATTAGCAGCATACTGCAAAGCTATTTTCATTAAATTCGGATTAGAAATCGGTCTTTTATAATCGTAAAAAGCCGCAGCTCCCGCAGAACTCATATCGTAAAGTTCGGCCAAATCTTCTCCTTTACTTGCTACGGTTAAAGCACCAATAGGCAAAAGGTTCACCGCGTTATTTTGAGATTTTGCTTTTATAAAGGTGATGTCGGCATTCGAGTCGATAACTGGATTGCTATTAGCATTTAATGCCACCGCTGTAAATCCAGAAAGTGCCGCAGTTTTTAATCCGTTAGCAATCGTTTCGCGCTCTTCCCATCCAGGTTCGCCAAAACTAACACCACTATCAAACCACCCTTGTGAAATATGAAGGTTGTCAAGTTGAATTTCTTGATAATTATTAGGGTTTTTTATGCTTGTGGCAATCTTAGTAATCACACCATTTTCGATTAATAAATCATGAGAAGCATTGTGAAATTCGCTTTTCGAATCTATTATCGTGGCCGATTTTATAAGTATGTTCATTTAAAGAATTTTAAGATGAGCATTTCAATAATCAATAACGCTAGTGCAAAAATAACAAACCATTTCCATAGGGCATTAATTTTTGTGTCACTTTTTATGCTGTCAAAAATTTTAGTCACCGAGTCGCCTATGGTTAGCTGTTTTAAATCAGATAAATTGCGGTAACTTAAATCGCTTTCTTTTTTATCGTAATTAAAACTCACATGTTTTATGGTGTCATTGGTATGCATAATGGCATAAATACCATCTTTTGTTGGAGCTTCAGAGGTTTTAATAACCACTTTATTGTTGAAATATTGTTGTCTCGGAATCAAATGGATGTCATTCTTTACCAACGATAACACGGCATCTTGTTGTATTTGCGTGTCTACATCAAAGGTATGATCACGACCAATAGTATAGTACAAGCTTGGGATTTTAAAACTTTGTTTACCAATATTGAACAGTGTGGGAACAATAAGTGGTGAATTTTTAAAACTTGAATTTTCTTGATTTAATGCTGAAGCAAATACATAAACTTGACCGGATTGTGATAAAAAAGATTTACCGTCTTCAAATTGTAACGCTGAAGCACCACGATTCGATGTTAGTTCGTAAAAACTTGAAACTTTTGGATACCGAAAGTTCTTTACTTGCTTTTCAAAAACCCCGTTGTTAAATAGCGGGTGACTATAATTTATGTTGGTAATGCTCTTTTCTATGGGGATTTCCTTTGAGAATTGTGCTCCAAACGTATTTAAAAACTGGTTGTAGCTATTTATCTGAATGTCTTTTGAAGGGATAATTATTATAGAGCCGCCTTGATTTGAAAACTCCTTTAAAGCTGTTGTTAAAGCTGTTGATAGCGATTTTAATTCGTTGAGAATAATAAGATGTTGTTGGTCAATGATGTTAAAACTTAATTGCTTTTCTTCCGTCGCCGTGTAATTGAAAACATCTTTGGTGTATATGCGCTTTAGGAAATCATCATCAGCCTGATTAATGGCTAAAACATTAATTTTTGTGGCTTTGTTGATATTGAAATACAAATGATTATCAAACTGTAGCCCAGAGTCTTCAATAGAAATTTTTCCATTAATAGGTTGATTGACAGGTAAGGAAAAGGTGGTTTCTCCTGTTTTATGGAGTGCTATTGATGTTTTTGCAATTAACTTTTGATTATTAAAGAGTGAAATGGGTAAGTTTTCTATAGTCGTACCACTGTTTTTTAGTTTTACAGTAAGCTCTATTTGAGTGGCGTTTGTTTTAGAAATGTAAGCCGAATCGATAGAAACATTATTGCCATTTATCGGGCTAAGTTTTACAAGGTTTATTGGCATTAGCGTGTCCGATTCAATCTGAAAACTGGAGTTGTCCTGTTGAAAATCAGAAATAAACACCAAGTTTTTTAAGTGGTCTGTTCGGTTGCTAAAAAGTGTTTTACCCTTTAATATCGCGGCATGCGCAGTTAATGGGGTTGCAGTATAATCGAGCTTTAATAAATCGTTTTTAATCCCAGTTATGGTGGTATTTTTAAAAACCTGATCGTTGGTAAAAACACTAATATTTTGATTGTTATCTACGTTGGCGATAATATCTTGTACGGCACGTTTTAAAAGGCTCCCTTGTTGGCCTTTGGCTTGCATACTAAAGGAGTTGTCTAAATAAATGACCGTTTCTTTTTCCTTATTAAAAACATTTTTTTTGGAGGTATAGGGTTGTGCAAAAGCAAAAACCAGAGCCGCTAAAAGCATTAAACGGGTTATAAGAACGAGCCATTTTTTTATAATCGCACTCTTTCTTGTTTGTAAAGTGGCTTCTTTTAAAAAAGCGACATTGGTGAAATCTTCACGCTGAAATTTTCGAAGTTGAAACAGGTGAACAATAATAGGAATAAGCAGTAAAAATAAGGCGTAAAGAAGTTCGGGGTGTTTAAACTGCATATCTCATTTGGATTAGTCAAACCTACATAATTTTTTGTCATTAACAAAAGAAAACATAGTCTTCAATAGCTTTTAGTTTTAAAGAATTCATGTATTCTAAAATGACTTTTTGCTCCGTTTTATTGGCAACCGTTATAATGCTTTGCGGTGATGTTATACTTTCTAAAGCCTTAAAAGGTTTTAAAAGCGTCCCGTAAATATCTTTACCAATTTTTTTAGGATTATCGCAAATCCATTCAAAAGGGATATTTAAGGTTGTTAAGGCTTTGGCAATGGTTTTTCCTTTTTTGCCAGCGCCCCAAACCACTAAAGTTTTATTGTGGTTATAATCAAGTTCTAAAAAATAATTTAGCTTAAGATCTATAAAATGGTTTTCGGCATAATGCACATGAGTTCGGGAAGTCCGATAGCTGTAATCGCGCCACTCATGCAATACGACATCGCAAGGAATACATTTAAAATCGTGCTTGTAAAACCGAAAAGCCAGGTCGTAATCTTCAGGGTAGCGATTCGGATTAAAAGCATCACAAGCTATTAAGTCTTCACGGTGAATCATCCAACAAGGGGAGGGGATCACACATTCTTTATAGATTTCAGAATAATTGGTGCCTTTTTCAGTTAAGGCGTTTAGCCATGTTTCATAACTTTTATAGCCTGCTTTAATGCCGTCTTCAGCAAAATAATGAACCTGCCCCAGAGCGACATGTTTTTTTCCGAAAGTTAATAATTGATGCGCTAAAACTTCAATTTTGTTAGGGCGCATAATGTCGTCACTATCCATACGAGTAATTAATTCGCCAGTACTGTGTTGAAATGCAAGTCGTAAAGCATCAATAATACCTTGTCCGTCGTTTTTAAAAAGTTTAAAACGAGGGTCTTTTGAAGCAAAATGTTCTACGATATCAAAACTTCCATCAGTCGAATGGTCATCTACAATAAGTAATTCCCAATGGGTATAACTTTGTTGTATTATCGACGTAAGGCAATTCGTAATGAAATTTTTAGTATTTTTAAACGGTATTAATATACTAACAAGCGGTGTTTGCATCCTGCGAATTTAACAAAACCTTAGTTAAACCTACCGTTTCATAGTTGTATTTTGCGCATCAATTTTAACAAAAAACATATTAGATGAAAAACAAAATTTTGGCCTTGACATTTACAGGCTTGCTATTGGCCAGTTGTGGTACAAAAAAAATATCAGCGAACGATCTTGCTGTGAACACGCCAATTGAAACTTCGTTGGATTTAGTAAATATTAATAACGATCGTGTGCCAGTAACTATTGATCCGGGCCGTTTTACTGTAGATCAAGTAACTTATAGATTACCAAAAGTGGTTCAAGGTACCTATGCGGTTAGCGATTTTGGAAAATATGTAGATGATATAAAAGCATACGATTACGATGGTAATGAAATGCCTGTTAAAAATGTAGACACCAATACTTGGACCATCTCTAACGCTAAAGAGTTGGATAAAATCACTTACTTAGTTAATGATACTTTTGATGTCGAAGAAGTAGGAGGAATTGGTCATGAAACTCCTTTTTCGCCTTCGGGAACTAATATTGAAGACAAAAATTTTGTTTTAAACTTACATGGTTTTATTGGTTATTTCGATGCTTTAAAAACAAACCAATATAAAGTAGACATTACGAGCCCTTCTACTTTTGTGCGTTCTTCGGCTTTACATGAAGTTGGAACTAAAACCAGCGAAGACGGAAAAACCACTACAGCAAGTTATACTGCAGATAAATATTTTGAGATTACCGATAATCCATTAATGTACGGTGATTTGGATGTAGAAACCTTTCAGGTTGGTGATATTAAAATTGTATTAAGTGTGTATTCTCCTAGTAAAGCACATTCAGCAAAATCGTTAAAAGAAACGGTTTATAAAATGATGAAAGCTCAAAAAGCATTTTTGGGTGATATCAATTCTACGCCTAGATATGATATTTTCTTATATCTATCGGAAGGAAAAGAGGACTCGCCTAAAGGTTTTGGGGCCTTAGAACATCATTCTTCTACCGTGGTTGTTTTTGCAGACGCTATGCCTGCTGAAGCTTTAGCTGAAAGTATGATTGATGTGGTCTCTCATGAGTTTTTTCATATTGTAACACCTTTAAGTGTGCATTCTGAAGATGTTCAGTACTTTGATTATGCGAATCCGACATTCTCTAAACATTTATGGATGTATGAAGGGGTGACCGAATATTTTGCAACTTTATTCCAAGTGCACGAAGGCCTAGTTGATGAAGCTGAATTTTACAGCGATATCATGGAAAAAATAAATTATTCAAAACAAATGGATGATACCATGAGCTTCACCTTAATGAGTGAAAATGTTATTAAAGAACCTTATAAAAGTCAGTATTTAAACGTTTACCAAAAAGGGGCTTTAATCGGGATGTGTATTGATATTACCATGCGTGAGGAAAGCAATGGGCAGCGTGGTATTTTATCACTAATGAAAGAATTGTCTAATAAATATGGTAAAAACAAACCATTTGAAGACGATAAACTTTTTGATGAAATTGTAAGTATGACTTATCCTTCTTTAGGAGCGTTTTTTGACAGTCATGTTCAAGGTGATATTCCAATTAACTATTCAGAATATTTTGATAAGGTAGGTTTAGAAATCCGTAAAGGTAAAGTGGAAGGAAACTATATTATTATGAATGGCGCACCAATTTTATCTGGAGACCCTGCTAAAGGAGTTATCTTTTTTACCGATATGGTATCAGATAATAGCTTTTGGGTAGAAAATGGAGCTAAACCAAATGATATCATTAAATCTGTAGGCGGAAAGGCATTAACTTTTCAAAATGCGAATGATATTTTACAAGAAATTTACATGTGGAAGCCAGGGCAAGATGTTGATGTTGTTTTAGTTCGTGATGGCGAAGAGATTCAGATTAAAACTAAAGCTACCAAAAGCTTTGTAACAGGTGAAGGGCTTGTAGAAAAGGCTGATGCCACTCCAGCTCAAAAAGAATTGCGTGAAGCGTGGTTAAAAGGCTAATAGTTAAGTTAGTACTAAGAATAAAAAAAGGCGCTTGATGAAACTTCATCAAGCGCCTTTTTAACCATTAACCATTAACCATTAACCATTAACCATTAACCATTAACTATTTCCCTCTCTCATATTTAGCCGCTTTCCCATTACTCAATGAGTTTTTAATAAACTCACGAATATCATCATTAGCACTTATTAAATCATCTTTTCTTAAGTACATCATATGGCCGCTTCTATAACCTTTAAAGGTAAAACGGTCTTTCATTTTTCCGCTAGGATCTATTTGCCAGGTGGTATATTTTGCCGCAAAGTAGGTGGTAGCACCATCATAATACCCCGATTGTACAAGTACTTTTAAATAAGGGTTTTGTGCCATGGCTTGTCTTAAACCTTCTCTAACATTGTTATTTCTGCGGTCCCAAGGATGTACATTGCCAAACATATTATATTTAACGTCGGTTTTAAAATTTAGGTGTTCCCTTAAATAATAATTAATCGCAGGTGTAAACGAGTGCGACCATGATGAGATTTCGGCATTATAATCAGGAGAAGTTCCAGCTTCAGTTTTGTCAAAGCCTAAATATCTAGAATCCAAGCGTCCTACAGTTTGGCCAGATGTATTTCGAAGTAATGCTTTCCAGAAGTAATTGTTTGGCACTTCTAAATTATGTTGCAAAATATCTTTTTCATCCAATCCGGAATAATAAGCTATTTTTTTGGCGACTTGTTGTTTTTCAGATTCTGAAATAGAACCACCCTTTGCCAAAGCAGGCATGAAATGATTAATGGCGTAATTTTCAACTTCAGGTAAAATGTCTAATAAGTCTTTTTGCTGAAGTTCATTAGGAAGCATTTTATGGTACCAAGCTGTAGCTGTAAAATATGGTAAGTTTTAGGATGAGTACACTGGCTGACTTGTACTGTATAATTTGTAATCGGCTGGTGATACCATGATGACTCCGTTTAAATACATCCATTGATTTGACTGTAATTCATTGGCTAATCCCATAACACGTGTGCCACCGTAACTTTCCCCAATTATGTATTTAGGAGATTCCCAACGGTTTTTTCTAGAAACAAAAGTGTTTATCCATTCGGCTAAATATTTGATATCGGCATTAATTCCGAAAAAGGTTTCACGGTCTGGTAATTTACCTTATTTGTCTGGTAGCATTCTAGAATATCCTGTGTTTACAGGGTTTACATAGACAATATCGGCCACATCAAGAATGGAATTCGGATTATCCTTCACACCGTAGGGCTGAACTGGGTAGCCTTCGTCATCTAAATTCAAAACTTTGGGTCCAGTATAGGCGATGTGCATCCAAACTGAAGCAGAGCCTGGTCCGCCATTAAATGAAATCACTAAGGGACGGTTAGCTTTATCTTTAATGTTATTGCGTTCGTAATACGTATAATATAATGTAGCAATAGCATCTCCTTTTTGATTCCAAACAGGCTGTGTGCCCGTAGTCGCCGTATAATTGATGCTTGTGTTTTTAATGGTCGTTTGGAGTGTAGTAACCACCATAGTATCTGTAGGTATTTTTCTGGATTGCGAAAAACTAAAAAAACTACAGATTGTGAAAATGAGAGGTAGAAACTTTTTCATAGGCTTTATTTAAGGTTTTTGTTGGCAAATGTAGTGAAACCATGCTTAAAACCCTTCAAAAACACCCAATCCAAAAAGCGCAAAGTCATATTTTACGGGGTCTTTAGGGTCTAGTATTCTTAAAGCAGTGTCTAATTCAGTTAACGCTTTGGCGTCGTTTTGTTTTCTCTTAAGAAGCCCTAATTTCCTAGCGACATTTCCTGAATGCACATCTAACGGACAAGATAATTTAGATGCGGGAATGGAAGTCCAAAGACCAAAGTCGACGCCAGCCTGGTCGTTTCTTACAAGCCATCGCAACATCATGTTCAAGCGTTTTGCTGCCGATCCTTTGTTAGGGTCGCCAACATGTTTTTGACTGCGTTGCGGATGTTCAATAGAAAAAAAGATTGTTTTAAAAGCGTGAATGGCTGGTTGCATGCTATTTTCTGAGGCATGACTCATAAATACATTTTCTAAACCGCCATGATTTAAGTAAATGTTTTTTAGGGAGGTAATAAAGTATTTTAGGTCTTCGGCGTTAAATGTACGGTGTACAAAACCATCGAAGGCATCGAGATGTTGTGCCTGGTGATTCATTACAAAATCATATGGCGAATTACCAAGTAGTTGCATGATTTTATCGGCGTTTTTAATAATCATTTTCCGATTACCCCAAGCGATCGTAGCGGCTAAAAAAGAAGCTATTTCAATATCCTCTTTTAATGAAAATCGATGCGGTATCTGTATGGGGTCACTGTCTATAAACTTAGGGTTGTTGTATTCCAATACTTTGCTGTCTAGAAACTCTTTTAATTCTGTGGTTTTCAAGATTGATGTCATTTTGCGGTTTCTAAAATACCAATTATTAAGTTAACAGTTTGAGGTTTTAAATCTAGATGATTATTAAAATCATGGATAAAAAGAGTGAAATTATCGACAAAATGCTTTGTTTTGTGTAAAATGTCATATTTCACCCTTGGTTTTGAACTAAAATTCCATCAAATAGCGTTATTTTTGAAACGAATAACGTAAACAAATACATTATGAAAAAATTAATCATTCCAGTTTTAGCACTTTTATTTATAGCATGCGATGATGCTAAAGATACCGTTACTGAAGCTGTAGAACCTACAGCAACTATTGAAGCGATTCAGGAATATGCTTTGGTTAATCAGATATTCCAAGATATTGGAAATAATAATGGTGATGCCATTTTGCAAGCAGAAGGATCTTCATCAGCAAAACTAGAAGGTACTAAAAATAGCCCTGAAATTACAGTGACACCTATGGATTTAACCACATTTCCTAAAACGATTACTGTTGATTTTAAAGATGGTACTTTAGGTCGAGATGGTATTACTAGAAAAGGTATTGTGACTATTGTTTCAACGGGCTGGTACGGTGAAGAAGGAACCACGCATACGGCTACTTTTGATGGGTTTTATCACAACGCCTACAAAGTGGAAGGGACTCAAGTTGTTGAAAATTTAGGAGAAGATGAAGATGGAAATTTAAAGTATAGTGTTACCATTGAAAACGGTAAAATTACTGATGATAACGGTGCAGCTATTTTATATAGTGAGGATTCTTTTAGAACATGGATTTCTGGAGCAGATACGCCATTAAATATTTGGGATGACCAATACCTGTTAGAAGGTACCCAGTCTGGAGAAAGTTCAAATGGCATTGCATATAAACTAACGGTTGAAGAGACGTTACATTTTGTATTATTGCCTAGAGCAGTAAAAGCAGGTGTTTTAAGAGTTGATGTTGGTGTGTTTAAAAATGTTATTTTAGACTATGCTGAAAAAACCATAACAATTTTTGGGGTTACATATCCTTTAGAACAATAATTCCTTACGATTAAGTTTTAATCTCATAAAATTCCCCGAAGCTCTGGCTTTGGGGTTTCTTTTTTTATAATCTTTCCTGTATGACTGCTAGAGTTTTGTTGGTTCTATATCGCTGTAAGGGGTTTATTTTTAGTGTTATAATATATTGTAATTTTTAAAAAATTATTTATTTAATAATAAACCCTAAATTCGTGACTTATATTTTTAATGAATTTGGATCTTTCAAAGCGCATTTTACCCATTATCGTCTTTTCTCAATTTTGCTGCACCTCTTTGTGGTTTGCGGGAAATGGTGTTATTACCGACTTAATCTTTACATTTAAATTAGAACAATCAGCTTTAGGTTTATTAACTTCTGCGGTTCAATTTGGTTTTATCATGGGCACTTTTTTGTTTGCTTTTTTACAATTACCGATCGTTTTTCGCCTTCAAAAGTGTTTTTCGTCTGTGCTCTATCTGGTGCTTTTTTTAATGCATTGGTGGTGTTTCCTAACCAGACTATTTACAGTTTAATGTTGTTACGTTTTTTAACGGGCTTCTTTTTGGCTGGAATTTATCCAGTGGGCATGAAAATAGCCGCCGATTATTACCAAAAAGGTCTGGGTAAATCCTTAGGGTTTCTAGTGGGCGCTCTAGTATTGGGAACGGCTTTTCCTCATTTATTAAAAGGCTTCAGTGGACTTATTTCGTGGGAGTATGTGGTGTATATTACATCGGTTATTGCGGTTTTAGGCGGGGTTTTAATTTTAGTTTTTGTTCCAGATGGACCTTTTAGAAAATCCGCGAAAGCGATAGACCTATCTGCAATATTTAAAATATTTAAAAGGCCCGATTTCCGTTCGGCAGCTTTTGGGTATTTCGGACACATGTGGGAGCTTTATGCTTTTTGGGCGTTTATACCTTTGCTGCTTACCACTTATGTTAAAATGCATCCAGGTACAAGTTTTAATATCCCATTATTAAGTTTTAGTATTATCGCTCTAGGCGGAATGGCTTGTGTGATAGCTGGATATTTATCCCAAAAATTTAAAACCTTAAATGTTGCTACCACAGCATTAGTACTTTCTGGAATTTGCTGTTTGGTATCGCCTATGTTTTTTGAAATAAAGTCGGAAGTTGTTTTTGTAACCTTTGCCGTATTTTGGGGTATGGTGGTTATTGCCGATTCGCCATTATTTTCAACTTTGGTAGCCAATACTGTAAGCCCTGAGTTTAAAGGTACAGCGCTTACCATTGTGAATTGTTTGGGCTATAGCCTGACCATAATAAGTATTATGCTTTTTAATTATTTGATGGCTTTTGTGCCCTTAAATTATCTTTTCGTTATACTGGCTATTGGGCCGATTATAGGTGTTTCAGCCTTAGTATCCAAAATGGTTTTTAAGAAAAAAGCCTAGTGTTTATATTTGGTGGAAATTCAAGTTTAATTTTGGTTTTAGGCTTCTTAGTCAAAACGGTTTTATGGCCTATAGAAAATTTATATAAAGGTTCGTAAGCCTAGATTTTTTTGGTTCGTTTTTTCATCAATGGAAAAAATGAACTACAACATAATTATGGAAGGGGGTGATATGGAAGCGCTTCTTTAAAAAAGAAAAATCTAAGAAATTATTTTACCATCAACCATGGTTAATTTTCTGTCGGCCATATTGGCTAAATCTTCATTATGTGTTACAATAACAAAGGTTTGACCAAATTCATCACGCAATTTAAAAAACAAATTATGAAGATTTTCGGCCGATTCACTATCTAAGTTCCCAGAAGGCTCATCGGCAAAAATTAAAGCTGGACTATTAATTAAAGCTCGAGCTACGGCAACGCGTTGTTGTTCACCTCCCGAAAGTTCGTTAGGTTTATGGTCGTAGCGGTGCGATAATCCTAAGAAATCGAGCAACTCTTTACCGCGTTTTTCAGCTTCAGCTTTATTCGTGCCTTTTATAAACGCTGGTAAGCATACGTTTTCTAAAGCTGTAAATTCTGGAAGTAATTGATGAAACTGAAAAATAAATCCGATGTGTTCATTTCTAAATTTAGCTAAGGCTTTATCTTTTAGGTTATTAATTTTCTTCTTATTAATTATCAATTGATAGGGTGTTCTGGACGAAGCTTTGTCTAAAGTCCCTAGAATTTGTAATAAAGTCGTTTTTCCTGCCCCAGAAGCCCCTACAATAGAAACGACTTCCCCTTTTTTAATATGAATATCGACACCTTTTAAAACTTGTAAATCGCCGTAAAATTTATGAATGTTTTTTGCTTGAATCATCTATAGTAAATAACAGGGGTGAATTTACTACTTTAAAGCGTTATGAACAATTAAGTTTCTTTTTTTGTTATATCTACTTTTAATTATATTTTTATTGAATAGCTATTCTAGCACTCGAAGTTCGATAATTAAACAATAAGGAAAAATATAAAAATCTAAATATGGAAATTTTTTTACCTATTTTTAATGGAATAATAGTAATTCTTGGAATTATTGCCTTAAGAAAAGATACAAATAGATCAATGAAGCAAATGTTGACTATTATTATTGTACTTTCTACGATTTGCCTGGTTGGATATTTTCTAGGTAAGTCCATGGTTTACATGTTCAATTAAAAATAAAGCTTAACAATTAACAAACATTTTATGCCATATAAAAGTTTTGAAGAATATAGTGATGAAACCACCGATGGAATTACCAATCAATATAAACATATTATAGAAGATTTAGGGGAAGATACCCAGCGTGAAGGTTTAGTGAAAACTCCCGAACGCGCGGCAAAAGCCATGCAGTTTTTAACTCAAGGCTACGATCAAGATCCTGTTGAAATTTTAAAAGGAGCGATGTTTGAAGAGTCCTATAACGAAATGGTTATTGTTAAAGATATCGAGTTATATTCGCTTTGCGAGCATCATATATTACCCTTTTTTGGAAAAGCCCATATTGCGTATATACCAAACGGACATATTGTTGGTTTAAGTAAATTGCCTCGCGTTGTTGATGTTTTTGCTAGACGTTTACAAGTTCAAGAACGTTTAACTAAGCAAATTTTGGATTGTATTAATGATACCTTAAAACCTCAAGGCGTCGCTGTAGTTATTGAAGCCTCTCATATGTGTATGATGATGCGTGGGGTACAGAAACAAAATTCGGTAACGACAACTTCTGGGTTTCGGGGGCAGTTTCAAAAAATTGAAACCAGAAATGAGTTTTTAAAACTGATTGGAAAATAAATTTGCTGTGTTTTTTGAAAGAGTTTTACCTAAAATCCTACAATGAATAAATACAAAAAATTAGTTTTAAGCATTATTTGTGATGCTATAGGTTGCTTATCCTATTTTTTTCCAGGACTAGGGGAGTTATCAGATATCGTTTGGGCGCCAATTTCTGGGTGGATAATGACTAAAATGTACAAAGGAAAAGTTGGAAAAATAGCTGGTGTCGTGGCTTTTGTTGAGGAAGTTTTACCCGGGACAGATATTATGCCAACCTTTACCATCATGTGGTTTTACACCTATTTTATTGAAGAAAAAAAGAAAAAACAATAATGAAAGGGAACAGCGAAACTTTTGCTACATGGGATAAAATGGCCCAATTGTATGAAGCTAAGTTTATGAAAGAAGAACTCTATAATGCTTCCTACGATTATTTTTGCACACGTATTTCTAGCCCGAGAGCAAAAATTATGGATGTTGGTTGTGGCCCTGGAAATATAACGCAGTACCTTTTAAAAAAACACCCTACTTACGAGGTTTTAGGTGTCGATATTGCTCCTAATATGATTGCTTTGGCAGAAAAGAACAATCCTATGGCCCAATTTATAACCATGGATATTCGTTTAATTGGCGAATTAACACATAAATATCACGGTATTATTTGTGGTTTTTGTTTGCCATATCTTTCCGAAGAAGAATGCAGGTACTAATTTCTAATACAAGCACCTTATTGCATAACTAAGGAGTTTTATATTTAAGTTTTGTAGAAGGAAACTTGATGATTCTAAATTTAAATCTGGAAATACTGGTAGAGTATTTTTTTACTACCATCGCTTAAAAACTATTGAAACAAAATTACAGGATATCGGATATCGTGTTTTAGAAGACATAAAATTTCCATATAACACCTCCAACAAAACTTCAGAAACGTATACCATTATTATAGCGAAAAAGTTGTAGTTTCAAAATTTGAAAGCATTTTAGTTTGTGACTTATTATTTTTTAGCAAGAATTTTAGTGCAAATTAATCACTGCGTTTTTTTGTTATAAAAGCGAGGAAATAATTAAGATGAGCTATTTGTTTTCAATTTGTTGATATGTAGTATTTTGAGTTGATAATTGGGGTGTTTAAATAATGTTTGTTATTAGCGCTCAAATAACTATTTAAATTTCGTAAATTTGCCTGCGTTTAAAAGCGCAACATGACAAGTACTACGAAATACATCTTTGTAACCGGTGGAGTTACATCATCCTTAGGTAAAGGAATTATAGCAGCATCTCTTGCTAAATTATTACAAGCTCAAGGTTACCGAGTAACCATTCAAAAATTAGATCCTTATATTAATGTCGATCCTGGAACTTTAAATCCGTATGAACATGGCGAATGTTATGTGACCGAAGATGGCGCAGAAACTGACTTAGATTTAGGGCATTATGAGCGTTTTTTAAATCGTAATACCAGTCAAGCAAACAACGTGACCACTGGTAGAATCTACCAAAGTGTCATTGAAAAAGAACGTCGTGGCGAGTTTTTAGGGAAAACAGTTCAGGTTGTTCCCCATATTACAGATGAAATAAAAGAACGTATCCAAATTTTAGGTAATTCTGGCGATTATGATATCGTAATTACTGAAATTGGAGGTACTGTTGGTGATATTGAATCCTTACCATACATCGAGGCTGTTCGTCAGTTACGTTGGGACCTAGGTGAAGATAACGGTATCGTTATTCATTTAACGTTAGTGCCATTCTTATCGGCTGCTGGCGAATTAAAAACTAAGCCAACCCAACACAGTGTTAAAACCTTAATGGAAAGTGGGGTACAGGCCGATATTTTAGTGTGTAGAACAGAGCACAATTTACCAAAAGACTTACGTCGTAAATTGGCCTTATTCTGTAATGTCAAAGAGAATGCGGTTATTCAATCTATTGATGCTTCTACCATTTACGATGTGCCAAACTTAATGTTAGAAGAAGGTTTGGATAAAGTAGTTCTTGAAAAATTAGCGCTTAAAAGTGATGTTCCAGATATTGATAGATGGAACCAGTTTGTACACCGTCATAAAAATCCGAAATCTGAAATTACTATTGGATTAATTGGAAAATATGTCGAGTTACAAGATTCTTATAAATCTATTTTAGAAGCCTTTATTCATGCTGGTGCAGAGAATGAAGTTAAAGTGAATGTAGAATCGGTTCATTCAGAGTATATTAATAAAGACAATGCTAAATTAAAACTAGGACACTTAGATGGCGTTTTGGTTGCTCCAGGATTTGGTGAGCGTGGTATTGATGGTAAAATTGATGCCGTACAATATGTACGAGAAAATAATGTGCCATTTTTAGGAATATGTTTAGGAATGCAAATGGCTGTTATCGAATTTGCTAGAAATGTACTAGGTATTAAAGATGCCGCATCTTCTGAAATGAATGCCAACACCAAACATGCAGTAATTGATCTTATGGAAGATCAAAAAAACATTACCGATAAGGGTGGTACCATGCGTTTAGGGGCTTGGGCTTGCGACTTAAAATTAGGATCTGTGGTTCATGATATTTACAAAACTCAAACAATAAGCGAACGTCACAGACACCGCTATGAGTTTAATGGCAACTATAAAGATCAAATGGAAGCAGCGGGTATGATTGCTACGGGTTTAAATCCAGATACCGGCTTGGTAGAAATTGTTGAAATTCCAGAACACCCTTGGTTTGTTGGTGTGCAATACCATCCAGAATATAAAAGTACGGTTGCTAATCCGCACCCATTATTTGTGGCGTTCGTTAAAGCAGCATTAACCAATAGTAGAGGGAAAAAAAGTGCCAGTATGGCAAAAAAATAAATTTGGTTAGTTTATTGCTTAACCAATAAGAGTTTAAAACAAATACTTTGTCATTTTCAAAAACGAAACCGTTCTCAAAAAAGATTGATTCACTAAAATGACAGCAATTTAAATATGGAAGAAAAAAAATTAGACCTTAATTCGATTATAGGATTTGTACTTATTTTCGGAATTTTAGCCTACATGCTGTGGCAAAACCAGCCAACACCTGAAGAACTTGAAGCACAAGAAAAAGCTAAACAAGAGCAAATTGCAGCCGAACAAAAGGAAAATGCCGATCAAGAAACCGTAGCAACAACGGCAACAGATTACAATACAGGTTCCGGGATAGATTCTTTAAAGCAAGTTGAATTAAAAAATAAATTAGGTGCTTTTGCTTATTCTGCAATGCAATCTAACGGCGATGAAACTGTCGTTGAAAGTGATTTGTTTAAACTTAAATTTAGTAGTAAAGGAGGATATCTGTCTGAAGTACAACTAAAAGAGTTTGTAAATTACGATTCAATTCCTATTTATCTTATCCAAGATAAAAACGCTTCATTCAATATTAATTTTGGAACTACAGATAGCCGAATTCTAAATACTAAGGATTTACCGTTTGTGCCAGAAGTGACTAAAAATGGTGATGTTACTGTCGTTTCTATGAAACTTAAGGTGTCGGAATCTAAATTTTTAGAATACCGTTACGAGATTAAAGAGGGTGACTATATGATTGATTTCGCCGTGCGATCTCAAGGCTTAGGAGATGTTATCAATAGTGGATCACAGATTAATTTAGATTGGAAACTTAAGGGGTACCGTCACGCCAAGAGTATTTCTTATGAAAATAGATATACCGATATTCATTACGAATATGAAGGCGGAAAAGATAACTATACAGGTGCCAGAGATGCCGATAAAGATTTAGATGATGTTACTTGGATAGGCTTTAAACAGCATTTCTTTTCTTCAGTATTGTTAACCGATAAAGCTTTCAAAACGGCGAATATTAATTCGGAAAACTTAGTAGACGACGAAACGATTGATACCGTTTATACGAAAGCATTTGCTGCTAAAATGCCTTTAGCGTTACAAGGTGGCGAGATTAACGAATCAATGGATTGGTATTTTGGTCCGAACGATTTTGACATATTAAATGCTTACGATAGAAACCTTGATGAGCTTGTACCTTTTGGTTGGGGAATCTTTGGTTGGATAAACCGTTATATTTTCATGCCATTATTTAGTTTCCTTGGCGGATTTATGCCTTACGGAATTGCTATTGTGGTGATGACCATTATGGTGAAAATATTATTGTCTTTTGTGCAATACAAACAATTCTTGTCTCAGGCCAAAATGAAGATTTTAAAACCTGAATTGGATGAAATCCGTGAAAAGCACAAGAATAACAAAATGAAGGCGCAGCAAGAAACTATGGCTTTGCAAACCAAAGCAGGCGCTAGTCCGATGGCTGGTTGTTTACCAGCTTTAGTACAATTGCCCGTGTTCTATGCTTTGTTTCAGTTTTTCCCTTCGGCATTCGACTTAAGGCAAAAGCCATTTCTTTGGGTAGACGATTTATCATCGTATGATACTATTGCAGAGTTACCGTTTAACATTCCGTTTTATGGAAGCCACGTAAGTTTATTTCCAATTTTAGCTTCTATTGCTATTTTCTTCTATATGCGATTAACAACAGGACAAAATATGCAATCACAGCCACAACAAGAAGGCATGCCTGATATGGCTAAAATGATGAAATACATGATGTATTTCTCACCTATAATGATGTTGTTTTTCTTTAATAACTATGCTTCTGGTTTAAGTTTATATTACTTTATTTCAAACTTAATTAGTATCGGAATCATTTTAGTGATTAAGAACTTTATTTTGGATGAAGATAAAATTCATGCTCAAATTCAGGAGAATAAAAAGAAACCTAAAAAACAAAATCGTTTCCAAAAGAAAATGGCGGAAATGATGGAGCAAGCTGAGCAACAACAAAAGGCGCAGCAAAAGCGTAAATAATATATCAATAACTTAAAGAGGCTCTCTAAAGGTTGTTCCGATTCTATTAGGCAGATCATATGTACTCAGTTGGATTTTTATCCTTTGAAAATATGATAAGCTAAGTTTGATTTCTGGAAATATACAACTTTATAGAAAGCCTTTTTTGTACAAGAAAGTTAGCAATACCACGTTTTAGATATGTGTTAATTGAATAATACAAGAGTTGAAATATTTACAATTGTAATTCCGAGAAAGCGATAAAAAAGATAAAAATGAAAAAGATATTTAGTGTATGCTTCGTGTTTTTCGTGAGCAGTTTTATGTGGTCGCAAGACATTAATCAGTTCGATGCCAATGGTAAGCGTCATGGCATTTGGAAAAAGAATTTTGACAATACCAACATAGTAAGATATGAAGGCGCATTTAATCATGGGAAAGAGACCGGTTTATTTAAATTTTACACGAATTATAAAAACAAAGCGATTTTAAGTGCTACTAAATTGTTTGATGAAAAAACGGGTATTGCCGATGTTAAGTTTTTGACTTCAAACGGCAAAGTGATTAGTGAAGGTCAAATGAACGGTAAGGCGCATATTGGAACTTGGAAATACTATCAAAAACATTCTGATAAAATACTAACCTTAGAAACTTATGATAGTACTGGGGAATTAGTTGGCGAGCGTTTGGTGTATTTCCCTAATGGTAAAGTTGCTGAAAGAAAGAATTATGTTAATGGGAAATTAGAAGGTAAGGCCTATTCGTATACAGAAAAGGGTGTTGTCCTATCTGAAAGTCATTATGAAAATGGTGAGTTCCATGGACCGTATAAATCGTATGATACTAAAGGCCAATTGGTATCGGAAGGTGTTTTTAAAAGAGGAAAAAAAGAAGGTATTTGGAAATTCTATAGAAATGGAAAATTAACTGATGAAAAGAATTTTTCCTATGTACCTAAACGCACAAAAAAAACTCCTTAGACTTTTAAGGAGCTCTTTTTTTATAGACAACTATTGCAGGAAGGAAAGAATGAAATATTGTCTACAAACTAACAAACCAAAACTAACTAAACTAACTTTTCTTTTTAAATAGAAGGTGTTTCTTATCTATTGAGATATTTTTATAAACGCTTCCTTAATTTTTAGGAGCGTTTTTTGTGTTTCATTTTTGTAATTAGAACGTATAATTCAAATCGGTATTCTAAATGTAATGAAAAACGTTTTATTTTCCTACCTAAAATGAATTAATTTCATTTGAGGTGCTTTGATTTTTCTTACTGATTTCCTATAAATATATTAATAAATATATGAATTCACAAAATTTTTTATAATTTTTTTGTTAAAACGTTAAAAATAATCGGTGTTTGTTATGTTTGGTGTAAAGTCTAAGTAAAAAACATCTTTTAATTATATGTATCTTTGTGCCCTAATTTTTTCTAAGAATGAAACGAGTTATTATTGGACTTTCAGGAGGTGTAGATTCTAGCGTTGCTGCTTACTTATTAAAGGAGCAAGGTTATGAGGTTATTGGTTTGTTTATGAAAAACTGGCACGACGATTCGGTAACCATTTCTAATGAATGTCCTTGGTTAGATGATAGCAATGATGCGATGTTAGTTGCTGAAAAATTGGGTATTCCGTTTCAAACGGTCGATTTAAGCGAACAATATAAAGAGCGCATTGTAGACTATATGTTTCATGAATATGAAAGAGGTCGTACACCAAATCCCGATGTGCTTTGTAACCGTGAAATTAAGTTTGATGTTTTTATGAAAATAGCCCTCGATCTAGGAGCTGATTATGTGGCTACAGGGCATTATTGTAGAAAGGGAACCATTCATAAAGAAGGTAAGGATATTTACCAATTATTAGCAGGAGTGGATGGGAATAAAGATCAGTCTTACTTTTTATGTCAGCTCTCCCAAGAACAATTAGCGAAATCACTTTTCCCCATAGGCGAATTAACTAAGCCTCAGGTGCGTGAAATTGCAACAAAGTTAGACCTGGTTACTGCCGATAAAAAAGATTCTCAAGGTCTTTGTTTTATTGGAAAAGTAAAGCTTCCAGATTTCCTTCAGCAACAACTTAAACCTAAAGAAGGTGTCATAGTTGAAATTTCGAGTGATCAAAGTTTATATCAGGTTAATACACCAGATTTTAATTCTGAAGAGGAAAAATTAGCCTTCTTATCCCGTAAAATCGAATATAAAAAAGACCTAGGTAAAATTGTAGGTAAACATCAAGGGGCTCATTATTTTACAAAAGGGCAGCGCAAAGGATTGGGCGTAGGTGGTACAGTAGAACCGCTTTTTGTTATTGATACCGATGTTGAAGAAAATGTGATTTATACCGGGCAAGGGAAGGAACATCCAGGCCTGTATAAAAAAGCATTGTTTGTTAGCAACGATGAATTGCATTGGGTGCGTGAAGATTTGGCTTTACAAACAGGCGAGACGCTTGCAGTTAAAGCCAGAATCCGTTACCGACAAGCGCTTGAAAACGCAACACTTCATAAAGTGGATACTGGGCTATACGTATCTTTTGAAAACTTTCAGTCGGCCATTACCGAAGGGCAATTTGTGGCTTGGTATTTAGAGGATGAACTTGTAGGTTCTGGTGTTATTGCTTAAGTTAAAAAATATGACCAATCGGATTACACAATTATTCAATATAAAATATCCAATCGTTCAAGCAGGAATGGTATGGAATAGCGGCTGGCGCTTAGCTTCAGCGGCTAGTAATTCTGGCATTTTAGGTCTGCTTGGGGCGGGGTCTATGTATCCAGAAGTGCTACGCGAGCACATTCAGAAATGTAAAAAAGCGACTAACAAACCTTTTGGTGTCAACGTACCGATGCTATATCCGAATATTCAAGAAATTATGAATATTATTGTTGATGAAGGTGTGAAAATTGTTTTTACCTCGGCTGGTAATCCTAAAACATGGACCGCCTGGTTACAAGAACGTGGCATTACCGTGGTACATGTAGTTAGTAGCGTAAAATTTGCACTTAAAGCTCAAGAAGCCGGTGTTGATGCTGTTGTTGCAGAAGGTTTTGAAGCTGGGGGCCACAACGGAAGGGATGAAACCACCACGCTAACCCTTATTCCTATGGTTAAAGAACAATTAAACATTCCATTAATAGCTGCAGGTGGTATTGCTACAGGAAGCGCCATGTTGGCTACCATGATTTTAGGTGCCGATGGCGTGCAAATCGGCAGTCGTTTTGTGGCTAGTGAAGAAAGTTCAGCCCATAAAGCCTTTAAACAAGCGGTAGTTGATGCCAAGGAAGGCGATACACAATTAACCCTTAAAGAACTGGCTCCCGTGAGACTCATTAAAAATCAATTTTATAATCAGGTTCAAGATTTATATAAATTGTCTCCATCTGTTGATGATTTGAAAGCCTTACTCGGAAGGGGGCGTGCTAAAAAAGGCATGTTTGAAGGTGATTTAGTGGAGGGCGAATTGGAAATCGGACAAATTTCTGGACTTATTCATGATGTCAAGCCTGTTTCTGAAATAGTCGCTAACATTATAGCCGAATATGAATTGGCAAAAAAGGAACTGCCTAATCTTTTTTAATCAAAATTAATTTAGCTTCCTAAATGGAATACCGTTGCCATTTTCATAATTTTTAAGTGGAATGAAATACTTTGCGAAGTTTGTTATAACAACTTCTATTTTGGTTGCCTAATATGCTCATTTTCTTTGATATAATCCCTAAATGTAGTCCTGAAAATGTTATGTAATATGTCATGAGAATTACTTTTTAGGTGTTTTTTCTTTCAAATTAGGATTTTGTTTTTCCTGTACGATACAGTTTTTACACCCTTTTTTCTAGATTTTTACTCAATTATCATAGTTTAACTATAGTTGAACAGCTTGTAAGTTGTTGATTTTAGGTGGTTTATGTGCTTGTTTAGTTTATGTCTAGTTGGTTTTTAGTGCAGTTTTGTTTCTTCAAGTAACTGTGTTTATATATTGCAACTATCCAATTACGAATATTTTAAAAATACATATGTAATGCTAATGAATTGCTAATTAAATGTGTGTTAATTTTTGTATTCGATAATAAAACCAACAATAACTAAAACTAAAACTCAGAACTATTTATGCAACTTTTTACTAGAAAAAGTGCACTAGCCTCAACTTTTACCTTAATTGGAATGAGCCTATTTGCACAGGTTGATGTCGATGTCAATCTTAACATGAAACACTCCGTTGATGGAGAATCGCGATTCGGACGTGAACGACGTATGACGATTCACTCTTCCTTACCCGAAGGTGACTGGACAGGTCATGAAGACAAACTAAACTACTTAATTAACGACCTAGACGTTTACTTTGGTCGCGAAACAGGTTCTGCAACCTGGAAAATGCACTATGTGGAAGAAGACCCCAATAAACCTGGTTGGGCGAATGAAGAGCAGATGGCTGTACATGGAAATGGTTTAAAAAAATGGTACGAATCTGAAGACTTTGCCAATCGTCATCAATACGAAGGTAAATCTCATATGATTATGGGGGTTAACGACCACACACCTATGTATCCTAATTTATCATGGCATCCCGGTTTTGGTAAAGGTGCAGGCGGCTGGTTTGTAAAAGATACCGATGCAGCGGCAGACTGGGTAGCTAAATATTTGGCAAATTATTATGCCGAAACTCCTGGACAAATTGGTGAAGAAATGCCAACCTATTGGGAAATTTATAATGAGCCCGATATGAATTACATGAATCCATCATTTGGTATGATTGTTTCCAGTATGGAGAAAAACTGGGAATATCACAAACTTGTCGCTCAGGAAGTCCGTGCAAAATTAGGTGCTAACGCTCCTAAAATTGGAGGTATGTGTTTAGGGCAACTCGATTTTTACAAACAAGATGGTATTCCAAGTAGAACCGATGGTCAATTTTGGTACGATAATTCTAGTGCAGAGGCTAATTTATTGTACGACAACATGCTATCGGGTATAGGAAGCGGCATTCCTAACCCTGGAGTAGGTAAAGCCGTTTGGCCAAAAGCTTGGGAAAACAGAACTAAAGATTGGTGGCAATGGGATTATATGTACCAAGGCTTTATTGATTATACAGGTGCCGATATGGATTTTTACGGTGTACACTTATATGATTGGCCGCAGGAAGATCCACAAAGAGACAAAGCCAATACACGTTCTGGAGGTCATGTAGAGGCTATGTTAGATTTATTTGAATGGTATGATAATGAATTATTTGGACAAAAAAAGGATATCGTCATGTCTGAATTTGGTACTGTTAACTCAGGAATGATAAACAAACCAGCGTGGCGCGATGGAAAACGCGACTGGCTATACATTAAACCTTTTAACCAAATGATGATGCAATTTTTAGAGCGTCCTTCGCATGTGGTTTATAGCATGCCTTTTGCGCCTGTAAAAGCAACTTGGGGCGCTTTTTTTGAAGGTAATAATGTGGTACGTTATGACGGAGCAACACTTATGGAGCCTAAAGGATCTTGGACGGGAGACCCTAGTACTTGGACCATGAACGAACCTACTGGTGGTTGGGAATGGAGTGGTATTATTCACTTTTTTGAATTATGGAAAGATGTTGAAGGTACACGTATTGATACTAAAGCGAGTGATATTGATGTACAGGTAGATGCCTATGTAAATGGCAAACACGTTTATGTGATTTTAAATAACGCCATAGATGATAATAAATCGATAAACTTAAACACGTTTGGTTTAGCGGGTAATAACATTGAAAACGTAGAGCTACGTCATATTTTCAAAGGTGATGCGGGTTACACGCAATATACGGTTGCCAATATGACTGCCGCACCGGCTCAAGTGACACTAAAACCAAACTCTACTATAGTTTTAGATTATACCTTTACAAATAATGTGGTTATCGATCAAGAATCGGAAGAAACAAAGTACATGAGTGCGCCATTAGCTGGAAATGCGAAAAACGATCGTGGTACACAATTGTGTCATACAGCGTCTACCCCAAGTATAACAGCAACGGTTTCTGGTGTAGTAAAACCAACACATGGGGAAGCCATTATTAGAGTTGGAGGATTTTTTCCAAATCCTAACGATGGAAATCCTGGTATGAAAATTAAAAAACTTACCGTAAACGGAAATGACGTTATTGTACAAGCCGATAATTTTATTGCCAATACACGTGGATATGGATTAGGAAACTTTAAAGGGGCTTGGTTTGGTGTTTTAGAATTAGAATGTCCAATTGAGTATCTACAAGATGGCAATAACACGGTAACTTTTGAAAGATATCAAGCGGCTGAGTTTACAACTTTAATGATTCAGGTTTTCGATATGACTACCGATCCGGGTAGAACAAATGGCGGATCTACGATTACTGGGCTTGCTTTTAATTCAGCTACTGAAGATGTTATGAATGGAGAAACTTTAGGGTTAGCACCAATTTTTACGCCTGAAGATGCTTCAGATAAAGGTTTAACTTGGACCTCTTCTAACGAAGCTGTGGCTACTGTAGATGAAAATGGCGTGGTAACAGCAGTTGCCGATTCAGGAAGCACAGTAATTACTGCTACAAGTACGGCTGATAACTCGATTGCGGCTACCATCACTATTAATGCTATGCCTTATCAAGCTTCATCGGTAACAGCTATGTCTATAATTGAAGGTGATGCCCTAACCGTAGCGCATTATACAAATACCGATTTGAATATAGAATTTACACCGACACCTACCGTGGCACCAGAAGTGGAGTGGACAACTTCCGATGATAGTGTTGTGGAAATTGTTTCTAACGGAACCATTATTGGTAAAAAAGTAGGTGAAACAGCAACAATTACAGCGACTGTAAAAGGAACTACTATTAAAGATGACATTGTTGTTACCGTTGGTATTGCAGGACAAGAAACCATTTTCTGTGATGCGTTACCAACTAATTTTGATGCCACTACTAATATCGACTTTACGGCAAACGTTAATATCGATGGAGCTCGTGAGTTATATATAGCATTAGTTAAAGGTGCCGATGTTTTAGCGAGTAACACCATAAATTTAAATGCTCAAGGCTTAGAAACGGTTCCAGTGTCTTTCACCTTAGCCAATGCACCAGCACCAGGTACGGGCTATAAATTACGTGCGGAATTGACAAATGGAACCACAATCATAGCGACATGTGATAATGACATAACGATTAATCAGCCTACAACGATAAGCAGTATAACGGTTTCTCCAAGTTCTGCTTATGCGGTTACGTCGGATGCTATTCAATTATCTGCAACGGTTTTACCAGCAGATGCTAGTAATAAAACCGTTAATTGGACGACTTCTAATGCTAATATCGCTACCGTTGATGCTAACGGACTAGTTACAGCCATTACAAGTGGAACAGTTACCATTACTGCTACGGCCGTGGATGGTGGTTTACAGGATGCAAGTGTCATTACTTTTGTTGATCCTAGCAGCAGTTTAATTATTGAAGCTGAAGATTTAACCTCTACAAGCGGTACAGAAGATGATAGCTCTTGGGGAGGTCCAGGCTTAGGGTTTAGAGTAAATGGCGATTGGATTGATTACGGAAACTCGGGAGATTGGGCAGAGTACCAGGTTAATATTCCTGAATCAGGATTTTATCAAGTGACTTACCATTATGCAACTCCAGGAAGTAATACTGAAATTACGGGAACTATAAATGGTATCGATTTTTCAACCGACACTTTTGAAACTACTGGTGCATGGACAACCCCAGGAACACATATCGCATGTGCTCCTCTACAGGTTAACGCCGGAACCCAAACTTTTAAAGTAACGGCTTCAGGATCTGATGTGTGGCAATGGAATTTAGATAAAATTGAACTTATCAAAGTACCTAGTGATTATGCAATAGGTATGCCTTGCGGCGGATCATTATCAGTGGATGAGGTTCAGAATAAAGCGATTAGATTTTACCCGAACCCAGCCTCAGATGTGTTAAATATTACAAACCTAAAGGGTTACGAAAAAATTTCACTTTATGACTTCACAGGTAGATTTATAGGGAAGCTAGAAGCTAGCGGAACAATAAATATTAGTCATATTCCTTCTGGAGTGTATTTAATTCATATTGTAGGAAATCAAACAACTTTTTCAAAAACATTAATTGTTAGTCGTGATTAATTTTTTATTTCGGAGATTTTAATAGAATCTTTTTAGGGTGATGATGAAAATATCGAGGGTGAAAGCCTTCGGTATTTTTTTGTTTTATGGCCACTTTTTTACCATAAAATAGGGCTACTTTTGCAATATGAATTTATCGCAGTACACCAAAGAGTTTAAATATAATTGGCAACTTGCCTCTCCAGTGATGTTGGGGATGCTTGGTCATACCTTTGTGAGTTTTGTAGATAATATCATGGTAGGGCAATTGGGTACAGCCGAATTAGCAGCCGTTTCTTTAGGGAATAGTTTTATGTTTATTGCCATGTCTTTGGGAATCGGATTTTCAACAGCAATAACGCCTGTGGTTGCAGAATCGGATGCCGCGAACAATTTTAAAGAAGGGAAATCGGCCTTTAAAAATGGCTTGTTTTTATGTACAGTTATTGGTGTTATCCTTTTTTTTATCGTTTATTTCGCTAAACCCCTCATGTACTTCATGAAGCAACCTGTAGAGGTGGTCGAGCTAGCCATTCCATATTTGGATTTGGTGGCCGTGTCTTTAATTCCCTTGGTGATATTTCAAGGGTTTAAACAATTTAGCGATGGGATGTCCATGACACGATACCCCATGTATGCGACCTTAGTGGGCAATGTGGTTAATATTGTATTAAATTATGTCTTAATTTTTGGAAAGTTTGGCTTTCCGGAGTTGGGAATTGTTGGAGCGGCCTACGGAACTTTAGTGTCTCGAATTCTTATGGTATGGTACATCTGGTACTTACTTAAAGGAAAAGAAAAATCGAAAGCCTTTGTTACAAATATCAAGTTTTTTGTACTAGATAAATTAATGATTAAAAAGCTGCTGCATCTAGGTTCTCCTAGTGCCATGCAAATGTTTTTTGAAGTAGCTATTTTTACGGCAGCCATTTGGTTAAGCGGATTACTAGGGAAAAACCCCCAGGCAGCCAATCAAATTGCTTTAAACTTAAGTTCGATGACCTTTATGGTGGCTACCGGTTTGAGTGTAGCGGCTATGATTCGAGTTGGAAATCAAAAGGGATTAAAAGCTTATTTTGAACTGCGTCGCATTGCCTTTTCATTGTTTCTAATGGGGACGCTGTTAGCCGTTTTATTTGCTTTATTTTTCTCTGTATTTCATGAGTATCTGCCTAAAATATATGTCGATTTTGACGATGCTAAAAACCTGGCCGATAATAAAGAGGTGGTTGGTATTGCTTCCAAATTATTAATTGCAGCAGCCATATTTCAAATTAGCGACAGTATTCAAGTGCTTGTATTAGGGGCTTTACGTGGGTTGCAGGATGTGAAAATTCCAACACTAATAACTTTTATTTCCTATTGGTTGGTAGGGTTCCCTATAAGTTGGTTTTTAGGTAAAGAAGAGGCTTATGGGAGTTTTGGAATTTGGATCGGACTTCTTGCCGGATTAACCACCGCTGCGATTTTATTGTATATAAGGTTTAATTATTTAACGAAAAGGTTAATTTTGTCAAACAACAAATCATAAAAAATGAGTCTTCCAAAATTTATTCTAGGTGATAATACCGAATTTCCTGATGCGATCTATGTTATTCATACCGAATTTCCGCGTTTCATTATAAATCTTGAAAATGATGAAGTGGAATGGTTTGAAGATTTTGATGTTGAAGACCAAAAAGAATTGGCCAGTGAAACCGAGTTAGCCATTAAATTGGCCACCGATTTTTATGATAGTGAAGTCGCTAAATACGAAGAATAACATTTTATGACGATTGACGAATTACTAAAGTACGACACCGAGCTTTTCTTATATCTAAACAATTTAGGGTCTGAAACCTGGGATCAGCTCTGGTTACTCATTACAGACGAACTTACGTTTATTCCGCTGTATGCCATTTTATTGTATTTGATTTATAAAAAACTGGGTTTAAAATCATTATTAATTCTCGTTGTTGTTATTGCTTTAATGATCACTTTTACAGATCAAATAACCAATGTGTTTAAACGTGGCTTTGAGCGTTTGCGTCCTTGTAGAGAACCTAGTATTGCCGATCAGGTGCGTTTTATTGCCGTTCGGTGTGGTAAATATGGATTTTTCTCTGGCCATGCCTCAAACTCTATGGCAGCCGCTATTTTTGCCGGGTTAATGTTAAAACCTTATTACAAATATTTGATAGGCATTCTAATAGTTTGGAGTTTTATTGTAGCCTATAGTAGAATTTATGTTGGCGTGCATTATCCTTTAGACTTGTTATGCGGATTAACCTTTGGGGGTTTTGGAGGTACTTTGTTTTATGTCATAGCACAGTTTTTGCTTAAGCGCTATGCTAGAGATTAATGCTTTAGTTTCAAAAGATATTCTGCAGCTGCAAAAGGCGTTGTTTTATTAAGGTCGAGAAGTTGCAACTGTTCTTTCAAAGCCGCTTTTATTTCTGGTTTATTGAAGAAATCTGCTTTTAATTGAGATTCAATCGTTTGAATGAGCCAATACTTATTTTGTTCATGGCGCTTTTCATTGAAGTAATGGTTAGCTGAAGTGATTTGAACATAGTCTAAAACCTGCTGCCAAATCGCATCAATACCTACTTTATTCAAAGCACTACAAAGACTAACTTGGGGTTGCCATTCCGATTTATTATTGGGGTAGAGGTGTAGCGCATTTTTAAAATCGGTTTGCGCTACTTTAGCTTTTTTGAGGTTGTCACCATCGGCCTTATTAATGGCTATGGCATCGGCCATTTCAATGATGCCTCGTTTTATGCCTTGCAGCTCATCACCAGCCCCTGGAAGTTTCAGTAATAAAAAGAAATCGACCATACTATGCACGGTAGTTTCACTTTGTCCCACTCCTACGGTTTCAATAATTACCACATCAAAACCAGCGGCTTCACACAAAACAATAGACTCCCGGGTTTTTCTTGCTACACCACCTAATGAGTTGCCCGAAGCAGACGGTCTAATAAAAACATTTTTATTTTTTACTAAATCCTCCATGCGGGTTTTATCTCCTAAAATACTGCCTTTAGTAATGCTGCTACTGGGGTCTATGGCGAGTACAGCAATGCGTTTACCCTGCCGACTTAAGTGATGGCCAAAAGCTTCAATAAACGTGCTTTTCCCTACGCCAGGAACGCCAGTAATACCAATTCGGATCGATTTATTAGCCTTGGGCAAACAGGCTTTTGTAATGGCACTTGCCTGAGCTGTATGTTTTGGATGTTCGCTTTCAACGATGGTAATGGCACGACTAAGGGCTGATATGTTTTTGTTAAGAAGACTCGAAATTAAATCATCAACATCAATGGTTTTGTTGCGTCTGGATTTAAAGCGCTCTATGGCCTCGGGGTTTGTGATTTCAGAAATTGAAACCCCTTCATTTTCTTGAATGGATGTTTTTTTAGGTTTAGACACGCCAATAGTTTGTCTAAAAGTAACATTTTTTTCTGTGGGAAGAATACTCTATTTCAATGGCAAGGCGATTTTTACATCATCCCAAGCCATGGTTAAAAAGAGGTTGTCGGTAGAATTATCAAAAGCGATGGTAAACTGTTCTACCGTATTATCTAATTTTTGAACTGGAACTTCGGTAGTGATCACATCGTAATTGGGATCCCACATAGGTTGCATTTCAGCATTTACACCCCATTTGTATTGTTTAGAATTGAATATTACGGTCCAAGTAGAGTCTTTTGGTACCGTCCATAAGGTATATTTTCCTGGTGGTAATGGCATGCCGTTAATTTCAAGGTTTTCATTGGTTTCAAAAGTGGTCGCTTCGTTTGCTCCCGTACGCCAAACTTGATTGTAAGGAACCAAGGCTCCAAAAATTTCACGGTTCTTCTTAAAAGGTCTATTGTAAAAAATTTCTAATTCTAAATCGTTTAATTTAAATTCCACAGTGTCTTTCGGACTTAAACGAGGTGCGAAAATATTTTCAACAAAAACAGAATATAAAAATAATCCTAAAGCTACCAATGATAAGAGTATTAGGACGCGTTTTAAAAAGGTGTTCATAGATAGACTTTTAGGGTATAAAGATATATTAATTGGGATGACTACTAAAATGCAAACGCAGATTTATTTAGCTTTGTTATAAATCGGCAAAAAAAGTAAACGCTTTTTGCAACACTCCCCATTTTTTATCGTCTTTAATATGAACTAATCAAATAACAAAGTAGCATTAGCATGTTTCATATTGATATTATTGAACAGTGCAAAAAAAATAACCGTAAGGCTCAAATGCAGTTGTACAACCAGTACTGCGATGGTATGTATATTGTAGCTAAACGGTTTTTAAAAGATGCTGCCGATGCCGAAGATGTTGTACAAGAAGCATTTATAAATGCCTTTACAAAACTTCATCAATACAATGCAGAAGTGACTTTTGGCGCTTGGTTAAAACGTATTGTTGTTAATAAAAGTATCGATTTAATTAAAGCTAGAAAAGCCGATTTTGTGGCTTTAGATGAGGTGCACCTCAAAGTCGTCGATACCGAAAAAGACAGCAAATGGTTGGTTGACGAGGCGATTACATTATCTGATGTAAAAACAGCCATAGAAAAATTACCAGACAAATATCAATATGTTGTGATGCTTTTTTTAGTAGAAGGCTACGACCATCAAGAGATTTCCGAAATATTGGGCATTTCTCAGGTGGCCTCTAGAACACAATTATCAAGAGGAAAAGTGAAGTTACAAGAATTATTAAAACTTAAAAAAAATGGCGCGAGATATTAAAGACCTGTTTAAAGATCATGTAGTTAGCAATGAACGAATGCCTGAGAATCATCAAGTCAGGTTTCTAGAAAAGCTAAACAAAGCCTTGCCGAAGCAACCTAAGCCGAATCGGTTTTTAGGACTTAAAATAGCAGCGAGTATCGTGGTGCTCTTGGGGTTGACTTTTGGACTTTTTAAGTTTTTCAATGGTGGCGAAAATACCGTGCCTGTTCAAGTAGCACATACCAAACCTGTTGAAACGAAGACTTTAGGCGATATTTCTCCCGGACTTAAAAAAGTGGAAGATTATTACTTAGCGAGTATCAATTTGGAACTCTCAAAAATGACTTATACCGATGAAACCAAAGAATTGGTAGATAGTTATTTAGAGCAAATTGATGCTTTAGATAAAGCTTATCAAGATTTGTTTTTAGAGTTTACGGAAGAAGGTCCTAGTGAATTGACCATAAATGCTTTAATCGATAATTTGAAATTGCGATTAAACCTATTGTACCGGTTGAAGGGTCAACTGAAGGATTTACAAAGTGCTGAGACTAAAAAGGATGCCTTGCAGCAACACATTTAAAAATCAAAAAATGAACAGAATTATAAAACATAGAATTGTAATCATGTTGTGCTTGTTTCTAACAGGAAACCTGTTTGCACAACAAAAATTAACCAAAGTATCTCAAGCGATTAAAGTCAATAAAGATGTTAAAATCGATTTGAACACCAGTCATTGTAACATTGTTTTTGATACTTGGAATAGGGATACCGTTGAAATTGAAGCTTATATTGAAGGCGATCAACTTAGCGCTGAAGATTTACAAAAAGCTTTAAAGGCTTGGCATATTGATGTCGATGCCTCTACAGATCAAGTGCGTATTATTACAAAAGGTAGCGGACCTCAGGTTTGGGTGGTAAATACCACAGCCTATGAAGACGATGAAGCTGTTGAAGCCATTATTAAGGAGTTAAAATATGAATTGGCTGATATTCCAGATGTAGATATTCACGTTGAAGTGCCACTAGCTCCCGATGCGCCTATGCCTCCTGGGTTTCCCGAGATGCCTCAATTACCAGAATTGCCGGAACTTCCGGAGCTTCCAGAATTGCCTGAAGGTGTTACCGATGTGCGTTTTGATTACGAAGCGTATAAAAAGGAAGGTGATAAGTATTTAGATAAATATTCAAAGAAAATTGAACTGAAGTATGGCGATGACTTTGCGAAAAAAATGGAAGCCTGGGGCGAACGCCTTGCCAAGCAATTGGAGAGTCAAACCGCTAGGATAGAGGCACAGCAAAAAAGAGCGGAAGCGATGCAAGCCAGACGATTGGCCGAAAGGGCAAGAATGCATGCCACACAAACCGAAGAGCGTATTTTATTGCAAGAAGATAGACAGCGAAAAATAGAACGCATGGTTAAAAGTCACGGCGATGCCAAAGTGAAAAGGACGATTAAAATAAAAATGCCTAAAAACTCAAAGTTAAAAGTGAAAGTAAAATATGGTGAAATTGAATTTGCCGATAATGTAGAAAATTTAAAAGCAGATTTAGATTATACCAAACTTAAAGCACAAGGTATTGATGGGAGTTTAACTTCCATCAGTGCTTCTTATTCGCCAATTAATATCGCCAACTGGAATGCTGGCGCCTTGCAATTAAATTATGTAGATAAAGCAGAATTACATGCGGTGAATCACCTGACTTTAAATTTAAACTCTTCAAAAATCACCATTGATAATTTGATGAAAAGCGCTGTGATTGATGGAAATATTGGCGATTTGAAAATTTTAAATATTAGTGATAAGTTTTCTAGCCTTAATGTGATCCTTCAAAACTCAAATGCCAAAATAAAACTACCAGAAACTGCATGTCATTTCCAGTATAAAGGCACACGATCTCGCTTTTCGCATCCTAAAAAATCGGCTAAAGAAAACCTTTCTACTTTTTCAACAGGGTCACTGGATAGCGGAAAAAGTATCGTGGTTAATGCGAAGTTTAGCACGGTAGGGATGGAGGAGTAGCCCCATCAATAGATGTTTATTCTAGAGTTTCAACCTGTGTCTTTTCTATAGCTTTAAGAATTGCATCTAAAGGATCCAAATAATCAAACCACAAAGTTTCTTCATTGCGTTTAAACCAAGTCAATTGGCGTTTTGCAAAGCGGCGTGAATTTTTTTTGATTTCTGAAACTGCAAAATCTAAAGGCCATTCTCCATTTAGATAATTGAATATTTCCTTGTAACCTACCGTGTTTAAAGCGTTTAAGTTTTGATATTCTTGTAAACGTTTCACTTCTTCTAGTAAACCTTGTGCCATCATAATATCCACACGTTTATTGATACGGTCGTAGATAATTTCACGATTTGCAGTTAAGCCAACGGTTATGGTGTTGAAGTGTCTTTTTTCTTTGCCTTTATTTAAAAATGACGAATACGGTTTGTTGGTTCCAATACAAATTTCTAAGGCTCTAATCACGCGGTGCGGATTGTCAATCACGATGGTGTTGTAGCTTTTTAGATCTAAGTCTTTGAGTTTGTTTTGTAACGTTTCTAAGCCTTCTTTTTCAAGTGTTTTATTGAGATTTTCTCGGATACTGGGATCGACTTCGGGAAAATAATCCAAGCCTTTAGTTACAGCATCAACATATAAGCCTGAGCCACCAACCATAATCACAACATCGTGTTTTTGGAATAAATCATCTAGACAACCTAAAGCCTCTTTTTCGAAAGCGCCAACATTGTAATTTTCTTGAATGGATTTATGCTGAATAAAATGATGAGGTGCAGCGGCAAGTTCGTCGGGAGTAGGAGCCGCGGTTCCGATACTCATTTCTTTGAAAAACTGACGTGAATCGGCCGAAATGATTTCGGTATGAAAATGTTGCGCGAGCTTAATGCTTAACGTCGTTTTTCCTATGGCCGTAGGTCCAACAACAGCAATTAAATATTTGGCTTTTGAATTGATGACGCTTGAGTTTAAATATTTTGTAAAGTTATATTGAAAAAGGGATTGCACAAAGGTTTCGAGATAAAATATCTTGTGCTATTTTAGGTTCTATATCGTTATAACCCACGTTAACAAACCAAGTTAATGATAATTCCTTAGTTCAGAGTATCTGAACAGAATGGTAATTTTTATACACATAAAATGAGTATTCTTGAAAACTTCCCTACCTTAGTGCATTGAATAAATAAGTTTAAAGTGAATCGAATAAAAGAGGTTTTGGACAAAAAAGGGATTAAGCAAATTTGGTTGTCCGAACAATTAGGGAAGAGTTATAATATGGTTCATTCCTATGCTCAAAACAAAAGGCAACCGAGTATTGAAAATCTGTACAAGATTGCAGAGATTCTAAATGTTGATATTAAGGAATTGCTGATTTCTAACAAAACCGATCAAAACACGAAATGAAACAAGCAAAGGGAATAATGAATTTTAAACGAATCTTATTTAGCGCGTTCCACGTGACCGCTAAAAAACAAATAAATAAGGACACTTGAAATCCACTGAAATACAACATAACGTTCAGAACGTAATCAACAACTTCTCAAAAGAAGATTTTGTATTCGATTTATTGCTTGCCTATGGCATATCGAAAACTTCGGTAACCCGATTAAAAAAAGGTGATTATAATTTATCTAAGATTGCTGGAGAAGTTCTTTATAAAAAGAAAATTTACTTTAAAGTAGAAGCAACCGATAAACTGCTAAGTAGCATTGACGCTATTACAAAAGAAGAACGCATCTTAAAACACAAACCAAGATTTGCTATTCTTACCGACTACAAACAAATTGTTGCCAAAGACTTACGTTTAGGTAAAAATTTAGATGTAGAAATAAAGGACCTCCCAAATTATTTCGACTTCTTTTTACCTTTAGCAGGCAGCGAGGTTTACCATGCAAGCAATGATAATGAAGCCGATAGAAACGCGTCTTACAAAATGGCTTCGTTGTACGATTTGTTAATTGAGGAAAATCGACACTATCCCGTAAAGTGTGTAAGTTATAAATCGAGGGTTTAGCTTTTTTAAAGTTGAACCCTTTTTTCAAATATAGTTAAAAACTGGTTTAAAATAATGCCCCAGTTCCTAATAGGCATCGACCATTTTTTGGTAGCCTCTCTAAGGGCTAAAAAAGTGGACTTCATAACAGCCTCATCTGTTGGGAATGAGAGCTTGTTTTTAGTGTACTTTCTGATTTTTCCATTAAGGTTTTCAATAAGGTTGGTAGTGTAAATGATTTTTCTAATTTCAACAGGAAATTCATAAAAAGCAGTAAGCTCATCCCAGTTTTCTCTCCAGCTTTTAATAGCATAAGAGTACTTGTGTTCCCATTTCTGAGCAAAGTCCTCTAGAGCAGCTTTTGCTGCGTTTTTGGTGGGTGCATCATAGATATTCTTCATGTCTTTTGCAAATTCCTTCTTGTCTTTCCAAACAACATAGCGACAAGCGTTACGAATCTGATGTACCACGCAAATTTGGGTTTTAGATTCAGGAAAAACATTTTTAATGGTGTCGGTGAAACCGTTAAGATTATCTGTGGCCGTGATAAGCAAATCCTGAACGCCTCTGGCTTTCATATCGGTTAGTACACTCATCCAAAAGGCTGCCGATTCATTCTTACCCAGCCAAAGTCCTAAGACTTCCTTTTTACCATCTCTGCGGAGTCCAACGGCGATGTACATGGTTTTGTTAATGACTTTAGAGTTCTCCCGAACCTTAAATACAATACCATCCATCCAAGTAATTAAATATACGGGCTCCAGGGGTCTGTTTTGCCAAGCAATAATATCATTGGTAACTTTATCTGTGATACGTGATATGGTAGATGTAGATACATCAAAATCGTAAACTTCTCGGATTTGCTCTTCAATATCAGAATTACTCATACCCTTGGCATAAAGGCTGATAATGACGTTTTCTATGCCGTCAACCATGTTTGTGCGTTTAGGAACCAGCATAGGGTTAAAAGAAGCTTCTCGGTCTCTGGGAACTTTAATATTAGTCTCTCCTAAAGCTGTTTTTATCCTTTTAGATCCATAGCCGTTACGGGTATTGCTATTATTGGATTGCTGATGTTTCTCATAGTCTAAATGAGCGTCAAGTTCTCCTTCTAGCATCTTTTCAATACCTCGCTTTTGGATGGATTTTAGAAAAGAGGTTAGTTCGTCTCCTGTTTTGAACTGTTTTAAAAAATCGTCGTTTAGAAAATCTTCTTTCTTCATAAGTGTGTAAATTTTAAAATTAAACAAAAAATATCGAGGGTTGCAACCCTCGATATTTTTTGTTTACACACTTTATGAGATACTGCCGGAAAATCCAAATATTTATAATTCCAAAGAAAGTATTCATAATCTAAATATTTTCTTGTCTCGTTTGTTATTTTGTTTTTTTGCTGAAGACACAGAAATTTTTGAGCAGGACAGTATTTTTACCAATACCCTTGCGCAACACACCTCAGAAAACGGCAGTGATACACATACCTTTTTAGATGATTTATTCGACTACCTTGATACGCCTATAGAAAAAAGATTTTTACACTCCCCCTTTGGGGCGATTTCCTAGGTAACGGCAATTCTTGGTTCTTGTTGAATAATTCTAGTTATTAGAAGACTAAATAAATCCTCTTCTCTATTATTGAACTTGAAGGCGATTTCATCTAAATAGCTCTGTAAATGTTCAGGGCTTACTCGGTGATACTGACCCACAATAGCCCTTTTGATTGTTGTCCAGAAAGAATCCAATCTAGAAGTATTATATTTTCCTAATGACATTATGTTTTTTGAATGATTGAGCTTAACATGTTTTGCATGTGTCTTATGAAGCATTCTATAAGCTCCAAAACCATCTGTAACTACCTCGCTTGCTGTATCAATGTGCTTGTTTAGCAATGGTCTAATGGTTTTTGCATCAGCCTTATCAATCACTATAACTTTCACTAACCCTTCCCGCTGCATCATCCCAAGAACGGGCTTTTTGTGTTCCATTCCTCCAGGATAAATACCGAGTTCCTTTTTATAAGACTTACGCATATTAGTCATGCTTCCTCCAACATAGCTCTCATCTACCTCGACAATACCCTTTAATAGATCATCTGAATCAGAATACATAGCTTTTCGTATGCGTTTTTGCATATACCATGCTGTATTTTTGTTAACATTAATATCACGAGCAAGTTATAGTGAAGAAATCCTTTTTTTAGCATTAACAATTAAAAATATTGCTGCAAACCATTTGGGTAATGGTAATTTTGAAGCGTGCATTATAGTGTCTACCGTAACGCTAAAAGAACTATTACAGTCCCTGCACAAATGTCTATTTGAATTTTTTCGATTATGAATATGCATGCTTCCACAATGAGTGCAAACAGGCCCATTAGGCCAACGAATAGACTCAAGGTGCTCTATACACGCTTTCTGAGTACCAAAACGTGAGACGATTGAAAGTATTGATTCTTGTTCCATTTCTCTAAGATATATATTTTTTGCCATATTCTAGGAAATCGCCTTTTTAAGGGTGGGTTTTGTTTTTATAGCGAACGGTTTTTTCTTAATTTTAAAGGCAGTTTTAGAACTGCTTCCGCCAGTTTGTAATTGGTGGTTATCACGCAGCAATTTATAGTCGTTTTAAAATTATAATGGTTTTGGGCATATTTAAGAGGTATTCGCAAATAAATGAATTAAGACCCAGTGTTGTCAAAGTCATCATCGTAGGTAATTCCTAGTTTGTCCGATAAATAGCGTATAAATCCTATAAAAGCACGAGGTTACTTTTATACATTTAATATCTTTACCATCAAAAGTATATCTATGAGTAATTTATTAGAGGTTAATAAGGTCTCGAAGCATTTTGGAGACTTTAGAGCCTTAAATGATGTTTCTGTTTCGGTGCCCGAAGGCAGTATTTTTGGTTTATTAGGGCCAAATGGTGCGGGTAAAACCACCTTAATACGTATTGTAAATCAAATAACCATGCCAGATGAAGGAACGGTACATTTGGGAGGTGAATTACTCAATCAACATCATATTAAGGATATTGGGTATTTGCCAGAAGAGCGTGGTTTGTACAAATCGATGAAAGTAGGAGCGCAAGCGTTATACTTAGCACAACTTAAAGGTTTAAGCAAAACTGAAGCTAATAAACGACTTCATTATTGGTTTGAGCGCCTAGAAATTGGCGATTGGTGGAACAAAAAAATCCAAGAACTTTCTAAAGGGATGGCTCAAAAAATTCAATTTGTCGTGACCGTTTTACACCAACCAAAACTATTAATTTTTGATGAGCCATTTTCAGGTTTTGATCCTATAAATGCCAATTTAATTAAGGATGAAATTTTACGCTTGCGCGAAGAAGGTGCAACGGTCATCTTTTCAACCCATCGCATGGAATCTGTGGAAGAGCTTTGCGATGATATCGCCTTAATAAATAAGTCTAATAAAATTCTGGACGGTAAATTAGTAGATATCAAAAGAGCCTATAAAAGCAATACCTTTGAAGTGGGTATACGAGCGGAAGATAAGGAAAAACTAAGATTGGAATTGCATGATAAATTCAATGTGTCTAGAGCCCAATTTAAAACCCTTGATGACGAATTAAAATTGAATATTAAATTAGATAAGGAAGATAAACCAAACGACTTACTTAACTATTTAACTTCAAGAGGGGAAGTTTCTCATTTTGTAGAATTAATTCCTAGTGTTAACGATATTTTTATTCAAACCGTAAAGAATAACTAATTTTTTATGAACCACTTACCGCTAATTTTAAAACGCGAATACTTAACAAAAGTTAGAAATAAATCTTTTATTATCATGACTTTTTTGAGTCCGATAATATTTATCGCACTCATTGCCTTTGTGGCCTATCTCACTCAATTGAATAATGATAAAGTTCGTGTCATTTCTGTATTAGACGAATCAGAAACCGTTCAAAATGTATTTAAAAACACCGAGCATACAACCTATAATATTCTTCAAGGAATGTCGCTTGAAGATGCAAAAGCTTTGGTATTACAAACCGAAGGTACAGGGCTGTTACATATCCATCAGTTAGAAAATAAAACGATAGACTCACAACATATTACGTTTTATTCCGAAGAAGCACCTTCATTAAGTTTAATTTCAGAAATTGAAAATAAAGTTGAAAAGCGCCTAACAAATATCAAACTTCAGGAAAATGGGGTTGATGTTGAGATGATTAACAATTCAAAAGTAAAAATAACCATCGCTCAAGAAAGTTTTGAAGGTGAAAAAACTTCAAAAGTAGATAGTGTTATCAAACTCATTTTTGGAGGTGCTGCAGGTTACTTGTTGTTCATGTTTATTATTATTTATGGCAATATGATTATGCGTAGCGTTATAGAGGAGAAAACGAGCCGCATTATTGAAGTTATCATTTCCTCTGTAAAACCTATGCAACTTATGCTGGGAAAAATTTTAGGGACATCTTTAGCAGGCATCACGCAAGTGGTTATTTGGATTATATTTGGAGGTATTTTAACCATGGTGGCCTCCTTAGTTTTTGGCGTTGATATGGGTGAAATGCAAACACCACAGCAGCAAGTTATGCAACAAGCTATGGACCATCCAGAAGTAAGCTCGCAAGCACAAAATATTGCCAATGCTTTTTATCACTTACCTTTAACAAATTTAATAATAGCTTTTATTCTGTTTTTTATTGGAGGTTATTTATTTTACAGCTCGCTTTATGCTGCCATTGGAGCCGCTGTTGATAACGAAACCGATACTCAGCAGTTTATGATGCCTATTATAATGCCTTTAATATTAGCGGTATATATTGGTTTCTTTACGGTAATAGAGGATCCTCACGGAACGGTTTCAACCGTGTTTTCATTTATACCGTTAACATCGCCGGTAGTAATGCTTATGCGTATCCCTTTTGGTGTGCCCCTTTGGCAACAAATTTTGTCATTAACCTTATTAATTGCTACGTTTATTACTACAGTTTGGTTTGCTTCAAAAATTTATCGTGTAGGTATTTTGATGTATGGAAAAAAGCCAACTTACAAGGAGTTAATTAAATGGATTAAGTATTAATGATGCAACAAGATACAGCAGATCAAATAGAAAAAAGTGTAGAAGCCGTTAGCGAAACCATTACCGAAAGTAGTGTTTGGGCTAAAATTGTTGAGTTTCTAGAATTTAAAATCATCGATTTTTCATACGCGAGCGAAGGTGATACTCATGAGATTGTTTTAAAAGTGAAGTATGTGTTACTGGTTGCTATGGTTTTATTGGTAACAACCTATGTTTTACGTTGGATTAAAGGTGTTGTAACTAGAAAAATGCCGCCAGACGATAAAGTGAAATTCACCACAGTATTTTCATTTGCGCGTTGGTTAATATATATAATTGTTATCCTTGTTGTTTTCGATTCGATAGGGATTAATGTAACGGCCATTTTTGCAGCTTCAGCAGCGCTTTTAATTGGTATTGGTTTAGCCCTTCAAACTTTATTTCAAGATATTATTTCTGGCATCTTTATACTGGTAGATCAAACCGTCCATGTAGGAGATATTATTGAAATTGAAGGGAAAATTGGTCGTGTTGAAGAAATTAAATTACGAACTACTCGAGCGGTTACTATCGACAATAAGGTACTTGTGATACCTAATCATTTGTATTTAGAAAATATGCTTTTTAATTGGACCCAAAATGGCACGTTAACAAGAGAGTCTGTTAATGTTGGCGTGGCCTATGGAAGCGATGTTCAGTTGGTTAAAAAATTACTGCTACAGGCAGCAAGAACCCATGAATTGGTACTTAGTGAGCCAGAACCTTCGGTTGTTTTTATGGATTTTGGAGCCAGTTCTTTAGATTTTAAACTGGTATTTACTATAAATAATAGTTTTAGAGCCCAATTTCCTAAAAGTGATATCCGTTTCGAAATCGATAGGCTCTTTAGAGAACACAATGTGAGTATTCCTTTTCCACAACGTGATATTCATATCATTCAAAAACCACAATAAATATTGAATTTAATAATTGAATTAAAAATAGAACTATGCCTAGAATATTAGTTATTGAAGATGAAGCCGCCATTAGACGCGTATTGGTTAAAATTCTTTCAGAAGAAAACGATACCTACAAAGTTGATGAAGCTGTTGATGGTTTAGAGGGCATTGAAAAAATAAAGAATGAGGATTATGACCTGGTGCTTTGCGATATCAAAATGCCAAAAATGGACGGCGTAGAGGTGTTAGAAGCTACAAAAAAGATAAAAGCAGAAGTTCCTATGGTTATGATTTCTGGTCACGGCGATTTAGATACCGCAGTAAATACCATGCGTTTAGGTGCTTTCGACTACATTTCTAAGCCACCCGATTTAAACCGACTGCTAAATACGGTTAGAAATGCTTTAGATAGAAAAGAACTGGTAGTGGCTAACAAAATACTAAAGAAAAAAGTTAGCAAAAAGTATGATATGATTGGAGAAAGTAAAGCCATTTCTCAAATTAAAGACATGATAGACAAAGTGGCTCCAACCGATGCCAGGGTTCTAATTACTGGGCCCAATGGTACAGGGAAGGAGTTGGTAGCTCATTGGTTGCACGAAAAGAGCGCCCGTTCTAAAGGCAGTTTGATAGAAGTTAACTGTGCTGCCATTCCTTCAGAACTTATTGAAAGTGAGTTGTTTGGTCATGTAAAAGGTGCTTTTACAAGTGCTAATAAAGATCGCGCCGGAAAGTTTGAAGCCGCTAATGGAGGTACCATTTTTTTAGATGAAATTGGAGATATGAGTTTATCGGCACAGGCTAAAGTATTACGGGCTCTGCAAGAAAATAAAATACAGCGTGTGGGTAGCGATAGAGATATAAAAGTTGATGTGCGTGTTATTGCAGCTACCAATAAAAATTTAAAAAAGGAGATTGAAGAAGGGCGTTTCCGTGAGGATTTATATCACCGATTAGCCGTTATTTTAATTGAAGTTCCTTCTTTAAATAATAGGAGAGAAGATATTCCTTTATTGGTTCGTCATTTTGCAGAAAAAATAGCTTCAGAAAACGGATCTTCTCAAAAGACCTTTTCCGATAAGGCTATTAAACTGCTCCAAGAGTACGACTGGACTGGTAATATTAGAGAACTTCGCAATGTTGTAGAACGTTTAATTATTTTAGGCGGACAAGAAGTAAGTGAGCAAGATGTTAAGTTATTTGCTTCTAAATAATTGAAATACATCAAAATCTTTAAGATATAAAAAAAGCTGTTTGACGAATCTAACAGCTTTTTTATGATAAAAACAAGTTCGTTTTAACTCGCTTCACATTGGTTTAAAGCTTCCAAATAGTTTTTGGTGATCGTTTTCATTTCATTAATGTAATGACTTTTAATCTCAGTAACAGACTTTGTTTCCAGATCTATAACAGTTTCTTCAAAAGTTATTGGTGAGTTGCTGCCATAAACCTTTAAAGTTTCATTGAAAGATTTCACATTCTCTAAAATCCGTGCTTTATAAGATTTAATAATTTGCTGTTTTCTAAGCGCTAATTCTTGAGCCTCTTGTTGTGCTAATTGCATTTTAATTTGTTCAGCTTTTAGCTTTAAAGCTTCTTGCTGTTGCTTTAATTTTAGCTGTTCCTGTTGTAAATCTGATAATTCGGTGCTACTAGTAGTATTCGAAACAGCTACAGTAGTGGTAGTTGGAGCTACCTTTTGGTATTGATTATAAGCACATTTGTCAATTTCAATTAAGCTTTCTTTGCTTAATTCACGACCGCGCTTTACAAAAAATCGACCGTCCTCATACGTTTCAGCCGATTCAACTTTTACAAGTAAATCAATACTCTTTTCAGCCAGTTCTACAGCTTTTTCACAGTTACAAAAGCTTAGGGCTTCTTTGGCAAGTTTAAAAGACTCTACCGATCTGTTAGCATAGTGTTTTAAGTGGCTAATATTATTCGATTCGTAGGAGTCTTTAACATGAGAATAAGCATTTCCGAGATAGGAATTTGCATTGTCACAATTGGTTTGAGCACTAACAACCATAGAGGCCGTTAGAAAAAATAGTAGGTAATAATTTTTCATAAAATTTGGGTTAACATAAATAGGTAGGTCTAAGATATAGAAAATATATGAAACCAAAGGCTGTCTTCTATTTCAAATTTTAAATTTACTATATTTAAGCTATTATAAAGCGTATTGTTAACTAAAATGAAAAGATATGGACATAAATCACTATAAAATAACATCAGAAATTACTTTAAAAAACACGCAAACGAAAGTTGTTTTTGATGATGCAGAAAAGGAACTAAAAAAGGTAAGAAAAAAACTAGGAAAGCTACAAGACACCTTATATGCGCATGGTAAATATGCGGTTTTAATCTGTTTACAAGGCATGGATACAGCGGGAAAAGACAGTTTAATTCGTGAGGTTTTTAAAGATTTTAATGCTCGAGGCGTTGTGGTGCATAGCTTTAAAGTACCAACAGAATTAGAGTTAAAACATGATTTTATCTGGCGTCATTACGTCGCTTTGCCTGCTCGTGGAAAATTTGGTGTTTTTAATAGAACACATTATGAAAATGTTTTGGTAACTCGTGTGCATCCCGAATATGTTTTAAGCGAAAACTTACCCCATGTCCATAGTGTAGATGATGTAAATGAAGACTTTTGGGATAAACGTTTCGAACAAATAAATAATTTTGAAAAACACGTGGCTCAAAACGGTACACTCATTTTTAAGTTCTTTTTAAACCTATCTAAATCAGAACAAAAAAATAGGCTGTTACGCCGTTTGAATAAACAAGAAAAAAATTGGAAATTCTCTCCTGGAGATTTAGAAGAACGTTTACTCTGGGATCAATATCAGGCTTGTTATGAGGATGCCATTAATAGAACCTCTAAACCTCATGCGCCTTGGTATAATATCCCGGCCGACGATAAGCCTTCTGCACGTTTATTAGTAGCTAAGATTATATATGAAACCTTAAAGCAATTTGATGATATTCAAGAACCAGAATTAGATGATGCCATCAAAGAACATCTTAAGGAGTATAAAAAACAATTAGAAACGGAATAATGCTTAGAGGTTTTTATGGAATTATGAAGGCCAAGATATAACAAGAACTAAAAGGAGTTATCACGTTGAAAATTTTTAGAAATATTATATTTGACGTTAAAAAAAATCATGATGTTTTTAAACAAATTCAAACTCCTTTTTATTTTATGCCTGATCGTTTTTTCAGTTGAAGCACAAGATAATATGACACCAGAAAAATTACCTTTTTATGAAATTCCAGAGGCGCCAGAAACCTATACTGCCGGAACTGTTGCCGCTCGTATGATTGATGGCTTAGGATTTAGATATTTCTGGGCTACAGAAGGCTTAACGGAAAAAGATTTGAATCACAAATGCAGCGAATCGGGAAGAACAAGTGCGGAAACTATCGAGCATATCTACGGTTTGTCTAAATTTATTAGAAACGCAGTGCTTAGCCATGATAAGGATTTGAATCAAGAAGTGTTAAGTTTTGAAGAGCAACGTAAACAGACCTTATTAAATTTGAAATTAGTGTCAGATATGTTGAGAAACACAGACAAACCATTGGTTTTAGAAGATACTGAAGTGTCGTTTTGGAATATTATTAATGGTCCAATTGCTGATGCTACTTGGCATTGCGGACAAATAGTAATGTTAAGGCGTGCTTCTGGAAACCCGTTTAATTCTAAGGTGAGTGTTTTTGCTGGAAAGTTGAAGGCCTAAATACTTTTGTAGTTAACAGATATAAAAAATCCTCTTTAGAACAAATAGTCTATAGAGGATTTTTTATGTTTATATTGAAAGTTCTGTTTATTTAGAAACGGCTACTTTCTTTTTAGGTGAAAAATCTACTTCCACTTGATTTTTTAGAATGTCTTCAAAAGTTTCACGTTTTCTAATAAGTTTCGCTTCATTATTATGCCATAATACTTCAGCAGGTTTAAACCTAGAATTGTAGTTGCTTGCCATAGAGAAGCAGTAAGCTCCTGCATTTCTAAAGCACAAAACATCGCCTTCTGTAATCTCGTTAATTCTTCGGTTGTTACCAAAGGTATCGGTTTCACAAATGTATCCCACAACGGTATAGAAACGCTCACGTCCGTTAGGATTTGAAATGTTTACAATATCGTGATGCGAACCGTAAAGCATTGGGCGAATTAAGTGATTAAAACCAGAATCAACTTGAGCAAAAACCGTCGATGTGGTTTGTTTCACAGCATTTACATGGGTTAAAAAACTACCAGATTCACTCACTAAAAATTTACCAGGTTCGAAAGCTAAGGTTAAATCTTTTCCATATTCTTTACAGAATTCATTAAATCTAGCTGTTAATTTCTCACCCAATTCTTCAATATTGGTTTCAATGTCTCCAGCTTTGTATGGTACTTTAAATCCAGATCCGAAATCAATAAAGTCTAAGCCTTTAAATTGTTTTGCTGTTTCAAATAAAATTTCACTAGCGTAAAGAAAAACTTCGATATCTAAAATATCACTGCCCGTATGCATATGAATACCGTTAATGTGCATTTTAGTATTTTCAACAATACGTAAAATGTGAGGTATTTGGTGTATTGAAATTCCAAATTTAGAATCTATATGTCCCACAGAAATATTGGCATTTCCTCCGGCCATAACATGTGGGTTAATACGAATACAAACAGGAATGTTAGGGTGTTTGGTACCAAATTGCTCTAATATAGAAAGGTTATCAATATTAATTTTTACGCCTAATTTAGCCGCTTGTTCAATTTCTAATAATGATACCCCATTAGGTGTAAAAATAATTTGATCGGGTGAAAACCCAGCCGCCAAGCCAAGTTGTACTTCCTGGATAGAAACCGTATCAATTCCAGAACCTAACGATTTAAAAAGCTTTAGAATAGAGATGTTAGATAGTGCCTTTACCGCATAATTAAGCTTTAATTTTTTTACGTTTTTAAAGGCGTTTGTTAATCTGTGATATTGAAATTCAATTTTTTCAGCATCATAAACATAAACTGGGCTTCCAAAATCTTCTGCAATTTTAAGCAATTGACTATCTAACATAATTTTAAAATTTTTGGCAAAGATATTTCTTTGTTGAATAAAAAAAAGGAATAAATAAAAAATTATACAAAATAAACAAAGTGTTAATTATTTAACTTTTACGTAAAAACTTATTGGTGTTTTCACTATTAAATATTAGGGTAAGTAAAGCCTATCATATATATTTGCTTTTTTCTTAAACAATTAGCAAATTATGAATTTACACGAATATCAAGGTAAAGAGATATTGAGTAGTTTTGGAGTTCGTATCCAAAGAGGTATTGTTGCACAGAATGCTCAGGAAGCAGTAGCTGCTGCAAAGCAATTAACTAGTGAAACCGGAACGAGCTGGCATGTTATTAAAGCCCAAATTCACGCTGGTGGTCGTGGTAAAGGTGGCGGAGTAAAACTTGCAAAAAATCTTCAAGAAGTTGAAGAAATTGCAGGACAAATCATTGGTATGGATTTGATTACGCCTCAAACTTCAGCAGAAGGTAAAAGAGTACACCAAGTATTAGTAGCCGAAGATGTTTACTATCCAGGAGAAAGCGAAACAAGCGAGTTTTATGTTTCTGTATTATTAAACCGAGCAACGGGGCGTAATATGATTATGTATTCTACAGAAGGTGGAATGGATATCGAAACTGTTGCTGAAGAAACACCTCATTTAATTTTTACTGAAGAAATTGATCCGAATGTAGGATTAGTTCCTTTCCAAGCAAGACGTATTGCATTTAACTTAGGTTTATCGGGTGTTGCTTTTAAAGAGATGACAAAATTCGTAACCGCTTTATATACTGCTTACGTAAAATCTGATTCTTCTTTGTTTGAAATCAATCCTGTTTTAAAAACAAGTGATGATAAAATCATGGCAGTTGACGCTAAAGTAACTATCGATGACAATGCCTTATACCGACATAAAAACTACGTAGATTTACGTGACGTTCGTGAGGAAAGCGCTATTGAAGTTGAAGCTGGAGAACTTGGCTTAAACTATGTTGACCTTGACGGAAACGTAGGTTGTATGGTTAACGGTGCTGGTTTAGCTATGGCAACTATGGATTTAATTAAGCAAGCAGGTGGAGAGCCAGCTAACTTCCTAGATGTTGGTGGTACGGCCGATGCAGCTCGTGTAGAAGCAGCTTTTAAAATTATCTTAAAAGATCCTGCTGTAAAAGCAATCCTTATTAATATTTTTGGTGGTATTGTACGTTGTGATCGTGTAGCTCAAGGTGTTATTGATGCTTACAAAAACATGGGTAACATCAATGTGCCGATTATTGTACGTTTACAAGGAACAAATGCCGATATCGCTAAAGAATTAATTGACAATTCTGGATTAGCTGTATTAAGTGCTACTGAATTCCAAGAGGCTGCAGATAAAGTACAACAAGTACTTGCAGAATAGTTTTAAGCGTTTAAAACAAACACTATAAATATAAAATCTCCGAGAGTTTTAACTTTCGGAGATTTTTGTTTTTAATCACATTTTTAAATTGAAGCTGTAAGAGTAAAGGTGACCTTTTAAGTTACTTTTCAAAGGGATATGCCTTAGCAGTCTGTGAAATTATTTCGAAAGACTCCATATAACAAAACGTATTTTTTGCCGACAGCTTTTAGGCGTATGACTAAAATTATTAATTAAAGTAATAAGGATAAACTCAATATTAATTGATTTGATCGGGTGTCTAGCCTATTTTCAGCCAGCGGAATATTAGAATTAATAATAGTAGCTTCGTTTTTAGTAAAGGCACGTTCGTATCTTAAATCAATACCAATTCTTTTTAAATTAAATCCAAACCCAATATTGAGCCCAACGGTAAAGTCTTTCTCCATATCATCAACCGATAAACCTTCAAAATCGGTGTCTAAAATGTATTGAAATGATGGGCCTGCAAATATACTTAAGGGACCAACAAGATCAAGTCCTGCTAGCATGGTGGCATCAATTTTTTGCATTTTAAAAGTATCATCATCATAGTCACTTTTGGTGTTCGTATAAACCAATTCGGGTCTTAAAAATATAAATCCACCTGTTTTTCCAAATACACCAACATGAAAACCTGTATTAGCCTTGGGGTTTTCGTAGGCGTTTTCTATATCATTAAAATAATCGCCGTTAGCGTTGTAATTTAAACCGCCCTTAATGCCCCAACCCGATCCTGATTGGGCTATTGAAAGACTCGGAATTACACAAAATAACAGTATGAAAAGTGTGCTTTTATACCATTTGCTTTTAAGATTTTTCGTGTTTTTCATAATTTTTAAGTTTGTTTTTTATTCAAATATAAATTCTAAAACGTTTTGAAAACAGTATTATTTTCTTTTTATAACAATCGTTTTCATTTTTCAGTTAATTATCTTTGCGCACTCCATTTTGTTTTTTGGTGTTAGAAGCCAATTGCAAATAGGTGATATATTTTTCAAAAGATAATAGAATAAAATGAAGTTCGAGATAAACGCACAAGATTCACAAAGTAAGGCAAGAGCTGGGAAAATCACCACAGATCACGGGGTTATTGAAACCCCAATTTTTATGCCTGTTGGAACGGTGGCCACCGTAAAAGGGGTGCACCAACGTGAATTAAAAGATGAGATTAATCCAGATATTATTTTAGGAAACACCTATCATTTATACCTGCGTCCGCAAACTAAAATTATTGAGAAAGCAGGTGGCCTTCATAAATTTATGAATTGGGATAGAAATATTTTAACCGATTCTGGAGGATACCAAGTGTACTCACTTTCAGCAAATAGAAAAATAAAGGAGGAAGGGGTAAAGTTTAAATCACATATCGATGGGAGTTATCATACCTTTACACCTGAAAATGTTATGGAAATTCAACGTAGTATTGGGGCCGATATTATCATGGCTTTTGATGAATGTACACCGTACCCTTGCGATTATAACTACGCAAAACGCTCCATGCATATGACTCATCGTTGGTTAGATCGCTGTATTAATCACTTAGAAAAAACACCTTTAAAGTATAATTATAATCAAGCATTTTTCCCAATTGTTCAGGGTAGTACATATACCGATTTACGAAAACAATCGGCTGAATATATTGCTAATGCAGGCGCTGTAGGAAATGCTATTGGAGGTTTATCGGTAGGAGAGCCAGCAGAGGAAATGTATGCCATGACCGATGTGGTATGTTCTATTTTACCAGAAGATAAACCGCGTTATTTAATGGGTGTGGGTACTCCAATAAATATTTTAGAAAATATAGCCTTAGGAGTTGATATGTTCGATTGTGTGATGCCAACCCGTAACGCAAGAAACGGCATGCTTTTTACAGCACATGGAACCATAAATATTAAAAACTTAAAATGGGCTGAAGATTTTTCACCTATTGATGAAATGGGTATCACTTTTGTTGATACCGAGTATTCTAAAGCATATTTACGCCATCTGTTTACTGTTAATGAATTGCTAGGTAAGCAAATAGCTACTATTCATAATTTAGGGTTTTATTTATGGTTGGTTCGAGAAGCAAGAAAACATATCTTAGCAGGAGATTTTAGAACATGGAAAGACATGATGGTAAAACAAATGAACAACCGCCTATAAGTGTAATGAAAATTTTAGATTGGTACATACTTAAGCGTTATTTGTTTACATTTTTCATGATGTTGCTGCTCTTTATTCCTATAGGAATAACGGTGCATTTAGCTGAAAAAATTGGTAAAATACTGGATAACAATGTTCCTTTACATGAGGTTCTAGTCTATCTTTTAGATTTTACCATTTACTTTGCTAATTTATTATTTCCATTATTTTTATTCTTATCTGTAATCTGGTTTACATCAAAATTAGCCAACAATACCGAAGTTATCGCATTTTTAAGTTCGGGAGTATCGTTTTATAGATTCTTACGACCATATATGATTGGTTCTTTTATTGTGGCCATTTTAGCCATTATAATGGGACTTTTTTTGGCACCAAAGGCTAGTGAAGGGTTTAACGATTTTAGCTATAAATATTTTAAATCTGGTAGAAGTGCTGTTGAAAATACTAATGTATTTAGGCAGATTAATGATAAAGAGATTATTTACGTAAGTAGCTTCGATGTTAAAAATAGCGTCGGTAATAATTTTACCTTAGAGCATTTTGAAGACAATAAATTAAAACACAAAATTAATGCTAGTAGTATTCGGTATATTGAAAGTGATACCACCTATCGTTTAACAAATTATGTGAAACGAGATATTGGTGAAAACGACGATGTATTGGATATTCAACGACGAAAAGACACCCTTTTTAGTTTTGATGTTGATGATCTAATCCCTGTTATTTATGCCGCTGAAACTAAAATGTATGGCGATTTAAAAAACTTTATAGCTAAAGAAGAGGCAAGGGGCTCCAGTAATGTAGGGCGTTTTAAATTAGTATTGTATCGCAAATGGAGTTTGCCGGTATCGGTATTTATTTTAACCATAATTGCTGTTGCCGTATCATCTATGAAACGTCGTGGAGGCATGGGGGTAAACCTAGCTTTAGGAATCTGTATTGCCATGGTATTTGTGTTTTTCGACAAAATTTTTGGTGTTATGGCCGAGCAATCAAATTTTCCTCCTCTAATTGCTGTTTGGTTCCCTAATGTTTTATTTGGCATATTAGCCGTTTTTCTCCTAATTAAAGCCAAGCGTTAAGGTTAGAAAACTATCGTAACTTATTCTCAAGAATTACAATAGTAACGGCCTTATTTATATGCAAAATGTCATTTAAAAATGATTACAAAAGCTGCAGATTAACATATTCAGAATAAAAAATAAAAGCTTTAATTAATATGTAAATTGTTGATTTTATTGTGTTAAACATGGGGAGCATGTTATTTACTAGAGGATAATCCTTAAAAAGAAAGCCAACTTAACATATAACACCATTAAATTTTTATATTTGCATATTAACCTAGAATTAAATTACAATAACTAAATTCCTATGGAATATTTAGAATTTGAATTACCTATAAAAGAACTTGAAGATCAGTTGCAAAAATGTGCCATTATTGGTAAGGAAAGCGAAGTAGACGTTTCGGAAACATGTTCTCAAATTGAAAAGAAATTAAAAGATACACAAAAGGAACTGTATAAAAATTTAACGCCTTGGCAACGTGTACAATTATCACGTCACCCAGACCGACCTTATACATTAGACTATATTAAAGCCATTTGTGGTATTTCTTTTTTAGAATTACACGGCGATAGAAGTTTTAAAGACGATAAGGCGATGATTGGTGGCTTAGGTAAAATTGGCGATCAAAGCTTTATGTTTATCGGTCAGCAAAAAGGCTATAACACGAAAACACGTCAGTATAGAAACTTCGGGATGGCAAATCCTGAAGGCTACCGAAAAGCGTTACGTTTAATGAAATCAGCCGAGAAATTTGGTATTCCTGTAGTAACCTTATTGGATACGCCAGGTGCTTACCCTGGTTTAGAAGCTGAAGAACGCGGACAAGGAGAAGCTATTGCTAGAAATATATTAGAAATGACCCGCTTAAAAGTACCCGTAATTACTGTTATTATTGGTGAAGGTGCCTCTGGAGGTGCTTTAGGTATTGGTGTAGGCGATCGTGTTTTTATGCTAGAAAACACCTGGTATTCTGTTATTTCTCCAGAATCTTGTTCTTCTATTTTATGGCGTAGCTGGGAATATAAAGAGCAGGCTGCCGAAGCTTTAAAGCTAACAGCCTCTGATATGAATAAATTAAAACTGGTTGACGGTATTATCAAAGAACCTCTTGGAGGCGCGCACAGAAACCGTGAAAAAACTTTTGAAACTGTTGGTGACACGATTATGAAAAGTTATGAAGAACTTAAAAAGTTGTCACCAGAAGATTTAGTTTCTCAACGTATGGACAAATATGCTAATATGGGGGTCTTTAAAGGCTAAACCTATATATACCAAAATATATTAAAATCTGAAGTCATTCCAACTTCAGATTTTTTATGCTTATTAACAAAATAATTAATTTATTAACAGCCGATTGTTGACGATTAGTGGACAATCATAAGCGTTAAAATTCATCAAAAGACTTTCTTTTTATTTACTTTCGTAGTTATGAAACAACCAAATCAATTAGCCTCCTATAAAGTAGACAAAAGCACGCTTATAAGCCTGGAAAAAGGTAAGATACCACCTCAAGCAATTGACTTAGAGGAAGTTGTGCTTGGTGCAATGATGATCGATAAGAAGGGGGTAGATGAAGTTATTGATATTTTAAGTAACGATGCGTTCTATAAAGAATCGCATCAATATATCTTTGAGGCTATTTTTCAATTGTTTGAAAACAGTGAACCTATCGACTTATTAACCGTTTCAACCCAATTAAAGAAAAACGGGAAACTGGAATTAGCTGGTGGCGATTTTTACTTAATTGGTTTAACAAATAAAGTGTCATCTTCGGCGCATATTGAGTTTCATGCCCGTATCATTTTGCAGAAATTTATTCAGCGTAGTTTGATTAAAATTTCTAGTGAAATTATTGAAGATTCATACGATGAAACAAAAGATGTATTTGATTTATTAGATACTGCCGAATCTAAATTATACGAAGTTACCCAAGGAAATATTAAAAAGTCTAGTGAATCGGCATTAGACTTAGTTATTCAGGCCAAGAAGAAAATTGAGGAAATTTCTAATAAAGAAGGTTTAAGTGGAATTCCAACAGGATTTCATAAATTGGATAAATTAACCTCAGGGTGGCAACCTTCCGATTTAATTATTATTGCTGCACGTCCAGGTATGGGAAAAACGGCATTAACCTTATCCATGGCAAGAAATATTGCTGTTGATCAAAATATCCCTGTAGCATTCTTCTCGTTAGAGATGGCTTCTGTACAGTTGATTACACGTTTGATTTCTAGTGAAACCGGACTGTCTTCTGAAAAATTACGTACTGGAAAATTAGAAAAACACGAGTGGGAACAGCTTAATGTCAAGGTTAAAGGTCTAGAAAATGCTCCTTTATATATTGATGATACGCCATCGCTTTCTATTTTCGATTTAAGAGCTAAAGCACGTCGTTTGGCTTCGCAACATGGCATTAAAATGATCATGATTGATTATTTACAGTTAATGACAGGTGGTTCAAACCACGGTGGAAATCGTGAGCAAGAGATCTCGATGATTTCTAGAAACTTAAAAGCCTTAGCAAAGGAACTTATGGTACCGGTAATTGCTTTATCTCAGTTATCGCGTGCTGTAGAAACCCGTGGTGGAAGTAAAAGACCTCTATTATCCGATTTACGTGAATCTGGTGCGATCGAGCAAGATGCCGATATTGTATCCTTTATTTACAGACCTGAGTATTATAAAATTGATGAGTGGGATGATGAAGAACGCTCGCCAACCGAAGGACAAGGGGAGTTTATTGTAGCTAAACACCGTAATGGCGGCTTGGAGAATATCCGTTTAAAATTCTTAGGACATTTAGGTAAATTCGATAACCTTGACGAATACGATTCACCTTTTGGTGATAACGAATTCCATTCTAAAATGAATGCAGGTTCTCCAGATAATGCTTTCAACTCCGATGATTTTAAAGCCAGCCCAGATCAAGCTTTTGGAAGTTCATTTAATGATGATGATAACGAAGTGCCTTTCTAGGAGATTTTAATATTTAAAATTTTTATAAAAGGTTTAACCCGCTGTATTTTTTGAGTATCTTTCAACCTATGAAGAAGGTGTTATGTATTCTATTGCTATTTATTTCGTCGCAAGCATTTGCCTCTTACGTTCTAATTCCCATGGATGCCGAGAGCCAAAAAAATCATCTTAAGGCTTATGGAATTACTTATTGGACTCTTAACCGAGATTTAAAGGTAAAGTGGCTACTAAATTATCGAGGTGGTTCTTTTTTGTTACCAGATACCGAAGGGGTACGTAGAGAATGCCAAATTCGAGGCGTCTCCTTTGAAGTTATTTCCAACGCTAAAACCGAAAGTATTTTAGAAGAAATTAGCAGTCCCAGTCAAAATATGGAGGCTGTTGTGTTAGAAAAGGCGCCTAAAATTGCTGTTTACACACCCAAAGGGAAATTACCTTGGGATGATGCGGTAACGATGGTATTACAATATGCTGAAATTCCTTATGAAACCGTTTACGATGAAGAAGTGCTTAATGATGGCTTATTAGTTTTCGATTGGTTACACTTACATCATGAAGATTTTACAGGGCAGTATGGGAAATTCTACGCCCAATACCGCGCAACATCTTGGTACATCGAAGAAAAAAAAGAAGCCGAAGCCTTGGCTTCAAAATTAGGTTACAATAAAGTTTCTGAAGAAAAACTGGCGGTCTCTTTAAAAATTCGGGATTATGTTATTGGTGGCGGATTTATGTTTGCCATGTGCAGTGCTACCGATAGTTTTGACATTGCCTTGTCGGCCGAAGGCGTTGATATTTGCGAGCCTATGTTTGATGGCGATGGGAGTACAGCAAACTATCAGAATAAAATTGATTACCATAAAACCTTTGCGTTTACCGATTTTTTATTAGAACGTAGCCCTTTGGTTTATGAGTTTTCATCTATAGATACGACTAGAAAGCGGCATGTACCTAAAACAGCCGATTATTTTACTTTAATGGATTTCTCAGCTAAGTGGGATCCTATTCCAACCATGTTATGTCAAAATCACACAGCCTTAGTTAAAGGTTTTATGGGACAAACAACGGCCTTTGCAAGAGATGAAATTAAATCGAATGTTTTGGTTTTAGGAGAAACAAAATCCAATGGCGAAGCCAAGTACATTCACGGGATAAAAGGCAAAGGCTTTTTTACGTTTTATGGAGGTCATGACCCCGAAGATTATCAGCATCGGGTAGGGGATGCTAAAACCGAATTAGATCTACATCCTACATCTCCAGGGTACCGCTTAATTCTGAATAACGTTTTGTTTCCAGCGGCTAAAAAGAAGAAACAAAAAACTTAATAGACTGCTATTTTTAATTGTTTTGATATGAATTTTTTTCAAAAAGAAGTACGATTAAAACCGTATTCAAGAGGTTTTCATCTTATTACTGAAGCTGTTTTAAGTGCTATTCCTGAAATAAAAATCATAAAAGTAGCTCAGTTACAAGTTCTTATAAAGCATACTTCGGCGAGTTTAACCATTAATGAAAATGCCGATTTTACAGTTAGACAGGATTTTTAAAGTCATTTTAATAAAATGGTACCCGAAAAGGCACCCTATTACAAACACACTTACGAAGGTCCAGACGATATGCCTGCGCATATTAAAGCTTCTTTATTAGGAGCTTCGGTTCAAATTCCAATTACAAACGGTAAACTTAATTTATGGGTCTGGCAAGGTATTTACCCTTGTGAACACCGCGATTATGGTGGTGAACGAAAGTTGGTGGTTACCGCTTTTGGGGTGTGATTCTAATTCAATTCATTTAAGCTTGTTGCAAAAGCTTGTCATTTCGACGATAGGAGAAATCTCTGATCCCATTGCTTTAAGATAAGACCTGTCTGAGAATAGATTCCTCACTCTGTATCGGAATGACATAACATTTCTTTCTAAGATTTTATAATGACTTGTGTTTAAAAGGACCTTTCAGGTTTTAAAACCTGAAGGGGCTCTAGAAGGTATTATTCTGACAGTTTCAATATAGAGCATTTGTTGTTTTATTTGATTATAGAATGAATTGTAATGAAAGGATCTATGTTTACTAAATTAAATCAATAAGCTATTAATCATAAGTAATTCACAATCTTGTCATTTCGACAATAGGAGAAATATCAGAAACCTTTTTTTTAAGATAAAGCCTACCTGAGTTGAGATTCCTCACTTCGTATCGGAATGACATATCAAATTGGAATGACACCATTCACTTTTTTAAAATCGGCATGTGTTTACTATACCTATGAATTCTCCGCGTTAGGGATTGCAGTGGAAAGCTTTTGGCGAGGCGAGCATCGAGCCAAAACTTGTAACGGAAAGCCCGACCAGATGACCTGAGCAGAGACGGGATCAGTCCTAAAAGTTGGGGACTAGGCATAAATTTGTGCTAATCTAAAGAGGAAGAATTCCTTGGGACTGTAAACTATTTTGTGTTTTTGCTGTTAGTTAGTTTAAAAATGATTTTGAAATTCATAGGCAAAAAATTTACTTTTAAATTTTTATTTTATGAACTCAGACTTAGAAAAACAATTAGACGCCTTGATCGGCAAAATCAGCAACAAGGAGGACTTTGACCAGGTCAAGGAACAGTTGCTTAAACGTGGTATTGAATCACTTTTAAAAGCAGAAATGACTGCCCACTTAGGGTTTCAAAAAGGAGGTTCTGTAATTGAGAACAACCAGCGCAATGGTTTCTCAGAGAAAACTATCAAGACTCATAACGGCGAACAACGCATCAAAATCCCCAGAGATCGTCAAGCGAGCTTTGAGCCTGTTATTGTCCCCAAACATCAATCGATTAGTCAAGAATTAGAAGATTGTATTCAACTGCTTTACGCCAAAGGTATGAGCAATAGCGATATTATTGATTTTATTGAAAGTACCTATGGAGTGCAGTATTCCACATCACAGGTATCCATTATCACCAATCAATTATTGGAAGACATCAAACAATGGCAGAATAGACCTTTAGAAGACGTATATCCCATTGTCTGGATAGATGCTATTCATTATAAAATACGTCAAGAAGGCAAGGTAATATCTAAAGCCTGTATGATAGTTTTAGGGGTGAATACCGAAGGGCAACAAGATATTTTGAGCATGAGTATTGTGGAGACAGAAAAGGCAGCTGCTTGGATGTCCATTTTAGACGATCTGCGCTCTAGAGGCGTAAAAGATATCTTCTTTCTGTGTTCGGATAACCTCTCTGGATTAGATAAAGCTGTAGAAGCTATTTTTCCAGGTAGTATACGTCAAATATGTATCGTACATCAAATTAGAAACTCTTTAAAATATGTGAGCTATAAGGACCGTAAATCAATAATGGTCGATATTAAAGCTATTTATCAAGCCGATAATGAGAAATTCGCTTTAGAGGCTTTCGAAGTCTTTAAACAAAATTGGGAAGATAAATACCTCTCTGCCGTACAGTCTTGGGAAAACAATTGGGATAATTTGACCTCGTTTTTAAACTACCCAAAAGAGATTAGAAAACTTATATATACTACCAATATCATTGAGAGTTTTAATGCCAGTTTAAGAAAATATACACGCAACAAAAAAGTCTTTCCTCATGATGATGCAGCACTGAAATCCATATATTTAGCAGCTCAAAGCATCAGCAAAAAATGGAAGAAAACACGATTTAAATGGGGCCAAATTTACAATCAATTGTATATTTGTTTTCCAAACAGGTTATAATCTATATTATTTTAACCTATGAATTTTGAAATTATTTTTCAAAAACACAAAATTTTGGATAAACTCAATTCCTTATTTCTCACACCTCTAAGTTGTTGTCTAAAGGCTTTGATCTTTGCATTAAAAGATTCAGCAGCCGCATTGGTACTTCTGTTGTCAAAATAGTTTAATATTCCCCTGTAATTTAGGGAGATTGTGTTCATAACAACTCTAAAGCTTTTAAAGCCACTATTTTCAATTTGATTGTACCAAAGTGCCAATTTAGTCATTGCTATATTTTTGTCTGTACAAGTATTATAAATTACTCTTAGCTGGTTTGACAAGTCATAAGCTTCCTTTATCATAGGGTATTGCATGAATAAAATTCCTGCCCTTTCCTTTTGGGAACTAGTCCATTTGTCAGGACTTTTGAATAGAAGATACCTACTTCGTGCTAGCAGTTGTTTGCGCGTATCCCCGTTACTAAATACTTCTGCTAGATACTGGTAGTTATTATTTTTAGCTGTCTTGATAGCCTCATTTTCTAGTTCTAGAGCTTGCCAGCGGTATTTTACTCTAATGTCTTGTACAGTATCAGAAGCTAGTTGTTGTACATGAAAGCGATCAATGACTTGCACGGCTCTTGGGAAGCTCTTCTTTGCAATTAGTTTCATGCCACCGGCCATAACTAAGGTTATTTCTTCTACCAACCTCCGCTTGCCTTCAGGTATCTTTTTAAGATATTTAATAACCTCTTCAGACTTAGTTCCTGAAATAATAGCTACAATAGAACCTGCTCTACCTTTGGCTTTTTTATTGGTTACTACGGTGTATAACTCTCCTTGTGAAAGTGCTATTTCATCTATAGATAATCGTTTGCCAATATTTTGAGGGTAGACTAACCATTTGGAGGATTGCTTAAGGTATTCCCAATCTTTAAATTCACTTAAATAATCTCGATATTGGCGCTGTAGCTTTTTACCATCTAAACCATACAAATTAGCTATAGTTTGCGTGCTAGTATTGTTATTATCGATTAATTTCTTTTAAAAAAGCGGCAAACTCGGTGGTCATACGAGTGCCTTTTGCTACATTATTCCAGTCTCTTTGCAGGGTTTCTTTTGTGTCTACATCACGCCATCTGCGGCGCTTTAAATGCAGATAAACTAGTTTCCCTCTAAGTGGAAAATCCTCGATAATTATTTCTTTATGAAAACCTTTAGATTCTACTTTACGTGTTTTAAAACTATTTGGGACAATGTTCTTCTCTTCGAAATACAACCGAAGTTTATCTTCTGTTGAAGAACTGAAGTGTCTACCTTTGTTGTGACGGTTTTATATAGAGTATAAACTATATTTGAATTATGGGAAAAAAATATGACAACGAGTTTAAATCGATGATATTAGATTTATCCAAATCTGGTATACCAACAAAACAACTGAGTGAAGAATATGGAGTTCATACAAGTGTTATTAATAGAAGGAAACAAGAGTATGATTTAAAAGGAGGAGATTTTTCTAAAAATGAACCTAAATCCAAAGAACATCAAGAACTTATAGCATTAAAAAAGGAATTAAGAGATGTTAAAATGGAACGTGACATCTTAAAAAAGGCGGTGAGCATCTTTTCCAAGAGCGACAGATAAGGTATAACTTCATTTTATCAAACAAAAATACTTATCCTGTCGAAAAGACGTGCAAATGCATGAAGGTTAGTAAAAATGCTTATTACCATTGGCTTAAAACCAAAGACACCTTAAAGGTTAATTCCTCTAAATCATTTTTAAAAGACAGAATCGAAGCTATATTTGACAATAGTAAACAGATTTATGGTAGCTATCGAATTCAAAAACAACTTGAACGAGAAAAGCTTTTTTATTCCCGTTCATATGTGGGGTTACTTATGAAAGAAATGGGACTAAGAAGTGTATTGAATAAGAAATTTGTGGTAACTACGGATTCAAATCATTCTCTAAAAACAGCTAAAAATGAATTAGACAGGGATTTTACCAGTTTTTCTTTAGGCTACAAATTAGTCTCTGACATTACGTATATAAGAGTTAATCAACAATGGAACTATTTAACCACGATAATGGATTTGGCTGATAGAAAAATAATAGGCTGGTCTTTAAGTGAAGATATGACTACTGAGAATACGGTTTTAAAGGCCTGGGTTGATGCTAGAAGAAACAGAGTGATAAACCAGCAGTGTATTTTTCATTCGGACAGGGGTGTGCAATATGCATCCAACAGAATCACAAATATGTTCTTTTTTAATCAAAAAGTGATACAAAGCATGAGTAGAAAGGGAAATTGCTGGGATAATGCTGTAGCTGAAAGTTTTTTTAAAACCATTAAATATGAGTGGATTAACAGATTTAAGTATACGTCTTATAATCAATTATACAAATCTATTGATCAATATTTAAACTGGTATAACACTCAAAGATTACATTCTAGTTTAGGATACATGACGCCTCTTGAAAAAGAATTACAATTAAAAGGATTTATTAACAAAGCTGCTTAGTATAAAATAGTACCAAATTTATTAGGTAGTCCAAACTACTTTTAAAACTAAAATGAGCTACCAGAAAATCAGGTAGTAATAAGGATAATAAATCTTTAGAAATTTCCACGGAATTTAATTTTTTCCAAAGATAAAATTATTTTTACTCCCCAACTTTTGCTCTTGATCCCAGAGACGAAGGGCAGGTGGTAACGCCCAAATTAGTCATAAAAAAAACCGACTCTTTCGAATCGGTTTCCTTTATTAAGCGAATAATATGTTATACAATAGGCAAAAGCCTTATTTTACTTTTTCAATTACAGCTTTGAAAGCCTCTGGGTTATTCATAGCTAAATCGGCTAAAACCTTACGGTTTAATTCGATATCGTTAGCTTTTAATTGTCCCATGAATTGAGAATAAGATAAACCATGTTCTCTGGCTGCTGCGTTAATACGCGTGATCCATAAAGCACGGAATGTTCTCTTTTTGTTTCTACGGTCTCTGTACGAGTATTGCATCGCTTTGTCAACCGCATTTTTTGCTACTGTCCAAACGTTTTTACGTCTTCCAAAGTAACCTTTTGCTTGTTTAAGAACCTTTTTTCTTCTGGCTCTTTTTGCTACAGAATTTACTGATCTTGGCATAATTTTAAATGTGTTTTGTAGTAGGCGGCTAAACTTTGTTATTGGTTTCTAGTTATTGGTTTTTGGTCTATTGCTATAGGTCAAACTTTTTAACTTTTAACTTTTAACTTTTAACTCTTTTAAACTGGCCTAACTCCAGGGTTTATAAATTGTTTTAACCGATTAAAACCGATGCTTATTTTAAACGCATCATGGTTTTAATGTTATCCTCATCTGCTTTGTGTACCAAACCATCATGAGTTAACTTAAGCTTACGCTTTTTAGATTTCTTTGTTAAGATGTGACTCTTAAAAGCGTGCTTTCTTTTAATCTTACCAGTACCTGTTAACTTGAAACGTTTTTTGGCACTAGATTTTGTTTTCATTTTAGGCATTTTCTTTTCCTAGATTATAATTATTTCGCTTAATTATTTTTACGCCGAACACAGGTTTCAGCTTTTTTTTCTCTTAACAGATGTGTTTTACTTTTTTGGAGCAATAAACATCGTCATACGTTTACCTTCTAATCGAGGCATTTGCTCTACTTTTCCAAATTCTTCAAGATCTTGAGCTAATTTTAATAGCAAAATCTGACCTTGTTCCTTGAAAATGATTGAACGTCCTTTAAAGAATACGAAAGCTTTTAACTTAGCGCCTTCTTTTAGGAATTTCTCGGCATGTTTCTTTTTAAACTCGTAGTCATGATCATCGGTTTGTGGACCAAAACGAATTTCTTTAATGATAACCTTGGTGGCTTTCGATTTTAAAGCTTTATCACGCTTCTTTTGTTCGTAAAGAAACTTCTTATAATCCATAACCTTACAAACCGGTGGGTCTGCATTAGGAGATATTTCTACAAGATCTAACTCTTGCTCGTTAGCGATTCTTAAGGCATCACCTTTAGTATAAATACCAATCTCAACGTTATCACCTACAAGGCGTAACTTTTGAGCAGTAATTTTAGAGTTAATTTTGTGCTTGTCCTCTTGCGAAACCCTTCTAGGTTGCTGTCTTCTTCTAATTGCTATGGCGTTATGGTTTTAAATTAAACTTATTTTATTTCTTAAAACGATTTCAACGTTTTTTTAATGTCTTCTTTTATTATTTCAGAGAAGGCTTCAACGGAAATCATTCCTAAATCTGCTCCACCATGTTGGCGTACAGTAATTTTGCCTTCTGCTTCTTCTTGCTCCCCAATAATGATCATATAAGGATGCTTCTGCATTTCCGCTTCACGAATTTTCTTCCCTATTGTTTCATTTCTATGATCTACAAGGGCGCGAATTTCGTCATTTTCTAGCAAATTTAAAACTTTTTGTGAGTATTTTTCATATTTCTCGCTAATTGATAATATAATTACCTGTGTTGGCATGAGCCAAAGCGGGAAATTACCCCCTGTATGTTCTAACAATAATGCTACAAAACGCTCCATACTTCCAAACGGCGCACGGTGAATCATTACTGGGCGATGCGACTCGTTATCACTGCCTTTGTAAGATAATTCAAAACGCTCTGGTAAGTTGTAATCCACTTGAATGGTACCTAGTTGCCAGCGTCTTCCAAGGGCATCCTTAACCATGAAATCTAATTTCGGACCGTAAAAAGCAGCTTCACCTTCCTCAATAACGTAATTTAAACCTTTATCGGACGCGGCGTTAATAATCGCTTGTTCTGCTTTTTCCCAATTAGCAACATCACCTATATATTTATCAGGATTTTTAGGATCACGAATAGATACTTGCGCAGTAAAGTTTTCAAACCCTAACGAGCCGAATACATAAAGTACCAAATCGATAACATCTTTAAATTCTTTATCCAATTGATCTGGAGTACAGAAAATATGGGCGTCATCTTGAGTAAAACCACGAACTCGGGTTAAACCGTGCAATTCACCACTTTGTTCGTAACGATAAACGGTACCAAATTCAGCAAAACGTTTTGGTAAATCTTTATAACTCCATTGGGTACTGTTGTAAATCTCACAGTGGTGCGGACAGTTCATTGGTTTTAATAAAAACTCCTCATCTTCCTTTGGTGTTAAAATAGGTTGGAAGCTGTCTTCACCATATTTAGCATAATGCCCAGAAGTTTCATAAAGCTCCTTTTGTCCAATATGTGGTGTGACCACCATTTCGTAACCTGCTTTTTTCTGAGCCGCTTTTAAGAAATTCTCTAAACGCTCACGTAAAGCAGCACCTTTTGGTAACCATAACGGTAAACCTTGGCCCACACGTTTTGAAAAAGTAAAAAGCTCAAGCTCTTTACCTAATTTTCTATGGTCACGTTTTTTTGCTTCTTCAAGCATTTCTATGTATTCGGTCAATTCTTTTTGCTTCGGAAATGAAATACCATAAACACGCGTTAACTGCGGGTTATTTTCATTACCTCTCCAGTAAGCACCGGCAACACTTAAAATTTTAACGGCTTTTATAATCCCTGTGTTCGGGATATGTCCGCCACGACATAAATCGGTAAACGTCGAATGGTCACAAAATGTAATGGTACCATCTTCTAAGTTTTCGATTAATTCCGTTTTAAACGGATTGTTTTTATATAAATCTAAAGCTTCTGCCTTGCTCGCCGAGCGCATTTTAAAATCATGCTTCCCTCTAGCGATTTCTAGCATTTTAGTTTCAATAGATTTAAAATCTTTTTCAGATACATTATGATCTCCAAAATCTACATCATAATAAAACCCGTTTTCAATAGCAGGACCAATGGTAAGTTTTGCGCCTTGGTATAGTTCTTCTATGGCTTGGGCTAATACGTGAGCCGAACTGTGCCAGAAAGCTGTTTTACCTTCGTCGTCTCTCCAGGTGTATAAAACTAAAGAACCATCGGTGGTTAAAGGTGTAACGGTTTCAATGTTTGTACCATTAAAATTCGCCGAAATCACGTTTCTTGCAAATCCTTCACTTATGCTCTTAGCAACATCCATAGGTGTAACGCCTTCATCAAACGTTTTCACACTGCCATCAGGTAATGTAATATGTATCATATAAAAATTTAAAATCAGGTTGCAAAGATAATGGTATAAACAAATACTCACAATATATATATAGGTATAATTTGTGTTAAGGATTGTTCAAAATTAAAATGATGGGCTACTCCTATATATAATGATGGTTTATTTGTATTAGGCTTTGCAACAAGTTGAAAAATTTGTTAAACCAAGAAAGGGGCAGAATGAATTTGATAATTTAGTATCTTTGATAAAATGAAAACGGAAATGAATATAGAATCTCGAAAACTACAATTTATTCAAGAATTCTTAAAACTTCAAAGCGAGGAGGTTATTTCTAAGCTTGAGAAAATTTTGAAAAAGGAAAATATTGATTCTGATGAAAAGGTTTTGAAACCAATGACAATTGATGAATTAAATGAAAGAGTTGATCAATCGGAATCCGATTTTAAGAATAATCGATTTAAAACGAGTTCTGAGCTTTTAGCCAAATATGAATAATGAATTTTAAAATTATTTGGTCTGACTTTTCAGCAACTCAACTTGACGATATTTTTGAATATTATAGAAGTAAGGCAAGTCTAAAAGTTGCTACCAAAATTGTTACTGGTATTATTAAAGAATCAGAAAAGTTGGCAAATGCGACTTGTATTGGACAAGGGGAGGAGTTACTTAAAGAAAGAACAACTCAATATCGTTATTTGGTTTTCAAAAATTATAAATTAATCTATTCTGTTGATGAAGAAAACGGATTAATAAAAATCGCCGATGTTTTTGATACCCGACAAAATCCACCAAAAATAAAACGGACAAAATAAAACGGTTGCTAAGAACGGTGTATCTTCATGGTTAGTTCGAGCCTGATAACCATAATTCTTTCTATTTATCAATTCGGATTTTATATGTTTCTTTCACGCTTAATTACTTCACAACTCATACATGTAATTAGTCCATATCATAAAGTGTGTTTCTTTATTCCTATATATAAGGATACTATTGAAATATATGCTAGGCATGTGTACGGGGATATAGTTGTTAGAAATTAAGTGTTAGGTAAAACATATATATATAATAGGATAGTTGTAATAGAGTAGGGGTAGAGTTAAAAAGAACTCAGCTTTATATTGGTAAGTGAATATTATTATCAAAGTTTAAGCTTATGTAAGGTGTAATTTCGATTGATAAGGGAGTGTTACCATTATTTAAAATCATTTTTTCGGATCAGTCCTAAAAGTTGGGGACTAGGCATAAATTTGTGCTAATCTAAAGAGGAAGAATTCCTTATTTCTCACACCTCTAAGTTGTTGTCTAAAGGCTTTGATCTTTGCATTAAAAGATTCAGCAGCCGCATTGGTACTTCTGTTGTCAAAATAGTTTAATATTCCCCTGTAATTTAGGGAGATTGTGTTCATAACAACTCTAAAGCTTTTAAAGCCACTATTTTCAATTTGATTGTACCAAAGTGCCAATTTAGTCATTGCTATATTTTTGTCTGTACAAGTATTGTAAATTACTCTTAGCTGGTTTGACAAGTCATAAGCTTCCTTTATCATAGGGTATTGCTTGAATAAAATTCCTGCCCTTTCCTTTTGGGAACTAGTCCATTTGTCAGGACTTTTGAATAGAAGATACCTACTTCGTGCTAGCAGTTGTTTGCGCGTATCCCCGTTACTAAATACTTCTGCTAGATACTGGTAGTTATTATTTTTAGCTGTCTTGATAGCCTCATTTTCTAGTTCTAGAGCTTGCCAGCGGTATTTTACTCTAATGTCTTGTACAGCATCAGAAGCTAGTTGTTGTACATGAAAGCGATCAATGACTTGCACGGCTCTTGGGAAGCTCTTCTTTGCAATTAGTTTCATGCTACCGGCCATATCTAAGGTTATTTCTTCTACCAACCTCCGCTTGCCTTCAGGTATCTTTTTAAGATATTTAATAACCTCTTCGGCCTTAGTTCCTGAAATAATAGCTACAATAGAACCTGCTCTACCTTTGGCTTTTTTATTGGTTACTACGGTGTATAACTCTCCTTGTGAAAGTGCTATTTCATCTATAGATAATCGTTTGCCAATATTTTGAGGGTAGACTAACCATTTGGTGGATTGCTCAAGGTATTCCCAATCTTTAAATTCACTTAAATAATCTCGATATTGGCGCTGTAGCTTTTTACCATCTAAACCATACAAATTAGCTATAGTTTGCGTGCTAGTATTGTTATTATCGATTAATTTCTTTTAAAAAGCGGCAAACTCGGTGGTCATACGAGTGCCTTTTGCTACATTATTCCAGTCTCTTTGCAGGGTTTCTTTTGTGTCTACATCACGCCATCTGCGGCGCTTTAAATGCAGATAAACTAGTTTCCCTCTAAGTGGAAAATCCTCGATAATTATTTCTTTATGAAAACCTTTAGATTCTACTTTACGTGTTTTAAAACTATTTGGGACAATGTTCTTCTCTTCGAAATACAACCGAAGTTTATCTTCTGTTGAAGAACTACTTTTAAAACTAAAATGAGCTACCAGAAAATCAGGTAGTAATAAGGATAATAAATCTTTAGAAATTTCCACGGAATTTAATTTTTTCCAAAGATAAAATTATTTTTACTCCCCAACTTTTGTGCTTGATCCATTTTTTCTATTAAAACATACTAGTTTTCTAGTTGTATTATAAATATTAGCCTTTCGGCGGAAGGCTCTTCAGGTACATCATGGTTACTATTTATAGTAATATCCACGACAAGCATCGAGTTTTTTTTAATGAGTATGACATCTGAAGCAATTATTTTACAATGTAAATAACACGTTTACTGAGGGTTAATTCCATCATCAAAAAAACTTTAAAAAAAAGCGATAAAAAGTTTGTTTGGGAGAAGGAAAGGTTTGTATATTTGCACCCCGCTAACGAAGGCGTCAGTCTTATAAAGCGGTAGTTCATTGAGTTGTTTTGGTATTAAAATAAGGTTAAAAAAACTTTTAAAAAATAATCAAAAAAAAGCATTGTGGGTTTAATAAAAGGTTGTATGTTTGCAGCCGCTAAAAACAGCAGGTCTGTTGGAGGTGAGGAGTTCATAAAGCAGTTTTGGTTGTTAAGATTTAAAGCGAAAAAAACTTTAAAAAAAATATCAAAAAAACATTGTGAGTTTAAAAAAAGGGTTTTACATTTGCACCCGCTTAGCAAGGAAACGAGCTAAAGAAAAGAGAAACAAGTTCATAAACATATTGAATTGACAGCGTAAGAATTGAATTGGAAACGATTTAATTCAACAAAGAGAATAGACCATTTTGAGTACTAGAGATTCTAATTAGTTGTTAAAGCTGTTACCTTATAGGTAGCGCATAAAAATTTAACGATGAAGAGTTTGATCCTGGCTCAGGATGAACGCTAGCGGCAGGCCTAACACATGCAAGTCGAGGGGTAACATAGAAAAGCTTGCTTTTTTGATGACGACCGGCGCACGGGTGCGTAACGCGTATAGAATCTACCTTTTGCTACTGGATAGCCCAGAGAAATTTGGATTAATACAGTATAGTATCATATTACTGCATGGTATTTATGATTAAAGGTTACGGCAAAAGATGACTATGCGTCCTATTAGCTAGTTGGTGTGGTAACGGCATACCAAGGCAACGATAGGTAGGGGCCCTGAGAGGGGGATCCCCCACACTGGTACTGAGACACGGACCAGACTCCTACGGGAGGCAGCAGTGAGGAATATTGGACAATGGAGGCAACTCTGATCCAGCCATGCCGCGTGCAGGATGACTGCCCTATGGGTTGTAAACTGCTTTTATACAGGAAGAAACCACGCTACGTGTAGCGTTCTGACGGTACTGTAAGAATAAGGATCGGCTAACTCCGTGCCAGCAGCCGCGGTAATACGGAGGATCCAAGCGTTATCCGGAATCATTGGGTTTAAAGGGTCCGTAGGTGGATGATTAAGTCAGGGGTGAAAGTTTGCAGCTCAACTGTAAAATTGCCCTTGATACTGGTTATCTTGAATCATTATGAAGTGGTTAGAATATGTAGTGTAGCGGTGAAATGCATAGATATTACATAGAATACCAATTGCGAAGGCAGATCACTAATAATGTATTGACACTGATGGACGAAAGCGTAGGTAGCGAACGGGATTAGATACCCCGGTAGTCTACGCCGTAAACGATGGATACTAGCTGTTCGGATTTATCTGAGTGGCTAAGCGAAAGTGATAAGTATCCCACCTGGGGAGTACGTTCGCAAGAATGAAACTCAAAGGAATTGACGGGGGCCCGCACAAGCGGTGGAGCATGTGGTTTAATTCGATGATACGCGAGGAACCTTACCAGGGCTTAAATGTAAGTTGCATTAGTTAGAGATAGCTATTTCTTCGGACTACTTACAAGGTGCTGCATGGTTGTCGTCAGCTCGTGCCGTGAGGTGTCAGGTTAAGTCCTATAACGAGCGCAACCCCTGTTGTTAGTTGCCAG
>NZ_CP025938.1:2287500-2432500 GCF_002893765.1 Tamlana carrageenivorans | reverse complement strand
CTAATTTTAATATTATTAATGTTTCTCCCAAAAATAAACTTATTGATATACTGAATAGTTGTTAAAGCAGTTATCTTAGCTACGATTCTTGTTTTAAAACCTTCAAAAGTTTTAGCATAATTGCGTCTTATCATAAATTGGTCACAAAGTTGTGAAAATAATGTTTCTATCCTTTTCCTCTTTTTTCTAAATACATAAGGCTGTACTTTGTAATTTTTTTGATTGCTTCTCATAGGTGTATTTAGCGTTATATTACAGGTTTCAAACAAGTTAAGCTGTATTTCTGTTGATAAATAGCCTTTATCACCAATTAATGTACAATCGCTTATTTGCATCTTAATATCTTTAAGATAATTAATATCGTGTACAGATGCTGGACTCAAATCGATACTTTGAAAGACACCATTTACAGAACAAACAGCGTGCAGTTTATAACCGTAATAATTAGAACTTTGAGCTGCACAATAACCTTTATCTGGAAATGCATAAGTGTTTTCTTTACAAATCTTTGAACGAGAACTGCGTGATAATTTACAAACTTCTAAAGGCATACTATCTACTACAAAATAATCTTCAAATTCATTAAAATGGGAAGCTAAGCTTAACCTGATACTGTTGAGCTTATTAACTAGTTTTCGTCTTCTTCTATTGTAGACACTTCTCTCTATTTTTGATAATAGGGAATCTGGAAGTTTTCTAAAAAGGTCATTTTCACTATCTATTCCCATAAATTCGGCAGTAAGACTCAAACTGATAAGTTCTAAATCACTAAGCTTTGGTTGTCGTCTTTGATAACTTAAAAGTTGTTCTTTCGATATTTTTCTTAATACTTCCAATATTCTTTCGTAATTTGCACTCAAGTTGTTCATTATTAATGATTTGTAGTTAAATCAATTTACTGATTTTCAGTAAGATGAACAACTTTTTTCTTTTAAATCATAATGCACAACGGGTTATATTAACATTTTTAATACTATTAACAGGTCAAAGCATGTTTAGTCAAAGTTTTATTAGTTCTAATATTCAGTCGTATTTAGTAGATAAATCATGGAGTTCAGAAAAAAATAACGACAAAAAAATAATGTTTAAGTTTAAAAGTGATGGCTCTCTTCACCTATTTACTGCTGGTAATGAAGTGGGGTATGAAGATTATTATATTTCTACAAGTAGCTGTAGTAATTTAGGAAATGGCTTCGATAGTTCAAAAGTAGGTTCTTCCTCAGCTGGTAATTATATAGTAACAAGGGCTTTTGCCATGTAATCCAGTTTTATTCAGGTTATAAAAAATACAGAATAAAAGCTAGCAACGCTAATGATTCTGAATGGCAGGATTTTTATTTGCTTGATTAAGATTGGTAAAAAAATAAATTATCTTGACGATTTACAACCCGAAATAACTTGGTATTTAGACCAAGATGGCGATGGCTATTACGGTCAAACCATGAAATCTAAAACCTCGCCAGGAACCAAATGGATCGATTTTATTATGTTTGGTGAGGATTGTGATGATAATGACGTTACAAAGACTACGAATTGTTCAGATTGTGTAGTAGTTCCTGACTTTCAATGTAGACCAGGGGAATTTTTAGATGAGAACTGTGAATGTCAAATAATTCTTGACGACCCATGCGCAAATAAAGATCTTTTAAAGAAACAAATTTCTTCAGAAGTTATGTCTTTAATTAACTCTAGAACACAGCCAAACACTATGGTTCAGTCATCTCAAATGGTTCCTTCTTTTATCTTAGAACCTTTAGATGATGGATGGGGTGATGTTAATCAGGATAGACACTCATTAAACATTAAGAGTATGCCAGATGGATATACTCCTTTTGCCCTTTTTGATGAGATTAGGAAAAACTTTAGCAATATAGTTACAGGTGGGGATCTTCTAGGAACTACAGTGACATTTGAGCCTTATTCCACAGCAGATGGGGTGACATGGAATTCTTCTAACCCATTAGGAGCAGCAATGGATTTTAGTACATTTATGGATACTTCAACAGTAATTTGTGTAGAATATAATGCAGAAGAAATGTATTGGATTTTTGCTACAGTTACAAGTTATGATCATCAAGGTCATTTTGTGGCAGGTTTAAGGCAATTTGGAATTGAGCCAAATGCAAGCGGAGGGCATTCATTTTATCTTAGAGGAGCAGATAGATTAGGTGGTGTTTTAGATTATTTATTATTGTTGTCCGATAAAAAACAGAATTAGCTAAAAAAGCTTTGGTGTTGGCCTTTTTTATTGATCGCACTCTTTATTTTGAAAACAGAACCTCCTTATGGGTCAAAAAGGCTTAATTGCCCAATGTTTTTGGTTGTAATCTCTTCCCAATTAGCTTCTGGGTTTTTCAGGAATTTGAACAAATCGATATATGTCATCAAATGGTATCGTATGACGGACATCATATTGGAATAAGCCCAGTTTCTTTGGGCTTTTCTTTGGATCACAAGCATAATGAGCTGGATTATCAAACTGACCCAGATTTGTATTTCGATGGCATTTTGATTGTCTCCCAAAAAATACTTTAGCGGAAAGTTCTGTTTAAGCCGCTTGAACATCGTCTCAATCTGCCACCTATTTTTATAGATGTCGGCTATTTTGTCTGCATCAAGATCATAATTATTAGTGATGAACTCATAAACTTTTTGGTGCTTTTCGTGCCAAAAAGCGATTCTCCTCAGGGAAAAAGCATTGCCGTTTTTGTCCGTAAGCCCTATTTTTTCGTCCTTTAAGACAGCATCGTCCACTTTATTGGAGATATCAAACTCTTCAAGGCTTGTATAGCGAGCATTGTCCTTTTGCCGAGTCACAAAGTAAACATCTTCCAGTGTCCATTTTTGGTATTGCTCATAATCCACATACCCTTTGTCAAAAACCACATAAGAGCCCTTCTTGAGTTCCAGGTCTTTTAAAAAGGTGTGGTCGTGCGTGGCCGCGCTTGAAAACTTAATCAGACAAGGAACGTCTTCCATGGCGTTTATCATAGTATGCATCTTGATACCTCCTTTCTTTTTGCCGTTGAGCGGGTTCCTTCCTACACCTTTAAGAATGTCACTAAATAGGGGGATGGTCGAGGAATCAACGATTTTAAGGTTCTTCACTGCAGGTTCTAAGGGTCTGCTGTCCGATAAAAAGCGATGGTAACGTTTGTAGAGTAAATGATAAATATCGGCAAATACTTCAGAGCTTCTTCTCCTGTTAGCATCTGACAAGGTACTGCGTTTTGGAAAGTCCGTGAGTCCTAGATGGTTGATCTTTCCCTCGCAGGCAAGCATAATACTGGAAACCTCACGAAGTGAGCTACAGCCACTGATCACGGTAAATACCATAGTGGCCAAATGCTCATAGGTGGTAAACTTTTTGGTATAGCGATCGCTGTTGTGCTTTTTGGCTGTCCGATGAACATCTTTGGGCAAAATGAAATTTAATACCTGTTTGATTATGGGGTGTCCGCTAAAGTTTTTACTTTTATTCATATCTTGGATGTGTGATAACTTCAAGATACAAAATAAGCGGGAAATCCTATCTTGGAAATCCCGCTTTTTAAATCTTTTATCGGACACTAATGATTTAAAAATAAAACAAAAGCTGATTTTATACAACTAACAAAAACTAATGAAGATAATACTTTTTCAGGTTTCTATTCTGGGTTTAAATTATATAAATCAGGATATGAAAAAGAAGGAATTCAATATATTGAAAAAGCGTTTAAAAATAGCTCAGCCCCGAAAATAGGAAAAATTCTAGCTGCCATACATATTAGTAAGGGTAATTATAAAAGAGCTCAAGAAATTTATAACTTTAACATTAACGTGGAACCTTTTCGCTATGAAGCCCGAATGGATCTTTTAAAGCTACTGGAAAAAACTAATCGATATCAAGATATAGTAAATTTGTCCAATGAAATAAATAGTTTTCCTGTAAAAATTTCTTCTAAAAAAAATTAATTCTTACAAAAAAACAGCCAGAACTAAAATCTCAACTTATTCCAACCTCATAGATACTACGAATCACATTCATGGAAGTGTTTCGAATATAAAATTCTTAAAAAGCACAATTTTAAATAAAACTCTGCCTTATAAAGTATACCTTCCTCCTATTGAGGACATATCAAAAAAACTTCCTGTCCTTTATATTAATGATGGATTTCAATATATGAATAAGGGCAGCTTACATAATATATTAGATAGCTTAATAATTGCCAAGGAAATAAAACCTATTATGGCTGTTTTTTTAGAACCTAAAGATAGTACTCAAAACAATCGGAATGTTAGACAAGAATTATTCATAAGCAATCCCTTCTTTGTTGACTTTTTCACTCAAGAATTGATTCCTCAAATAGAAAAAAACTACCCCGCCAGTCCAAATAAGGAAGATAGAACAATTTTAGGGGTTTCCTTTGGCGGGTTAGCCGCACTGTATTTAGCTGACAAAGCACCATATACTTTCAAAAATATAGCTATGCAATCCCCTGCTTTTCATCCATATCAGAATATTTACAATGCATATGCTAGAAAACCAAAAAAAGATTTCAATCTATTTATGAGTTACGGCACAGGAAAAGACACGAATTGGCAGGTTATCCCTATGATTAGGATTTTAAAAAGAAAAAAATATGATCTAACTGTTGTTCGTGTAAAAAATGGAAACCACGATTGGAAAACTTGGAAAAAACAGTTGGTTGGTATTATGCTAAATTATTATAGGTTGCATTAATTTTTAAACTAACAAGGCCTAACAAAAAGTAAAGGCTAAAGTATTTATAAAAGAGCATTTTATTTGCACCGTTAGTTGTATTCATTTCAATAATATTTAACTTTTTATCAACTCTATTCTACAGGGAAGTCAAAATAGGTATGAGGAAAAGGCTCATGACGTAAAGTAAAGTGCCACCATTCTTTAGAATAACCTCTAAAGCCATGTTTAAGCATGGTATCATGAAGTAATTTTCTGTTTGCTTTTTGCTTTTCAGTAATCTCTTGATTGTTATACCAAGATACTGGTCCGAAAAAATCAAAAGGGCTCCCCATATCTAATGGCTCACCCGTATTTCCATCAATAATGGTTAAATCGACGGTGCTTCCTTTACTGTGTCCAGAATGTGTTGCTATATATTGTTCTCGGAATAAGTTTTTCTTTCTAATATGCGGATAAAAGATTTGTTTGGTTAACGTATCATTAACCTCTCTAGCCCATTTCATAAAATGATTTACGGCTCGTTGTGGTCTATAGCCATCATAGACTTTTAAACACAAATTTTGCATTTGTAAATCATCATTCACCAGTTTCAGCGCATGGGCAGCTTCCTTGGTTAAAATAAGTTTATTAGCATGGTAGCCCTCTACAGGTTTACCTACAAAATTAAAGCTGGTGTTATAACGCAGTTCAACATCTAAATCGGGAATCACTTCGTTTACGTAAACAAAACCTTCAGGTAATTGAGCAAACAAACCAAAACTAGTCAAGCACGCTAGTATAAAAACTTTAAAATTCATTATATTTTTATTTCTACGAATTTAAAAAATAAAAACTTAAGGATGCTCTAAATGACAGATCCACATTATTTGACATGTACCATAATGTCATGACACATCAAGGATCAAGCACAAAAGTTGGGGAGTAAAAATAATTTTATCTTTGGAAAAAATTAAATTCCGTGGAAATTTCTAAAGATTTATTATCCTTATTACTACCTGATTTTCTGGTAGCTCATTTTAGTTTTAAAAGTAGTTCTTCAACAGAAGATAAACTTCGGTTGTATTTCGAAGAGAAGAACATTGTCCCAAATAGTTTTAAAACACGTAAAGTAGAATCTAAAGGTTTTCATAAAGAAATAATTATCGAGGATTTTCCACTTAGAGGGAAACTAGTTTATCTGCATTTAAAGCGCCGCAGATGGCGTGATGTAGACACAAAAGAAACCCTGCAAAGAGACTGGAATAATGTAGCAAAAGGCACTCGTATGACCACCGAGTTTGCCGCTTTTTTAAAAGAAATTAATCGATAATAACAATACTAGCACGCAAACTATAGCTAATTTGTATGGTTTAGATGGTAAAAAGCTACAGCGCCAATATCGAGATTATTTAAGTGAATTTAAAGATTGGGAATACCTTGAGCAATCCACCAAATGGTTAGTCTACCCTCAAAATATTGGCAAACGATTATCTATAGATGAAATAGCACTTTCACAAGGAGAGTTATACACCGTAGTAACCAATAAAAAAGCCAAAGGTAGAGCAGGTTCTATTGTAGCTATTATTTCAGGAACTAAGGCCGAAGAGGTTATTAAATATCTTAAAAAGATACCTGAAGGCAAGCGGAGGTTGGTAGAAGAAATAACCTTAGATATGGCCGGTAGCATGAAACTAATTGCAAAGAAGAGCTTCCCAAGAGCCGTGCAAGTCATTGATCGCTTTCATGTACAACAACTAGCTTCTGATGCTGTACAAGACATTAGAGTAAAATACCGCTGGCAAGCTCTAGAACTAGAAAATGAGGCTATCAAGACAGCTAAAAATAATAACTACCAGTATCGAGCAGAAGTATTTAGTAACGGGGACACACGCAAACAACTACTAGCACGAAGTAGGTATCTTCTATTCAAAAGTCCTGACAAATGGACTAGTTCCCAAAAGGAAAGGGCAGGAATTTTATTCAAGCAATACCCTATGATAAAGGAAGCTTATGACTTGTCAAACCAGCTAAGAGTAATTTACAATACTTGTACAGACAAAAATATAGCAATGACTAAATTGGCACTTTGGTACAATCAAATTGAAAATAGTGGCTTTAAAAGCTTTAGAGTTGTTATGAACACAATCTCCCTAAATTACAGGGGAATATTAAACTATTTTGACAACAGAAGTACCAATGCGGCTGCTGAATCTTTTAATGCAAAGATCAAAGCCTTTAGACAACAACTTAGAGGTGTGAGAAATAAGGAATTCTTCCTCTTTAGATTAGCACAAATTTATGCCTAGTCCCCAACTTTTAGGACTGATCCCTTTTAGGACTGATCCCTTTTGCTCTTGATCCAAGAGGAGCTTGACCCTTGATCTGAGGTAACTTAAAAATAGAGCATAAAAAAAACCGAGCTCCCTCAAACTCGGTTTCTTATCAATTTGCTGTTAGTTTTATGAAGTTAGATTTGGGATCACCCCATTAACAACATATGCAAATATTAATTAATTAATCCATTGAACTAAAAAAATGTATTATTTAGTACAGTTCAAATATAATACAAACAACCTAATTTAAACGACTAAATACCGTTATTTTAGATTAAATACACAAATTATTAACATTTAGGTGGTAAAAAACAGAAAAAACCTACATAAAATTCAAAAAGAATTAAATATTGTAACATTTTTCTACTATATGCAAATGAAAAGTAACATCTTTTTAAAATGGAAAAAGCACCTCTTTAAAAAAAGGTGCTTTTTCACTAACTAACCAACCAAAAATATGAATTACACTTACAAGTTTAAAGTAACCACTCAATAAACCATATGGTAAATGTATTCAGTACAAAATTAGCCATAGATATGCCAAATGAATTATAGTTATTTGCTTTTGTGAATAATTTAACAATGTTCACACTATTTATAGTATTTAAAAAAAGTTCGGTATTTAGTTTTTAAAAATTAATTATTAGATATTTGCCGATAATTAAATACCCCCTATTCATGAAAAAAATTTCTATATTACTCTTAGCATTCATATGTATATCATGTGGAGATAACAGCAACGATTTAACCGTAAAAACCCATGTAAAAGGGCTTAAAAAAGGTACCGTATACTTAAAAAAAGTAGAAGACACAACCTTAATAACGGTAGATTCAATTGTAATTAATGGCAATTCGAGTTTTGAACTGCATAGTAAAATAGATTCTCCAGAAATGTTTTACTTAGATCTTGATAAAAATAGTACAGAACAGGACCGCATCGGTTTTTTTGCCAATCATGGTGTTACAGAAATCAACACTACGTTAAAGAACTTTGTCTATGATGCTCAAATTAAAGGTTCAAAACAGCAAGAAGTATTAGAAAACTATAAAGCGCTAATTTCAAAAATAAACAACAGAAACTTAGATATCATCAAAGAAAAATTTGAAGCTCAGATGGCCAAAGACACCACTAAATTATTGGCCCTTCAAAAAGAAGAAAATACTGCTTTAAAAAGAAAATATTTATATATCGTAAACTTTGCGATTCAAAATAAAGATAGTGAAGTTGCACCTTTTTTAGCGCTTTCTGAAATTTACAATGCTAGATTAGATTTACTAGACACGATTAATAAGTCTTTAACGCCAAAAGTAAAAGCATCTAAATACGGAAAGGAGCTTAGTAGTTATATTGAAACTATTAAAAGCGCGGAGAAGTAATTTAATCACACAGCCTCCCCCATAAAAAACAGCCTTGTATCATGATACAAGGCTGTTTTTTTATATCTCTTTATGAAACATAATAGGTCATTAAAAAGCATAAAAAAAGCCTCACTACAAGTGAAGCTTTTTTGAGCCGATGGAGGGACTCGAACCCACGACCTGCTGATTACAAATCAGCTGCTCTAGCCAGCTGAGCTACATCGGCTTATTTAACGGGTGCAAATATAATCGCAATTTTTTTAATTGCAAGCATTCCGTTAAAATTTTTTATCCTAATGCATTAATTTTATCAATCAACGCTTTGCCTTTAGTTTCTAACTCGTTGCTAATCGCTTTAAAATGAGCTTTTGGGTTCTCCGATTTAGCATTTACCTTAGCAATTAACTCATCAAAAGTATTTATTGCTTCATCGATAATTGCCTCACTTTTTTTTGTGTCTTTATCAGTGTTTTCATATTCCCAAACGTAAACCGCTTCAATAATATCACCTAAAACAAAATTAATATCTTTTTTTAGGTCTCTAACATTTGCCATAATTTCTTAATTTATTTTGAGCAAAATTACGTATAAACTTCCAATACACCTCTATTTTAAGATATATTTTACAGTGTAAAACTATTCTGTTATTTGAAGTTTAAACTCACCTCCTTATTATCAATTGTTAGTTATTTTCCTGAGTAACGAACAAAATTACGAGGCGTTTCATACAGGGTAATTTCGAGCTCTAGTGTTGATTGTAATTTAGGTTTTAATTTATTATAGATGACTACGGCAATATTTTCAACCGTAGGATTTAACGTTTCAAATTCTGGAACTTCAAGATTAAGGTTCTTATGATCAAAGGCTGCTTCAATTTCAACCTCAATTAATTGCTTTAAAATAGCGACATCAATAACAAAACCGGTTTCCTTATTAATTTCTCCTGTAACGCTTACAATAAGTTCGTAATTATGTCCGTGATAATTAGGGTTATTACATTTACCAAAAACGGCACTGTTTTTTTCTAAACTCCAGTTCTTGTTGTGTAATCGGTGAGCTGCATTAAAATGAGCCTTTCTACTTACGGTTGCTTTCATGTGTTCAACTTTATACTATCGTAAAACTTATCGAAAATAACTTTAAACCAAGCCGTATAAATTTCTGGTTGCTTTTCAATATCCTCTTTAACCGCTTCTAGGGGCATCCATTTCCAACTCGCCACTTCATCGGGATTAATATTAGGCTTACCGTTATAGGTCCCTAACATAATATGATCGTATTCATGCTCGGTTAATCCGTTATCAAAAGGCGCCTTGTACATAAAGGAAATCGATTCTTCTAGTGGCACTTCAAAACCCATTTCTTCTTGTAATCGCCTTCTACCTGCATCTAAATTAGATTCGCCATCACGTTGGTGACTACAGCAGGTATTGGTCCAAAGCCCGGGAGAATGGTACTTATCCAAAGCGCGTTGTTGAAGCATCAATTCATTTTTATCGTTGAAAACAAAAACAGAAAAGGCACGATGTAATAAGGCTTTTTCATGAGCCTCCATTTTGGGCATCAAACCTATTTTTTCATCCTTCTCGTTTACAAGTATTACTTTTTCTTCTTCCATCTAACAATTTCTATTTTTAGAATTAAGGCTTATATATTCCCTAGATTAAAGGAATTTATAAAATTTCACCATTTAGATTTAAATCGTAAAAAACAAAAATACCAAGTAAATTTCGATTACCGAATGAATACAAATAGAAATTTAAAAAGTGTTTTTATCTGCTATGCTTATTGAAGTTATATCTTATCTTTGCAACCCATTTTGCAACAAGATTTATGAGTTTTTTAAAAGAAATACAACGACGACGTACTTTTGGTATTATTTCGCACCCCGATGCTGGTAAAACCACATTAACTGAAAAATTATTACTTTTTGGTGGAGCGATCCAAGAAGCAGGCGCTGTAAAGAGCAACAAAATAAAAAAAGGTGCTACGAGTGACTTCATGGAAATTGAGCGTCAACGTGGAATCTCAGTTGCTACTTCGGTTTTAGCTTTTGAGTACAACGGTATTAAAATTAATATTTTAGATACGCCTGGTCACAAGGATTTCGCCGAAGATACGTTTAGAACCTTAACGGCGGTAGACAGTGTAATTGTTGTTATTGATGTTGCAAAAGGTGTTGAGGAACAAACAGAAAAGCTTGTTGAAGTTTGTAGAATGCGTAACATTCCGATGATTGTTTTTATTAATAAAATGGATCGCGAGGGTAAAGATGCTTTTGAACTTCTAGATGAAATCGAGCAAAAGTTAGGTTTAACGGTAACGCCTTTAAGTTTCCCTATAGGTATGGGGTACGATTTTAAAGGAATTTATAATATCTGGGAAAAAAACATCAATTTGTTTAGCGGAGATAGCCGTAAAAATATTGAAGAAACCATTGAAATATCCGATTTAGAATCTGAAGAACTAAATAAATTAGTAGGTGACAATGCCGCTGAAACCTTAAGAGAAGAGCTGGAATTAGTCGATGGAATTTATCCGCAGTTTAACCATGAAGATTACTTAAACGGTACGCTGCAACCGGTGTTTTTTGGATCGGCTTTAAACAGTTTTGGTGTTCGTGAACTCCTAGACTGTTTTGTTGAAATAGCACCAAAACCACAGCCTAAAAACAGTGAAGAACGCCTTGTTAAACCCGATGAGGATAAATTTTCTGGATTTGTATTTAAGATTCATGCCAATATGGATCCTAATCATAGAAACCGATTAGCCTTTGTTAAAATTGTTTCTGGTGAATTTAAAAGAAATGCGCCTTATTTACATGTGAGACATGGTAAAAAGGTCAAGTTTTCGAGTCCGAATGCATTTTTTGCTGAAAAGAAAGAAATTGTAGACATCTCCTACCCTGGTGATATTGTAGGTTTACAAGATACAGGAAACTTTAAAATTGGAGATACCCTTACTGAAGGCGAAATTTTAAATTATAAAGGTATTCCAAGCTTTTCACCGGAACATTTTAGATACATCAATAATGCCGACCCATTAAAATCTAAACAGCTTTTTAAAGGTATAGATCAATTAATGGATGAGGGTGTTGCTCAACTATTCACCTTAGAACTTAACGGAAGAAAGGTTATTGGAACTGTTGGAGCATTACAGTATGAGGTAATTCAATATCGCCTAGAACATGAATATGGGGCTAAATGTACCTATGAAAATTTAAATGTTCATAAAGCATGTTGGGTAGATCCGAGTAACTCAAAAACAGATGAATATAAAGAGTTTGTTCGCGTGAAGCAACGCTTTTTAGCTAAAGACAAACGTAACCAATTGGTATTCCTGGCTGACTCTGCATTTTCACTGCAAATGACGCAACAGAAGTACCCAAATGTTAAGCTTCATTTTACTTCAGAATTTAATTAGTCTTTTTAGAAAACCCAAATTTTAACTAAAGTCTTCGCTGATTCTATAACTATGAAAACAACGGAATACGGAAACCGAGAAATTAGTATCACCTATTGTCCTTTTCAATGTCAACAATCTAATATCTGTACGCAAGAGCTTTCAGATGTCTTTCAAAACTCGGTAATTCCATGGATTGATCCAGAAGGTAGTACTACTGAAAAGATAATTAAACAGATAAAAAAATGCCCCTCAGGAGCATTAAAGTATAAACTCCACAAAAAGGAAATGGCCTATTGATAAAAAAGCCATTGAACAAATGTTTGTTCAATGGCTTTTTTTATGCTTGACCTGTAGGTCCAAAGTTTAAAGGAATTGGTGGTTGATCGTAATCTTTAATTTCACCATGAGCATTTTCAAATCGCGCTACATTTTCTCCAAGCGCCTTTAATAAACGTTTAGCATGTTGCGGTGTGAGAATGATTCTTGACTTCACTTTGTTTTTAGGAACACCAGGCATAATATTAACAAAATCTACTACAAATTCTGAAACAGAATGGTTTATAATGGCCAAATTAGAGTAAGTCCCTTCAGCTACTTTTTCGTCTAATTCTATATTTATTTGCCCTTGTTTTTGCTTGTCTTGTTCGTCTGCCATATTTAAATATTTTTTTCCAATATAGAGGAAATGTTTTAAAGTTTTGTGATTTTAAAATAAAAAAGCCTTCAAGTATAAATATACATGAAGGCTTCTATTTTTAAGATTCCCGCCTTACTCATCGACACTTACCTCCAATAAGGTATTCGTGAATCTTCGATTTCGCGGGAATGCTTTAGTTGTAATTTAATTCTTGTTTCACTTGCATCATTTCGTCAAACTCTTCTTTAGAACCTACAATAATATCAGAATAACGTCTCATACCAGTACCTGCAGGAATTCTATGTCCAACAATAACATTTTCTTTCAAGCCTTCTAAAGCATCTACTTTACCTGCTACTGCAGCTTCGTTTAATACTTTAGTTGTTTCTTGGAAGGATGCCGCAGAAATAAACGATTTCGTTTGAAGCGAAGCTCTTGTAATACCTTGAAGTATTGGAGTCGCCGTTGCTGGTTGAGCATCTCTAGCCGTAACAAGTGCTTTATCTTCACGACGTAAAATAGAATTTTCATCTCTTAACTGTCGTGGCGAAACAATTTGACCTGCTTTTAGCGTAGAAGAATCTCCAGCGTCTTCAATCACTTTCATTCCGAAGATATCATCATTTTCTTTAATGAAATCTGCTTTATGAGCCAATTGATCTTCTAAGAAAATCGTATCACCAGAATCGATAATTCTAACTTTACGCATCATTTGTCTAACAACAACTTCGAAGTGTTTATCATTAATTTTCACCCCTTGTAAACGGTATACCTCTTGTACCTCGTTTACTAAGTATTGTTGAACAGCTGAAGGTCCTTTGATATTCAAGATATCGTTTGGTGTAATAGAACCATCAGATAATGGCATACCCGCTTTAACATAATCATTCTCTTGTACTAAGATTTGATTAGATAACTTCACTAAGTATTTCTTAACATCACCTAATTTAGATTCTACGATAATCTCACGGTTACCTCTCTTAATTTTTCCGAAAGAAACCACACCATCAATAGCAGAAACAACTGCTGGGTTAGATGGGTTACGCGCTTCGAATAACTCGGTAACACGTGGCAGACCACCTGTAATATCCCCTGCTTTTGCAGATTTACGAGGAATCTTAACTAAAATCTTACCAACATTAATTTTCTCTCCATCATCAATCATAAGGTGAGCGCCAACTGGTAAGTTGTAAGAACGCATGGTTTCACCACTAGCATCTTCAATATGAAGTGTTGGAATAAGTTTTTTGTTTCTAGATTCAGAAATTACTTTTTCTTGGAAACCTGTTTGCTCATCAATTTCAACTTGGTAAGTTACCCCTTGTTCGATGTTTTCATATCTTACTTTACCAGCAAATTCTGAAATAATTACACCGTTATAAGGATCCCAAGTACATACGACATCACCTTTAGCTAATTCTTGACCATTTTTAACATAAATAGTAGAACCATAAGGAATGTTATTCGTACTTAAAACAATACCAGTTTTCTTATCTGTAAGTTTAAGTTCAGACGTTCTAGAGATTACGATATCAATTTCGTTTCCTTCGTTATCCTGACCTTTAACTGTTTTTAAATCTTCAATTTCAGCAATACCGTTAAATTTAACAGCAAGCTTGTTATCTTCAGAAATGTTACCTGCAATACCACCTACGTGGAACGTACGAAGTGTTAACTGTGTACCAGGCTCACCAATTGATTGTGCCGCAACAACACCAACAGCTTCACCGCGTTGTACCATTTTACCTGTAGCTAAGTTACGACCGTAACATTTCGCACAAATACCTTGTAAAGCTTCACAAGTTAAAGCAGAACGTACTTCAATACTTTCTAAAGGAGATGCACCGATGGCTTTAGCAACAGCATCATCAATTAATTGACCAGCAGAAGCTAATTTCTCTTCAGTTAAAGGATTAAATACATCGTTTAATGAAACACGACCTACAATTCTTTCTTGTAAAGTTTCAACAACTTCATCATTCTTTTTCAATGGTTCAACTTCAACACCTCTTAATGTACCACAATCTTCAGTATTGATAATAACATCTTGAGAAACGTCTACTAAACGTCTTGTTAAGTAACCAGCATCGGCAGTTTTAAGGGCCGTATCGGCAAGACCTTTACGTGCACCGTGGGTAGAGATAAAGTACTCTAAAATTGAAAGACCTTCTTTAAAGTTAGAAAGAATTGGATTTTCAATAATTTCACCACCACCTGCGTTAGATTTTTTAGGTTTTGCCATTAATCCACGCATACCGGTTAACTGACGAATCTGTTCTTTAGATCCACGAGCTCCAGAATCAAGCATCATAAACACCGAGTTAAACCCTTGTTGGTCTTCACGAATACGTTTCATAGACAACTCTGTCAATTCAGCATTTGTAGAGGTCCAGATATCAATAACTTGGTTGTAACGTTCGTTATTGGTAATAAGTCCCATGTTATAGTTACCAGTAATACCATCAACTAAACCGTTAGCTTTATCGATCATACCTTGCTTTTCTGGCGGGATGATGATATCACCTAAACTGAATGATAAACCACCTTGGAAGGCGAATTTAAATCCTAAAGTTCTAATAGCATCTAAGAAATCGGCTGTTTCAGGAACTGAAGTTGCTTTTAAAATATTACCAATAATATCTCTTAACGACTTTTTAGTTAATACTTCATTAATATAACCAGCTGCCTGAGGCACGTGTTGGTTAAATAATACACGACCAACTGTAGTTTCGATGATAACCGGAGCAAGTTTACCTTCCTCATTAATATCAATCGTTCTTACTTTGATACCAGCATTCAAATCAACGCGTTGCTCATTGAAAGCAATTTCTACCTCTTCTGGAGAGTAGAAGATTAATCCTTCACCTTTAATTGGCACTTCTGGTGTAGACTTACGTAGCTTGGTCATATAGTAAAGACCAAGTACCATATCCTGAGAAGGTACCGTTACCGGAGAACCATTAGCAGGGTTTAAGATATTGTGAGAGGCCAACATTAACATTTGACACTCTAAAATAGCCTCTGGCCCTAATGGTAAATGCACCGCCATTTGATCCCCATCGAAATCGGCGTTAAAGGCCGTACATACTAATGGGTGTAATTGAATCGCTTTTCCTTCAATTAATTTTGGTTGAAAAGCTTGAATACCTAAACGGTGTAAGGTAGGCGCACGGTTTAGTAATACTGGATGTCCTTTAAGAACGTTTTCCAAGATATCCCAAACCACAGGCTCTCTTTTATCTATAATTTTCTTTGCAGATTTTACTGTTTTAACAATACCTCTTTCAATTAGTTTTCTAATTACAAAAGGTTTGTATAATTCAGCTGCCATATTTTTTGGCAATCCACATTCAAATAATTTTAATTCTGGTCCTACAACAATAACAGAACGTGCTGAATAATCCACACGCTTACCAAGTAAGTTTTGACGGAAACGACCTTGCTTACCTTTTAATGAATCTGATAAAGATTTTAACGGTCTGTTAGAATCTGTTTTTACTGCAGAAGACTTACGTGTGTTATCGAATAACGAATCCACAGACTCTTGAAGCATACGTTTTTCGTTACGTAAAATAACTTCGGGAGCTTTAATTTCAACCAATCTTTTAAGACGGTTGTTACGAATAATAACACGACGGTATAAGTCATTCAAATCAGACGTTGCAAAACGACCTCCATCTAGTGGTACTAGCGGACGTAATTCTGGCGGAATGATTGGAATTACTTTCATAATCATCCATTCTGGACGATTTTCTCTATTTTGATTTGACTCACGTAAAGACTCTACAACTTGTAAACGTTTTAAAGCTTCCGTTTTACGTTGTTTAGACGTTTCGGTATTGGCTTTATGACGTAATTCGTATGATAAAGACTCTAAGTCAATTCTTGCTAATAATTCGATTAAACATTCAGCACCCATTTTAGCTAAAAACTTATTTGGATCTGAATCGTCTAAATACTGATTATCTTGAGGAAGGGTTTCAAGAATGTTTAAGTATTCTTCTTCTGTTAAGAAGTCCATTTTTTGTAATGGTTCACCTTCTTCATTTTTAGCATTACCTGGTTGAATAACTACGTAACGTTCGTAGTAAATAATCATATCTAATTTCTTAGATGGTAATCCTAATAAATAACCAATTTTATTCGGTAACGAACGGAAGTACCAGATGTGTGCTACAGGAACCACAAGGTTGATGTGCCCAACACGATCACGACGTACTTTCTTTTCTGTTACTTCAACACCACAACGGTCACATACAATACCTTTGTAACGTATTCTTTTATATTTACCACAAGCACACTCGTAATCCTTTACAGGACCGAAGATACGCTCACAGAACAAACCATCACGTTCTGGTTTGTGAGTTCGATAATTGATAGTTTCTGGTTTTAAAACTTCGCCTCTAGACTCTGCTAAAATAGACTCTGGAGAAGCTAAACCGATTGAGATTTTATTAAATCTCTTAACTGTATTTTTATCTTGTTTTCTTGCCATGTTTTTTAAGTCTTCAGTTTTCAATCACAGTTCAGAGTAATTACTGAACGCTGTGACTGTAAACTATTATTTTACTCCTCTAATCTGATGTCTAAACCTAAACCTTTCAATTCGTGCATAAGTACATTGAATGATTCTGGTAATCCTGGATCTGGCATTGGTTCACCTTTTACGATTGCCTCGTAAGTTTTAGCTCTACCAATAACATCATCAGATTTTACAGTTAAGATCTCACGTAAGGTACTTGATGCGCCATAAGCCTCAAGTGCCCAAACTTCCATCTCACCAAAACGCTGACCACCAAACTGTGCTTTACCACCTAATGGTTGTTGCGTAATTAATGAGTAAGGTCCAATAGAACGCGCGTGCATTTTATCATCGACCATGTGTCCTAATTTCAGCATGTAAATCACACCAACTGTTGCTGGCTGATCAAAACGCTGTCCGGTACCACCATCATAAAGGTAGGTATGACCATATCTTGGAATTCCAGCTTCATCTGTAAATCCGTTAATCTGATCGATTGTAGCTCCGTCAAAAATAGGTGTTGCATATTTGCGTCCTAATTTTTGTCCAGCCCAACCAAGTACCGTTTCATAAATTTGACCAATGTTCATACGAGAAGGTACACCTAATGGATTTAATACAATATCAACAGGCGTTCCATCTTCTAAGAATGGCATATCTTCTTGACGAACGATTCTAGCAACAATACCTTTGTTACCGTGACGTCCTGCCATTTTATCACCAACTTTAAGTTTACGTTTTTTAGCGATGTAAACTTTAGCTAATTTTATGATACCTGCTGGTAACTCATCACCAACAGAAATTGTAAACTTCTCACGACGTAAAGACCCCTGTAAATCGTTTTCTTTAATCTTATAATTGTGAATTAAATCAGCTACCAATTGATTTGTATGATCATCAGTAGTCCATTTTCCAGACACTAAATGCGCATAATCATCAACAGCATTTAACATTTTAAGTGTGAATTTTTTACCTTTTGGTAATACTTCTTCACCTAAATCATTATAAATACCTTGAGCTGTTTTTCCATTTACAATATTGAAAAGTTTTTCAACTAAAATATCTTTAAGCTCGTCGAACTTTCTATCGTATTGTGCTTCAAGAGCAAGAATATCATCTTTATCCTGTGCACGTTTACGTTTATCTTTTACGGCTCTTGCGAATAATTTCTTTTCAATTACAACACCATTTAAAGAAGGTGAAGCTTTTAAAGAAGCATCTTTTACATCTCCAGCTTTATCACCAAAGATCGCACGTAATAATTTTTCTTCAGGAGTTGGATCAGATTCCCCTTTAGGTGTAATCTTACCAATAAGAATATCGCCAGGTTTAACCTCGGCACCAACGCGAATCATACCGTTTTCATCAAGGTCTTTAGTAGCCTCTTCAGAAACGTTAGGGATATCGTTAGTTAATTCTTCATTACCTAATTTCGTGTCTCTAACTTCTAGAGAATACTCATCGATATGGATAGAAGTAAATATATCTTCACGAACCACTTTTTCAGAAATTACAATCGCATCCTCAAAGTTATACCCTTTCCAAGGCATAAAGGCTACTTTCATATTTCTACCTAAAGCTAATTCTCCTTTTTGAGTCGCGTATCCTTCACATAAAACTTGACCTTTAGTTACCTTATCACCTTTAACTACAATAGGTTTCAGGTTAATAGAAGTTCCTTGGTTAGTTTTTCTGTATTTTACTAATTGGTATGTTTTAACATCACTATCAAAACTTACTTTAGCTTCATCCTCAGTACGCTCGTATCTAATTTGGATTTCTTTAGCATCTACGTAAAGTACTTCTCCTTCTCCCTCTGCATTAATCAATACTCTAGAATCTGAAGCTACTTGACGCTCTAATCCAGTTCCTACAATAGGTGCATCTACTCTTAATAATGGTACCGCTTGACGCATCATGTTAGATCCCATCAACGCACGGTTCGCATCATCATGCTCTAAGAACGGAATAAGCGATGCTGAAATTGAAGAAATTTGATTAGGCGCTACATCGGTATAGTCTAATTTTTCTGGTTCAATAACAGGGAAATCACCCTCCATTCTAGCAATAACTTTATCGTGAAGAATTTTACCATCGTCATCAACTTTAACTGTTGCTTGAGCGATTAATTTTTCTTCCTCTTCCTCTGCACTTAAATAAACAGGATCATTTTTAATATCAACAACACCATCAGTTACTTTTCTATAAGGTGTTTCGATGAATCCCATTGGGTTCACTTTTGCATAAACAGAAAGTGAAGAAATTAAACCAATGTTTGGTCCCTCTGGTGTTTCAATCGGACATAAACGACCGTAGTGTGTATAGTGAACGTCACGTACCTCGAACCCAGCACGCTCTCTTGATAAACCTCCAGGTCCAAGAGCTGATAAACGACGCTTGTGCGTGATTTCAGCAAGTGGATTGGTTTGATCCATAAATTGAGATAACTGGTTTGTACCGAAGAAAGAATTAATAACAGACGATAAAGTCTTAGCATTAATTAAATCTATAGGTGTAAACACCTCGTTATCACGAACGTTCATACGCTCACGAATGGTACGCGCCATACGGGCTAAACCAACACCAAATTGTGATGATAATTGCTCGCCTACAGTACGAACACGACGGTTAGATAAGTGATCGATATCATCAATCTCTGCTTTAGAGTTGATAAGCTCGATTAAATATTTAATGATGGTAATGATATCTTCTTTGGTAAGCACTTGCTTATCCATTCCAATATCAAGACCTAATTTTTTGTTCATTCTATAACGTCCAACTTCTCCAAGAGAGTAACGTTGGTCACTAAAGAATAATTTATCAATAATACCACGTGCAGTTTCCTCATCTGGCGGTTCTGCATTACGTAGTTGTCTATAAATATGTTCAACAGCCTCTTTTTCAGAGTTTGTTGGATCTTTTTGAAGCGTGTTGTGGATAATGGCATAATCCCCTTGTTCTGTACTTTCTTTATGTAAAAGAATCGTTTTAACGTCAGCTTCAAGAATTTCTTCTATATTTTCTTTGTCAAGGATCGTATCACGATCAAGCACGATTTCATTACGCTCGATTGAAACCACCTCTCCAGTATCTTCATCAACAAAATCCTCATGCCATGTGTTTAATACACGAGCAGCTAATTTTCTTCCTAAGTATTTCTTTAATCCAGTTTTTGATACTTTAGCTTCTTCTGCTAAGTCAAAAATCTCTAAGATGTCTTTATCACGCTCAAAACCGATAGCACGGAAAAGCGTTGTTACAGGTAATTTTTTCTTTCTATCAATGTAAGCATACATTACCTGGTTAATATCTGTAGCAAACTCAATCCAAGATCCCTTGAATGGTATAACCCTTGCTGAATATAATTTGGTTCCATTAGCATGGAAAGATTGCCCGAAGAAAACTCCTGGTGAACGGTGTAATTGAGAAACAACAACACGTTCTGCACCATTAATACAAAAAGTTCCTGAAGGCGTCATGTAAGGAATAGTTCCTAAATACACATCTTGAACAATGGTTTCGAAATCCTCATGTTCAGGGTCTGTACAATATAACTTTAACCTAGCCTTTAGCGGAACGCTGTAAGTTAGCCCTCTCTCAATACACTCTTCAATAGCATATCGTGGTGGATCTACGAAGTAATCTAAAAATTCTAATACGAATTGATTACGAGAATCTGTGATTGGAAAGTTTTCCATGAAGGTATTGTAAAGACCTTCATCGCCTCTTTCCTCAGATTTAGTTTCTAATTGGAAAAAATCCTGGAAGGATTTAATCTGAATATCCAAGAAGTCTGGATATTCTGTTCTATTTACAATAGAGGAGAAATTTAATCTTTCAGCTTGTGTTGATAACATCAATGGACGGAATTTTGATTAAAAAAAATAATAAAAACGTATATACCTGTTATATACGCAAAATGGTTTAGGTCTTGAAGTAACTTCTTCAGACCTAAACCCTTATGTGTTTTAAGTACTAAGCTTACTTAAGCTCAACCTCAGCTCCTGCCTCTTCTAAAGATGCTTTTAAAGCTTCTGCTTCATCTTTAGATACAGCTTCTTTGATAGCGCTTGGTGCATCATCAACTAAACCTTTAGCTTCTTTTAATCCTAAACCAGTTAATTCTTTAACTAATTTTACTACAGCTAATTTAGAACCACCAGCTGCTTTTAAGATAACATCAAATTCAGTTTGAGCCTCTTCAGCTTCACCACCAGCGGCAGGACCAGCAACAGCAACTGCAGCAGCAGCAGCAGGCTCGATACCGTACTCATCTTTTAATATAGTTGCTAACTCATTTACTTCTTTTACAGTAAGGTTAACTAATTGTTCTGCGAAATCTTTTAAATCTGCCATTTTTCTATCGTTTTAATAATTTTGTAATAATAATATAATTGTAATAAGTGCGTACTGTTTGATACTATCCTTCTCTTTCAGATAGTGTTTTAATAAGTCCAGCAATGGTTCCACCACCTGATTTAAGGGCTGAAATAACATTTTTAGCAGGAGATTGTAAAATTGTAACAATTTCTCCAAGTAACTCTTCTTTAGACTTGATATCAACTAACATGTCTAATTGTGCGTCACCGATGTAAACAGCTTCCTCGATGAAGGCTCCTTTTAACAGAGGCTTCTCAGATTTTTTACGGAAGTTTTTAATTAATTTTGCTGGTGCATTACCTGTTTCAGAATACATCACAGATGTATTTCCTTTAAGCACAGAAGGTAAATCTCCGAAATCTTTTTCAGAAGCTTCCATGGCTTTAGCAAGTAATGTATTTTTAACAACCGCCATTTGTACGTTTGCTTTAAAAGCAGCACGACGTAAGTTTGAAGTAGCATCTGCATTCAATCCTGAAATATCTGCCAAATAAACATTGGCATTATTAGCTAATTCTGCAGTCAATTCCTCAATTACTAATGATTTTTCTTCTCTTGTCATAATAAAAGTTTTAACTTAATTAACCAATTTTAGAATCAACAGCGATACTAGGACTCATTGTTGAAGAGATAGAAATACCTTTCACGTAAACTCCTTTTGCAGTTGTTGGTTTTAATTTTATTAATGTTTGTAATAATTCATTTGCATTTTCAGCAATTTTATCAGCACTAAATGATGCTTTACCAATAGCAGCGTGTACGATACCAGTTTTATCAACTTTAAAGTCAATTTTACCAGCTTTTACTTCTGTTACAGCTTTTGCTACATCCATTGTTACTGTTCCTGTTTTTGGGTTAGGCATTAAACCACGAGGACCTAATACACGTCCTAAAGGACCTAATTTACCCATTACGCTAGGCATAGTAATAATAACATCTACATCTGTCCAACCACTCTTGATTTTATCTAGGTACTCGTCTAAACCTACATAATCAGCACCAGCTTCTTTAGCTTCTGCTTCTTTATCTGGTGTTACTAATGCTAATACTTTTACGTCTTTACCAGTACCATGAGGAAGAGATACAACTCCTCTTACCATTTGATTAGCTTTACGAGGATCAACTCCTAAACGTACAGCGATATCTACAGATGAATCAAATTTTGTATTGGTAATTTCTTTAACTAAGGCTGATGCATCTTCTAAAGAATACACTCTTCCTTTTTCAATTTTCGCTAAAGCTTCTTTTTGCTTTTTTGTTAATCTTGCCATTTTGTAATGTCTTTAATAGATTAAGAAGGAAATTTCCCTGTTACAGTTATTCCCATCGATCTTGCTGTACCAGCAATCATTTTCATAGCAGACTCTGGAGTAAATGCATTTAAATCTACCATTTTGTCTTCTGCTATAGTCTTGATCTGATCCCAAGATACTTTAGCTACTTTTTTTCGGTTTGGTTCACCTGAACCTTTTTTCACCTTGGCCGCTTCTAATAATTGTACTGCAGCTGGAGGAGTCTTGATAACAAAGTCAAATGACTTGTCTTTGTATACCGAAATAACAACTGGTAAAACTTTACCGGCTTTATCTTGAGTTCTAGCATTAAATTGCTTACAGAACTCCATGATGTTAACTCCAGCAGCACCTAAAGCGGGTCCAACCGGTGGCGACGGATTCGCTGCACCTCCCCGAACTTGTAACTTAACTACTTTACTTAATTCTTTTGCCATTTTTAATAATTTAGTTGATATCCTTCTTAATTTTGGAAGCTAAAGATGATATCATTTATATAGTGTAACAATTATTATACTTTTTCAACCTGCATATAACTTAACTCTAATGGTGTTTTTCTTCCGAAAATCTTAACCATAACTTCAAGTTTACGCTTTTCTTCATTGATTTTCTCAATGGTACCGTCAAAACCATTGAAAGGTCCATCGATAACTTTTACTGTTTCTCCTTTTGTATAAGGAATTGCAACATTGGCCGTTTCTTCAACAGATAACTCATCCACTTTCCCTAACATTCTGTTAACTTCAGATTGTCTTAATGGAACAGGATCACCACCTTTTGTTTCTCCTAAAAACCCGATAACATTAGTTACCGATCTGATGATATGAGGTATTTCGCCAGTAAGGTTAGCTTGAATCATAATATATCCTGGAAAAAACACTTTTTCCTTATGAATCTTTTTACCATTACGGATTTGTACAACACGCTCTGTAGGCACTAAAACTTGATCAACATAATCTTGCATACCTAAACGAGCAATCTCATTTTCGATATAAGATTTAATCTTATTTTCTTGTCCACTTACAGCACGAACTACATACCATTTTTTTTCACTTACTTCAGACATAAAATTCCTTTTTCTTTTTTAGTATTAACTAATCCATTGAAAGTAAGCTGATATCACCTTGCTAAACACTGTATCCACTCCCCAGATTACTAGAGAGAATATAATTGAAAAAACAGCGACTAAAACAGTCAAACTCTGTCCTTCAGCCCAAGTAGGCCAAGTAACATTATTCTTTAGTTCTCCGAATGATTCTTTTATATAATTTGCAAATCCAGCCATGGTGTTATCTCTTTTTGATCTAATTGAAACGATATCAATTTTAATATTAATAGGTAAAACCTATTCTAGTTGCACGGGCGGAGAGACTTCCTTCGACTTCGCTCAGGATAAACTTCTCGTATCATGCTTTTTTATTTAATTTTGAAAACCATCTAAATCGAAGATTCTCATCATATGCACGGGCGGAGAGACTCGAACTCCCGACACCTGGTTTTGGAGACCAGTGCTCTACCAACTGAGCTACGCCCGTAAACATAAATCAAGGTATCTCAAAAAAAAGATACCTTAACTTATTATATGTTTAAACTAATAATTAGTCTAATATTTCAGTTACTTGACCTGCACCAACTGTTCTACCACCTTCACGGATAGCGAAACGTAAACCTACGTTCATAGCAATTGGTTGGATTAACTCTACAGTAATAGTTAAGTTATCTCCAGGCATAACCATCTCAACACCATCAGGAAGCGCAATGTTTCCAGTTACGTCAGTTGTACGTACGTAGAACTGTGGACGGTAGTTGTTATGGAATGGAGTGTGACGTCCACCTTCTTCTTTTTTCAAGATATAAACCTCAGCTTTAAATTTAGCGTGTGGTGTTACAGAACCTGGCTTAGTAATTACCATACCTCTTGAAATTTGAGATTTCTCAATACCTCTTAATAAGATACCAGCGTTATCACCAGCTTCACCTCTATCTAATATTTGACGGAACATTTCGATACCTGTAATAGTAGAAGTTAATTTTTCAGCACCCATACCGATAATCTCTACAGGATCTCCTGTTTTAGCCACACCAGTTTCGATACGTCCAGTTGCAACAGTACCACGACCAGTAATAGAGAATACGTCTTCGATAGGCATCAAGAAAGGCTTATCCATATCACGTACTGGCTCTTCGATCCAGTTATCACATGCTTCCATTAATTCTAATACAGTGTCAACCCATTTTTGCTCACCGTTAAGTGCTCCTAAAGCAGAACCTGAAACTACAGGACCATTATCTCCATCGTACTCGTAGAAAGATAATAAATCTCTAACTTCCATATCTACTAATTCTAAAAGCTCTTCATCATCAACCATATCAACTTTGTTTAAGAAAACAACGATACGAGGAATACCTACTTGACGACCTAATAAGATGTGCTCACGAGTTTGTGGCATAGGACCATCTGTAGCAGCTACCACTAAGATTGCACCATCCATTTGAGCAGCACCAGTAACCATGTTCTTTACGTAATCGGCGTGACCTGGACAGTCTACGTGAGCGTAGTGACGATTTTGTGTTTGGTACTCTACGTGAGAAGTATTAATTGTGATACCTCTTTCTTTCTCCTCTGGAGCGTTGTCAATAGAAGAGAAATCTCTTGCTTCAGATAAACCTGCATCAGCTAATACTTTAGTAATAGCAGCAGTTAAAGTTGTTTTACCGTGATCTACGTGTCCAATTGTACCAATATTTAAGTGTGGTTTTGAACGATCGAAAGTTGCCTTTGCCATGTTTTTAAATAATTTTAATCTTAGTTATATAATAATATTAGTGTAATCTTTTTTATTTCAATATAGAGCCAATGACGAGATTTGAACTCGTGACCTCTTCCTTACCAAGGAAACGCTCTACCCCTGAGCTACACCGGCGTAAAGTTTTTATTTCCTATTCTTTTAAAACCACCTAAACAGTATTAAAAAAAGAGATTCCTGCCTCCGCAGGTTTTAGAGCGAGAGACTGGGTTTACTTCGACTATGCTCAGCATAAACTCCTCCCCGTTTCTCACTTAGAGCGAGAGACCGGGTTCGAACCGGCGACATTCAGCTTGGAAGGCTGACGCTCTACCAACTGAGCTACTCTCGCATTTTGATAAGTTTTAAACTTATCTGGTATTCAATATTTCAAATAGATTTCTGCGTACGCAAAAATTTGTTGTGGGGAGAGCAGGATTCGAACCTGCGAAGACGTAGTCAGCAGATTTACAGTCTGCCCTCGTTGGCCGCTTGAGTATCTCCCCGGACCACTTTTAAATAAAATTCAAAAGTTATACTTCAATATTTCAGAGCCGATGGAGGGACTCGAACCCACGACCTGCTGATTACAAATCAGCTGCTCTAGCCAGCTGAGCTACATCGGCTTTTTCTGCCTTTTTTACATATAAAAACAGTCCGCTATTTCTAACGGACTGCAAATGTATAGTTTTTTTATTTTATTCAAAACATTTTTGAATAAAATTTATCATAAATATGCTCTTAATTTTTCTTTTTTCTTTTTCAACTGTCTTTCTAAGGATGCTATCGCCATATCTGCGCCTTCTTCGAAGCTTTTGCATTGCTTTTTTACCACAAGACTATCACCGGGCACACTCACTTTAACTTCAAATATTTTATTTTCTTTATCACTTGTATTTTCAACTTTCAAAAAAACATCTGATTTGATAACCTTGTCATAAAACAAATCCAATTTATCCATACGTTTTTGGATAAAGGCCAATAATTTTACATCTGCATTAAAATTTACGGATTGCGTGTTTACTTTCATCTGTTTACTTTTAATTTAAAAAAATCAGCTTCATGCTCTGGTTTTGAACATAATGGTTTTATCTTACCCATTATATAGGGCATGTCACTCATTTTAGATTAGACAATATGTGAATTTATTTTTTACTTCTTGGATGCGCATGAATATGCACTTTTTTAAGTTCGGCTATACTGTTATGGGTATAAACTTGCGTAGCAGCCAAACTTGAATGTCCTAAAAGTTCTTTAACTGCATTTAAATCGGCACCTTGGTTTAACAAATGAGTAGCAAAAGAGTGTCTTAATATATGAGGACTCTTTTTTACTTTTGAAGATGCTGAACTAAAATAATCATTTATTATTCGGTAAACAAGAGTTTCATATATTTTAACGCCTTTTTTAGTTAAAAACAAACTTTCATTATCTTCAATAAAATTTAAATCACCGCGCAATTTTAAATAAGTCTTTAACGTCTCGACTACTGCATACAATAACGGTACAATACGCTCCTTATTACGTTTACCAATAACTTTTAGAGTTTTATTATCTAAATCTAAACTCGATAGTTTTAACCCCACAAGCTCAATACGCCTAATCCCTGTTGAATAAAATATTTCAATAATTAATTTATTACGAACGCTTTCAAAATCATCTCCTATATTAAGGTTATCTAAGACGGTGTTAATTTCACTTTCGGAAAAAGGCACCTGTAGTTTTTTACTTGTTTTTAATGCTTTATGTTTCGCAAGCGGATTGACATCCACATCACCAACTTTAATTAAGAACTTAAAATAGGAATTTAGCGTAGAAACTTTTCTGTTTATACTCCTATTGGTGATGCCACTTTCTACCAATAATACAATCCAAGATCGGATTTGCGAATAATTTACATTTTGAATCGCATCGCTGCCATAGGTACCCTTTATAAAATTCGAAAAACTTACTAAGTCACTTTGATACGCTTTAACGGTTAACTTAGAGTAGTTTTTTTCAAGTAACAAATATTCGGTGAAAGGTTTAAAAGACATTTTGGGTTATGGGTTATGGTTTCTGGTTAATGGTTAATGGTTAAAAGAAAACTACAAATTGAACCTTTGATTTTGCGATTCCCACAATAAACATATGAATAATTACTCCATAATATCTAATTAACAGTTAACGACTTGGCAAATGGTTATTAGTTGTTGGTTATTGGTTATTGGTTATTGGTAAATAAACTACAATATGCATCAAAGTGTTAATGTTATAATAATTTAAGTGTTTTAAAGATACTAATTTAACCAGCTCCTGATACTTTATAGTTGTTTAAAACAAAAAGAGGTTGTATTATAACCTCAAAAAATCATCATATTCCATTTGACACAACGCCTTATCACCTTGAAAAAAAATATGAGAATCTGAAACAAATACAGATTGATTTCATAATTTCTTTTCCTACTGCCTTAAAACAAAAAAATCCCGCTTCACGCGGGATTTGTATCAATTTAATGCATTAATATGAATTAAATATTTTCTGCATCTCTTAGTCCTTGGATGTATTGTGCTTTTTGAATTTGCGCTCTACGAATAACAGAAGGCTTGTCAAACTGCTTACCAGTTTGTAACGCACGCTTAGTTCCAGTTCTATCGAACTTTCTTTTATAACGCTTTAACGCTCTATCTATATTCTCTCCTTCTTTAATTGGAATTATTAACATAGTGTCTTAACCTCCTCTCTTTTAAAATTTTTCGGCTGCAAATATAAAAATTAATTCTATTTAAATCTAAAAAAATAAAATATTTTAGGTTGCCGGCTTATATGTTTTTTTATCTATAATAATTTTTGCTAAAATTTCACGAAGAATTTCCGATGTTCCACCTCCTATAGGCCCTAAACGACTATCGCGAAGCAAGCGTGCTAAAGGGTAATCTTCCATATAACCGTAGCCTCCTAAAAACTGCAAACACTCATATATTACGTCATCGGCAACTTTTGTTGATTTTAATTTCGACATGGTTGCTTCCTTTACAACGTACTCTCCTTTATTTAAGCGGTAAGCCACAGCGTAATTAAAGGCTTTACAGAATTCTACTTCGGTTGACAAATCGGCTACTTTATGCCTTAAGGCTTGAAACTGATCGATAGATTTTCCAAAGGCTTGACGGTCGCTCATATATTGCAAGGCATAGTTCAAAGCAAATTCGGCTCTAGCATGGCCATTAACCCCCATAATTAAACGCTCCAAGGCAAAATGCTGCATGATGTATGAAAATCCTTTACCAGCTTCTCCTAGTAAATTTTCAGCCGGAATTTTAACCTGATCAAAAGCAATTTCACCGGTATCTGAAGCTCGCCAGCCCAACTTATCTAATTTTGTAGCAGAAACACCTATAGATTTACGATCAACAACAAACATACTAATACCTTTACCTCCTGCTGTTGGGTCGGTTTTTGCTGCTACGACAAGATAATCGCTAAGCACACCATTGGTAATAAATGTTTTAGATCCATTTATAATATAAGAGTCTCCGTCCTTAATCGCTGTTGTGCGCATACCTGCAACATCACTCCCACCGAAAGGTTCGGTAATACACAAGCAGCCTATCATATCGCCCGAAATACTTGGAACTAAATATTTTTGTTTAATAGCTTCACTACCTTCAGCATTAAGATGCGTCATCGCTAAATAAACGTGAGCCCAAATAGCTGCAGCAAAACCTCCTGAATTTACCTTTTGAAGTTCTTCAAGAAGAATAATAGTATAGAATAAATCTAAATCCATACCACCATAAACTTCAGGATATTTAATCCCTAAAAAGCCCATCTCTCCAAATTTCTTCCAAACAAACCTTTCTATTTCTCCTGTTTGTTCCCACTTATCTATGTAAGGAACAACCTCTTTTTGCAAAAAATCTTGAAGGCTTTTTCTAAAAAGATTATGCTCTTCTGTGAAGTACAAGTTATTCATCTATATTTTTTTCGAGGTGCAAATATAATTGAATTATCTTGATTTTATTTACAGGGAACTCCTTTACTTTCAATAATTCATTTATCCCATTATAACCACTTCTTAATTGTCGGTATTCAATAATACGATGAGCTAAATCGTAATCTATGTGTGGAATAGTAACTAATTGATTTACTGTTGCCGTATTTAATTCTATTTTATGGATCACTTTTGGGGTTTTCACGACAAACTGTTCGGTAATGTTTTGAATAACTTGAAGATTTAGTCCATAAACATCTTCCAACTGAACAACATCGGTAAAGCCACCAAGAAGACTGTTTCTATATTTTACAATACGACTGGAAAGCACCTTTCCTACTCCAGAAACGTGCTGAAGTTCGATTGCCGTAGCTGTATTTAGATCGTTTTTTTCAGCATCGGTTTTTAAGCCTTTAAAATTGTTAGATATTTCTTTTTTAGCTCGTGAAGCCTTTACCCAATCCGGAAATTTAAAATAGGGTGAAATAGCTTCAAAAAGAGAGTCTGATATTTGGGTGACGTTTTGAAATTCTTCCGAAGAATTAATCCATTGATTCTGACTTCTAAAATCCAACAATCTATCAATCTCGATCGTACTCATCCCTAAGACAGCACCTTTAAAATCATCCATATAATTTGGATTAAAGGGCTTAATCTTGGGTTTTAACTTTTGAAGTTTCTCTAAACGTAAAGAATCCATGGTTTTCTCAAACTGGAGCAAGCGCGTATGGTCGACTACAACATCTTCAGAAGGAAAATCGATAAAAAAATAAACACCCTGTAAAACAATAATTAATAGGAGTAACAAAAAAATCCCATGCCGCTGATTTCTAGAAAAAGTAACATGAGATTTCATTTAAACTATCTTATAGATTTAAGACTACATGTGTTTTGTAAGATCTTCAGCCCCATCTTCCAAGGCTTCTTTCTTCACATTTATAGCGTCCATATATTTTTCTAGCTCCTTACGGATTACTGGCGACAAGATAACCACACCAATAATATTTGGGACCACCATGGCAAAAATCATGGCATCGGAGAAATCGATAACGGCACCTAAGCTAATTGACGACCCTACAACCACAAAAAATAAGAAGAGTATTTTATATATTAAGTCGCTTAATTTTCCTTTTCCGAATAAAAACACCCAACCTTGCATACCATAATACGACCATGAAATCATGGTTGAAAACGCAAATAATATCACAGCAATGGTTAGCACGATAGAAAAGTGCGGTATCACGGTATCAAAAGCCACTGCCGTTAACTCTACACCTTCTTTAATTGGCACGCCATATTCCATAAAGCCACCATCAAAATTAGTAATAACAATCACTAAAGCGGTCATGGTACAAATAACGACAGTATCTACAAAAGGCTCTAAAAGCGCCACAATACCTTCACTAGCAGCATACTTCGTCCTAACCGCTGAGTGTGCGATAGCAGCACTACCTACACCTGCTTCATTAGAAAAGGCCCCACGTCGTATGCCCTGAATCATAACCCCTACAAGACCACCAGCAATACCTAAACCTGAAAAAGCACCATGATAAATTAAACTAAAGGCATCATCAATCAAGCTCCAGTTGGCTATTAAAATAATCAAGGAAGCAAGCACGTAAATACCAGCCATAAAAGGCACAATTTTTTCAGTTACTCGGGCAATTCTTTTTATACCTCCAATTATCACGATAGCTACAATAATAGCCATAACAAAACCAAAATACATACCGGCATCTTGGTTCTCGAAGTTAAAAAGTTTAGTGAATTGCGCTGCTGCTTGATTGGCTTGAAACATGTTTCCACCACCAAAGGATCCACCGATTACGAAAATAGCAAAAAGCACAGCAAGTACCTTACCAAAACCTTTCATACCTTTTTCTTGAAAACCTTTGGTTAAATAGTACATTGGTCCTCCATAAACAGTACCATCTTCACCAACGTCTCTATATTTAACCCCCAGAGTACATTCGGCAAACTTTGAAGCCATACCTAATAAACCAGCAAGAATCATCCAAAATGTTGCTCCAGGCCCTCCAATAGATAAGGCTACAGCAACTCCTGCAATATTACCTAAGCCCACCGTTGCTGAAAGCGCCGCAGTTAAAGCCTGAAAATGTGATACTTCACCGTGAGCACTATCGTCTCTTAAGGTTTCAAAAATATTTTCATCTTCATTAGATGTTTGATCACCATATAAAGTATCGGCGCCATGTTTTTCAATATCTTCATATTTACCTTGAACTACATTTATGGCTTTTTTAAATCCTGTGAAGTTTATAAACTTAAAATAAATGGTAAAAAAAATCGCACCACTCATTAAAACAATTAGTACCCAAGGTATTTGATAAGTTTCAGAAAATGGAATTTCATAAAAAATAGCCTCAACAAACCATCCTGTGTAGTCTTTAAAAATACGATCTACTTGTTGTGAGGTTGATTCTTGGGCAAAAATTAAAATTGGTGAGATTAATGTGAAAATTGAAAGAAGATATTTCTTCATAAGGTAGTAATTATAACTTATTTTTGTGGTTTTTTTTTTAAAAGCAAGCAAGATGGTAAAAAAAAATGGTTTTTTAAAACCACAGCTGTTAAAAATGCAATGCGCACTACATAATATTGTACACCGAATTTAATAATGCAATTTGTTCGGGGCGTCCTAAAAAAATCACTTTTGAGTTTGGAACCAATATCAAATCGGCTTCTGGATTTACAATATATTCTCCTTTTTCACTTTTGAATCCGATTACAGTACAGCCTGTTTTTCGTCGTACATCCAGTTCTTTTATACTTTTTAGGTTTTGTGTATCGTATAATTTATCAACCGGGACTTCTTCTACATTAATATCAGACTTTCCAACGATAGACAAGTTGTCGATAAACTCCATCAGCCCGGGCACCACAACTAAGGACGCCATATGGTCGCCACCAATTTTATCGGGAAGAATCACATTATTTGCTCCAGCAAACTTTAATTTATCGTAAGACGACTCGTTGGAAGCACGACTTATTATATTTATAGTACTATTTAATTGTCTTGCAGAAAGGACCACAAACAAGTTATCGGCATCATTAGGCAGTGCTGAAATAAAACTCGAAGCACGATCTACTCCTGCGGCATTTAAAACTTCGTCTTCATTGGCATTTCCAATCACATAAGGCACATCATCCATTTGGAGACGTTCCTCCATATCTTTATTTTTTTCAATAACTACAAACTGTTTTTTGTAAGCCATAAGTTTTCTTGCCGCTTGTTTACCGTTACGGCCATAACCACAAATAACAATGTGGTCATTAAAACTATCAATCATTTTTTGCATCCTCTTGTGTTTTAATTCTTCAACATCATTTTTACTTAAAATATATTCGGTAATAATGGAAAGGGCGTAACCTACAATAACAACGCTTGCTAAAATTAAAAAGATGGTGAAAATTTTAGACTCATCATCAAGCGGAACCACCTCACTAAAACCCACGGTTGTCATGGTAATAACCGACATGTACAAAGCGTCAATCCAAGTATAATCGGAGATAAAACGATACCCAAAAACGCCAATTAACAAGATAATAACAAGCAACAAAAGCGCCGTGTATATCCTAGCTCTAAAAAATCGACTTACTAAATTCATAAATTATAAATCAAAAACAGATGATCGTTTCGTATAAATCAGATCTTTAATACGCATCCAAAACGCTAGAAACAAATATAAAGCAAAGCCAAAACCTAGCGTTACGAAGGTAAGGTACATAAAAGAAGTGCGCACCACTTTAGCGCGAATTCCTAATTTATCGGCTATACGTTGGCACACGTAGTATCCACGTTTCTGAAAAAACAATAGCAATTTATAAATACTGTTCATGCCGCAATTTAATATTTCCTGCAATCCTTTAAAAGTTATTTACTTAAAAGTTGATAACCAACGGCACACTTTAAACACAAATGTTTGTCGCAATATTCGGTTTTCAGTTGAATGAGGGCTTGCGAGTCTAAGGCCGATTTTGATACGCTTTTCAAACTATTAAAAGCTTTTATAATGCTATTTTGTTCGGAAGGAATTTGGTATGCCATTACCATAATTTTAGAAGCGTTTTCATCACCACAGTGTTTGGCGTATAAAAATTTAATGGGCAAAATAGTGTTGATTAATAATAAGTTAATAAAACCTGCACTTAGTGCTTTCGCGGATGGCTGTGATGCCTTTTGAAACATATAATGGGTTTTCCAGTAATCTGAAGTTTCAACGCGAAAAATTTCATAAAATTCATTAAGGCTTGATGACGCCATAACTTTTGAAAACAAATTTTGATGTTTATGATACAAACTTGCTAACTGTGATAATCTAATCGTTGGGAAGTTTAACGGACGTAACCTAAAAAATTGAACGGGTAAAACGTGTTGGTTTTCCAAGTTGAATTTTTGTTTCAAAAACTGATATTCCCGAACCAAATTTACATGATAAGCATCTTCGACTTGATTTTCTAACAATCCTGCTTGTCCAAAAAGCAGTGCTTCTAAAGTATTTTGATGGCTTAGCGTTTTGCGTACTACCGAGAAATCTACCGACTGCCCCAAACTCATAAACGCCTCTCCGTTAACTTTAAGTCCGAAATTCATTGCTAGCATTTGAAACAACACGGCTTCCCAATCATTTTTAGAGGCTTCAAGCAACTGTGTAATGGTTTTTGATTTACGTTCCAAACGTTCAAAAAACAAGCGTTCTAGCCAATTTTCTACAATAAAATCATCAATCGCACTGAAGTCATTTTCACATTTTATCCAATGCTTTTGCTTTAAAAATAACGCTTGGTACTTGTTAATCATTTCAGGTGATACATAGTTTCTAAGTTGCATGGTAGGAATGCAAGTATTGTCCTTTCTAAAAATATCGGTATCGTGTTCCCAAACCACATGGAGAATCACATTATCATAAACAGGATCCTGTTCGTGGTTATGCACATACCAATCGGATGATTTTACATGTACCTCCACATTGCCTGCCCAAACCTGTTCGTCAATTTTCAGTTTAGCATTAAAAAAATCTGGTCCAGAATTGAAATTATGGGTCCCAACTGAGGAGATTATCACAGGTAAACCTTGGATGGTTTTCAATTGTGTGATTTGGAATTTTTTATACTTCCATATGTAGTGTAGAAAATCTTCATTCATTCAATAAATATAAAAATTCCTACAAAACTAAAATGATTTATTTTTATGAATATGAAATTATCATACAGACATCTAAACTAACCCAACTATAAGTGGTTAACTTGAAGACACCACTTAACAAAGTTCGCGAACTTATTTATGCAATTCAGTTAAAAACGAAGTAGGTTTAGTAAATTTGCAAAAAAAAATTATGCACGGACTTGATTTATCTACACCTGCGCTATTATTTTCGGCGATTTCCTTAATTATGTTGGCATACACCAACCGTTTTTTAGCCTATGCATCGGTGGTTAGAGATTTACATGACAAATACCTTAAAAACCCCGACCAACGTTATATCAAACAAATTGAAAACATAAAAAAACGCCTTTATCTAACACGCGCTATGCAAATTGCAGGTATTTCTAGTTTATTATTATGCGTGCTTACCATGTTCTTAATATACATCGAGCAAGGCACACTCGCTGTATGGGTGTTCGGGTTTGCATTAGTTTTGCTTATTGTTTCCTTAGGCTTATTAATTATGGAAATTCAGATTTCGGTAAAAGCCTTAGAGCATCATATATCTGATATTGAAAACAGCTAACAAATTTTACTGAAAGCGCATCGCCTTTACCGGTGATATTTTGGTAATGATATAAGATGGCAAAAGCAGCATAAGTAAGCATAACACCAGTGTTCCTATATTTAAAACAACAATATAACCTAAACTAATGTAAACAGGAGCTTCTGTAACATAGTATACGCTTGGGTCTAGATGCAAAAGCTTCAAATATTTTTGAGCCAAAAGGAGTCCGAGTCCAATAACATTGCCCCAAAACAAGCCCAAAAGAATTAAATAGGACGCATTATATAAAAACAATTTACGCACACTCCAATTGTTGCTTCCTAATGCTTTTAAAAGCCCTATCATTTGAGTACGTTCAAGAATTAAAACCAACAACGCTGTAATCATGTTAATACCAGCGATTAATATCATGATACCAATAATACCATAAATATTTTTATCAAATATTTTTATCCATTCAAATACTGAATAATAACGATCTTTAATACTTTCTGTATTTAAAGTAGACGGGGTGTTTTCATAAATTTCGCGAGCCTTATCATCTAATTGATTATAATCATCCAAAAAGACTTCAAAATTTCCTATCTGATCTTTTTTCCATCGGTTTATACGCTGAATGTGTCTTAAATCTCCAAAAATATATTGAGCATCCAACTCCTGAAATCCAGAATTATATACACCAACAATATTAAACGTGATGATATTAGGCAGCTTTTCTGAGTCTTCTTTAGCAAAAACCATTTGCATTTTATCGCCCACTTTAAAATGAAGTCGGTTGGCTAAGAACGACGAAATTAAAATATCCTCATTACGTTTCTGAGTATAATCGGGCAAGCGTCCTTCAACTAGAAATTCACTAAAATAACGCCAATCGTAATCAGCACCAACGCCTTTTAAAAAAGCGGCTTCAAAATCCTTTTCGGTACGAATCACACCAAATTTAGACGCTACAGCTTGGATATGCTTTACCCCTTCCACCGACTTAAACTCTGGATAAAAATCGGTATTCGTAGAAATAGGATGCAAACTTTCATGAGAATGATTGCTGTCAAAATTAGAAATAGTAACATGCCCGTTAAAAGCCACCACCTTATCACGTATTTTTTGCTGCAAACCAATTCCTGTAGCAATAGCAATCATCATAACGATAATACCAATAGCAATTGCAGCAATACCAATTTTTATTATTGGCGCCGAAACGCTACTTTTATACGCTTTACTACCAATAATACGTTTAGCTAAAAAAAATTCGTAATTCAATTTATATCATGAAGTTTAATATTTTCAAAAATACAGTTTTATTATTTGTTTTAGCAATCATTTCTTGCGCGTCTAAGGCAAAAAATAAAAATATTGAAAATTTAGTCCTTACAAATACCCTAGTTGACACCACACTAAAAACTTCTAAGGAGACTAAAATAATAGTTGGCGCCAATCAAACCGAAAGCTACCTGCCTCTATTAGAGAAAAAAAACATCGGTATTGTAGCTAATCAAACTTCGGTAATATTCAAAAAGAATGACACGTATACTCATCTCGTAGATTCGTTGTTCACTTTAGAAATTCATATTAAAAAAGTTTTTGCTCCAGAACATGGCTTTAGAGGGCAAGCTGATGCTGGTGAAGTGGTAAAAGATGGCATCGACACCAAAACGAACCTACCTATAGTTTCCCTTTACGGAAAAAACAAAAAACCTTCGGCCCAACAACTTAAAGGTTTAGACCTCGTGATTTTTGACATTCAAGATGTTGGAACCCGTTTTTATACCTACATTTCTTCTTTACATTATGTTATGGAAGCCTGTGCCGAACAACATATCCCTATGCTTATTTTAGACCGTCCAAACCCCAACGGAAGGTATATTGACGGACCTATTTTAGAAAAAAAGAATACCAGTTTTGTTGGCATGCACCCCATTCCCGTAGTTCACGGCATGACCATTGGTGAATACGCTAAAATGATAAATGGCGAAAAATGGTTAGCTGGCGAAGTTAATTGTGAACTCACTGTAATTCCTGTTAAAAATTACAACCGCGAGTTAAACTACAGCCTCCCTATAAAACCGAGTCCGAATTTACCCAATGACCAATCCATAAACTTATATCCTAGTTTGTGCTTTTTTGAAGGCACTAATGTGAATGCCGGTCGTGGCACCAATAAGCAATTTCAATTATTTGGGAGTCCGTTTTTAAACCCATCGGTTTTTAGCTATCAATATACCCCGATAGCCAATGAAGGCGCGAAATATCCAAAACATCAAAATAAATTATGCTACGGCAAGGATTTATCTGAAGAAAAACAACTGGAGCACCTGAACCTTTCATGGCTTATTGAAGCTTATCAAAACACAAAAAACAAAGCAGATTTTTTCAATAACTTTTTCATCAAATTATCTGGTACTTCAAAATTACAAGAGCAAATTGAATCTGGCGTAAGTGCGGAAGCTATCAAAACTATTTGGCAAAGTGACTTGGAAGCTTTTAGAAAAACACGTGAAAAATATTTGATATATAAATAGATGCCTTCGTAGTGAACATCTATGTATTTAGATTCAACCAATTCGTTTTTTCATGGCCTCAACGATATTAAAAGCTGCGGGACAAATGCTCACATTTTTTAATGTTAGGTTTGAAATTTGTTGAAACTTTTTTCTGTCGGTATGCGGAAATTCACGACAAGCTTTAGGTCGCACATCGTAAATAGAACAGTAGTTATCGGCTCCCAAAAATGTACAAGGCACGCTTTGCAAAACGTAATCATTCTCCTCGTCGATGCGTAAATATTGATCTATAAATTGCTGGGGTTTCAATCTAAAAGATTTAGCTATGCGCTCAATATCTTTATCGGTAAAGAGCGGCCCCGTAGTTTTACAGCAGTTGGCACATTCTAAACAATCGGTTTTTTCAAAGGCATCTTCATGCAACTCCTGCATGATATAGTCTAAATTTTTAGGCGGTTTCTTTTTAAGCTTGGCGAAGAATTTTTTATTCTCGTTATGCTTATCTTTGGCCTGCTTTGAAAGGTTGTTTATAATGTCCTGCATGGTGCAAAAATAATCCTTTTGATGATTAGATGAAATATTACACCGAGTTTCACAGTGAATTTCACGGAGAAACACGGCGTTCTGATGTTAAGTTGGTATTTTTAGCTCTGTGCATCTCAGTGCGCCTCTGCGTAGCTCAGTGTGAAAACAAGAGTTTTTTAGGATAAATTTGTATTGAAAATTTGTATTACAAAAATGAAAATATTACACAGAGGTTCTCAGAGAATTACACAAAGAAACACAGAGTTCTGATGTTAAGATGATATTTTTAACTCTGTGCGTCTCTGTGTGACTCAGTGTGAAAGAAAAAATATATTAGTCATTACATCGATGAAAAGATTTTCGCTTTCGCGGAAATAAAAAAAAGAAAATTACTTTATGAAAGACCTTTTCGGAAAAGCTTTATTAGACTACCAAAACGGGAACTACACCGAAGACCTCATGACCTCAACTCATATTTCTGATGAGGACAGTTTACCACTACCCTATTTATTCCGCGATTTTAAGAGCATGCCCAAACTGGAACAAGAAGCTTTAAAACTAAGCAAAGGCGAGATTTTAGACGTTGGCTGCGGTGCTGGAAGTCATAGTTTATATTTACAAAACAAAGGATTAAAGGTTAAAGCTATTGATGTTTCACAAGGTGCTATAGAAGTCTCTAAATTACGAGGTGTGACGCATACCGAAAACAAGGGGCTTTTAGAGGAAACTGAACAATTCGATACCATTTTATTACTTATGAATGGCACGGGGATTTTTCAAGAAACCGCTAAAATTTCACAATACTTACAGCATTTAAAAAGTCTTTTAACGGCAAACGGACAAATTCTTATCGATTCTTCCGACATAAAATACATGTATGAAGATGAAGATGGCGGTTTTTGGATGGATATGAATGCCGGTTATTACGGCGAACTCGACTATTTCCTTTCATATAAAAATGAAAAAGAAACCCCAATGAAGTGGTTGTATCTCGATTTTGACACCTTAAAATTAGCTTGTGATACGGTAGATCTAAAATGCGAACTGGTTCTTGAAGGTGAACATTATGATTATTTAGCGCGCCTAACTTTGTAACCTTATAACTAACTTCTCGACTCCGCTCGAAGACCGTGGATACAAGCTTTAAGAAACTCTGAATCTTCTAAAAACAGATTCTTCAGTTGTACCTCCATCTGAACGACGCCACCTTTTTAACGCTGTAACCTTATAACTTTGTAACTTAACTTCTCGACTCCGCTCGAAGACCGTAGGCACAAACTCTGTGAAGCTCGGCGTAACAACTTCAGAACTTCACAACTTTAAAACTTTGAGCCTTTGTAACTCTATAACATCATAACTTTACAACCTCTTATATCCCAAACTTATACGTAGCACCCCCAAGAATTTGCAATCCTTGAACCTGGTAGGTCTGCCATCTATCGTAACTATTATTCATTAGGTTATTGGCTTTTATAAAAATGGTTAATTGGTCGTTTACGTGATAACCACCATGAATATTAACATCTAAATACCCCTCTACATCAACGGTTTGCTCGTCGGGATCTGAATCTAAACTTCGAGCATCTTTACGTTGTCCCATAAAGAACATATTTAGCCCAGCGAACCAATGCTCATCAATTTGATAATCTGCAAATAGAGATCCGCTTAAATTAGGTAAATTCCAAGCTTCAGCTTCAGAATCGGAATCATAAAGAAAATAATCGGCTTTCACACCTAACTTCACGTTGTCATGCACCACAGCATCCAATGCTCCTGAAAGTCCGAAACTCGTCACATCGTCATAAACCACACCAAAGGAATTTCCGTATTCATAATCATATACCCCCGAAATATCTTTAATACGGTTGGCTTTAAATAGCGCTTTGTTTTTATCTGAAATATAGTGCCCGCTAACATCATAATTTACATTATTAGATAACTTCCCCTTTAAACCCACAAAAGCATTATAGGCCTGATTGGTTGGTGTGATTGCTAATGTAGGCGAGACAAACGGATTTTCGTTAGCAAAATCGCGATACGTATTCTGGTTTAAACCACCTGTAACACCTCCATAAGCCACTAACAACTGATTTACGATACCATAGGACGCTAAAATATTAGGATAAAAATAGAATTTACTCTCACTATTTTGCATATCATTAAAATAAGTAACCGCCACGCCAAGATTGAAAGTAAAATCAGATTCCTTAAGTTCAAAAGTAGGTGTTGCTGTCACTTGAAAATTACTAAATTCATACACTTCGTCAATATCATACGATCTATCAAAATCACCGCTTAAATAATCGAATTTAAAAGGAATAGAAATTTCAGAATAGTTAATAGGAATATCGGCTTGTCCTTCTATAATGGCACGACTTTCAGAAGAGCCCTGATTATCAAAAAAGCGTCTTAAAGTCACATTCGTTTTATTAAAATAAGAATCTTCAAAAGTCACATGACCGCCAAGGTTGGCATCATAAAAAGAGTGTCCCACATCTAAGTAATATACCAAAACCTTATCACTTGCAATAGGCTCTGGGATACCGTACCAGTTATAAAACTGATGCTGAAATCCACCAGTAATACCCCATGTTAAATCTCTTGATTGAGAATTGTAATGCAAATTAATTTTAGAATTTGAAAAACTGCTTGGTACGACCGCGTCATCAATACCGCCGTTGGATGAGTGATGACTTAAATAGCCTCCAGCACTTTCATAACGACTAATCATATGATTCACGTAAGCCTCTGCCAAAACGGTTCTATAATTCCCACCGCCTAACGAGGCATAATTATCGTATAATTTGGTTCGTTTTTTTCGTTGTAGCAAAGTCGCGTTTGCTTTTGAAGGGGTGAAGGTTGAGGCCACCGGAATTGAAAAAATATTGTACTGAATCTCCTTTTTGGTATCGGTAGTTTCATCTTCAAGTCTCGGTGTTTCTTTTACTTTAAAAGCATCAGAAATTGTAGGCACGTAAGGCTTAACAACATCAATCACTCCGGTTTGTATCGTATCGTTTTCTTTTCGTTGAGAAAAACCAACTGTAATGCTTAATAAGAAAACAACTGAAAATATATTTTTTATGTGCTTGCGCATTGGTATCGTTTTACTTTTATAAATAAATTAATCTTCTGAATGAATTGAGGCATTCGTTTTAGCTTCTTCTTCCTTAACTTTTGCTAATTCTTCTGAAGCTTCTATAACAACATCATCAAACTCTGAAAAGTTTTGAATAACACTTTCTAGAATGTAAGTGGCTTGAAAAGCATCCTTTAAGGCATAAAAATTCTTAGCCATAAGCACTAATCCTTTGGCGCTATAATATTTATATCCTGAAAAATCTTTAGCTAATTTTTGAACGGTTTCATTCGAAGCTTCAAATTCACCTTCTGCATTTTTAAAATACGCGTTATAGTATAAAGCTTCAGCAGCCGTTTCGCCTGTGGCTACTTTTTCAACTTTTTGATATGCTGTTTTAGCTTTAGCTTTATCACCTGTTTTCATTGCCGAACGTGCAATAATAATATGCGCATCACTCTGAATTTTAGTATCGGCTTTAGAATTTGCCAATACTTTCTCTGCATAGGCCACAGCTTTCTTATAATCGGCCATTTGATAATAGGCTTTCATCAAATTAGATTGAGCAAAAATAACATTATGTTGGAATCGCGCTTCTCCTTCTAACCTCAATAACAAAGGTGTAGCACCATTCCAATTTTTATTATTTAAATGATATTGCGCGAGCTTGCTTAAGGCTTCTTCGGTAAACTGACTAGGAGCCGCGTCTACAACATATTTATAATGTCCTGAAGCATTGTCTAGTAAATTTTGTTTGTAGTACAATTGCGCCACATAAAAGTGAGCGTTTAAGGCATTTAGCCCTTTCGGGAATTGGGCCAAATAGCCATTAAATTGTTTTATAGCCTTTTCGGTATTATTGTCTAAATATTGTTTTTCGGCGGCTTCATAAGTAGCATTATCCAAATCGACATCGGTAACCTCTACATAATCTAGGGTTTTCACCCATGTCGCGTATTGGTCAACTTCACCCATATCAATATAAATTAAACGAGCGGTCGAAACGGCTTGTACAGCCTCTGGACTACCAGGATATTCGCTAGCTACCTTTTTAAATTTTGTAAGTGCCTTGGTATTATCACTAGCATTGTAATATACTAAACCTTGACGCAGTAAAGCCTTAGGCACGAAAGAACTCATTTTATACTCGGTACTTAAGGCGTTATAAGACCCCATGGCTTTATCGACTTGGTTTTCTTTAACATAAGAATTGCCTAACTCGTACATGGCATCATCGCGGAGTTTAGACTTCGGATAATCCTTTATAAACCGATCTAAAGCTTGAATCTTTTTAGAGGCATTCCCCATATACCCGATACTCATGGCTCGCTGAAATGCTGGGTAATCGGAGCCTACTTCATCAATTGAAATCGCCTTGTCATAAGCAGAAATCGCTTTATCGTAGGATGTAGACACGAAATACGCATCACCCAAACGTAAATACGCATCGTTGAGTCGCGCGTTATCACGACTAGTTCCAGAAACGAAACGTTTAAAATATTCGGCCGACTGTTCGTATTTCTTCAACTTAAAATACGTGTAAGCCATATTGTAATCTAAATTATCAACTTCAGGAATATCTAAATCTGCTGCCTGCTGTTCAAATTGTTTAAAACTGATGAGCGCATCATCATAATTAGTCAGGTTATAATCCGATTCAGCCTTCCAAAACGTAGCTCTTGCAGTGTATTTAGGTTCTCTAGGTTCAGACAAAGAGTTTTCAAACATTTCCTTAGCCGCGTTAAATTGGCCTTCGTCAAACAATTCTAAACCGCGGTAAAAAGCCACTTTTTGGTAAGCCACTTTGCTTTCAAAACTATTTTTACTTTTCAACAGTTTTAAAGCTTCTTTGTAATTTTTAGAGGTGATGTATGAATCGACTAAAAGGGATTCAATTTCTGCAGTATGAGTTGATTTTGGATATTTTTTCAAATAGCCCGTTAAAACCTGCGGAGCCGACTCGTAGGGATTCCCGATTTCATAACTGATTTTAGCATAATTCAACCAAGCATCTTCCTGAATTTTCGAATCGAAAGTCATATACGAAGCCGTTCTAAAAGCATTTAGAGCCTCTTGTTTTTTATCTAAATGAATATAACTTTCTCCTAAATGGTAATAAGCATTTTGTGTAATGGGGTTATTACCATCAACAATTTTATTAAATTCGGAAACTGCATTGGCATAATCCTTTTTCATGTAGTAGGCATAGCCTAGTTGGTAAAAATCGGTGTTAGTCCACTTCCCTTTTTTACCCGCGTAAGCCTTTAAATACGGAATAGCTTCGTCGTATTTTTTTAAGTTAAAATAACTTTCGCCTATAATTTTAGATAGTTCCGACACTTCTTCTGGCGTACTGGTATCCATACGCGCTTTAGCCATTTGAATGGCTTTTTCGAAATTACCAAGCTTAAAATTTAAATCGGCCTGATAATATGTCATCTTTTCTTTGTAACGTTCTTGATTACTTACCTGATCGAAATAAGCGGTAGCTTCGTCGTAATCGTCGCCTTGATAAGCCATATGCCCAATATAGTATTTGGCTTGTGAGCCATACTCTTGAGAATTTTCAACTTTGTTAAAATACTTTTTAGCATCATCGTATTGCTTAGTTAAAAACGCGGTGTACCCTTGATTAAAATAAACACGTTCTTGATCGGCGTAACTTAAAGCGTCCTCATCAACTTTGGCATACCATTTTCTGGCATAGGCATATTTGGCGTTATCGAAGTAATAATTGGCCACATCAACATAAGCGTTGTTGCGTTTACTACTTGTAGGATAGTCTTCTACAAAATTTTCGACCATTTGCTCGGCCTGCTGTTGATTTAATCTAATGGCACAATTAGCCGCGTAATACGCGCAATCGGCTTCCACATTTAACTCATTGGTGGTTTCCTGAACTTCTTGAAAAAGCGCCTGTGCTGCTCCATATACTTGATTATTGTATAACGAAACGGCTTTTTGGTAGTCTGCCAAAGGGTTCGTGTAGGTAGCAGATTCTTGCGCTATTATTTGTAAACTAAAAGGTATTGCCATTAAAAGGGCTACCATATTTTTTTTAGTCATTAATAATTTGGTTTTAATTTAAACTCAAAGATATTTAATACAGCATTTATAACGCAACAATCTGCGTATAATTATAAACCGATTTATTAAATGATTTAATTTATTAGAAACAAACAATCGGATTACAGGTTTTACAGTTTCACTTTTAAGTTATACATTTACGACACTAAAAACAATCATGCTATTTCATGTCTAATCCCATTTTACAATTAAAGGACGCCTCTATTTACCAGGGCGGAAACCTCATTCTTTCTGATGTTAATGTTGAAGTTAACAAAGGTGATTTTGTGTACTTAATTGGGAAAACAGGAACAGGAAAAAGTAGTTTTATGAAAACCCTTTATGGCGATTTACCTTTAACAAAAGGTGAGGGACATATTGTGGATTTCGATTTAAAAACCCTAAAAGAAAAAGAGATTCCGTTTTTACGACGAAAGTTAGGTGTTGTTTTCCAGGATTTTAAACTGCTTACCGACAGAACGATAAACGACAATCTTACCTTTGTTTTAAAAGCCACAGGATGGAAAGACAAAAAAGAAATGGCTGCCCGTGTCGAGGAAGTTTTAACCAAAGTAGACATGAAAACCAAGGGCTTCAAATTCCCGCATGAGCTCTCTGGCGGCGAACAACAACGTGTGGCTATAGCTAGAGCTTTGCTAAACAGTCCGGAGCTTATTCTGGCCGACGAGCCTACAGGAAATTTAGATCCGCAAACCAGTATTGAAGTGATGGAAGTGCTTCAAGATATTAGCAAAAATGGTAATACCATTTTAATGGCCACTCACGATTATGCCTTGCTACTAAAATACCCGAGTAAAACTTTAAAGTGTGAAGATAATGCCATTTTTGAGGTGGTGCAGCGTAAAGGGTAATCATGCTTTCGGTACTAATTCCCACATATAGCATTAATATAATACCGCTAGTAAAGGGTCTTTCTAACCAATGTCATACAGCAGGAATCACCTATGAAATTATAGCCTTTGATGACGGCTCTAATTCTGAAACGAATCACATTAACACAGCCATCAACAGCATTCCAAACTGTATTTTTAAAGCTTTTCCAACCAATATAGGCAGAAGTGCCATTAGAAATAAACTTGCAGAAAATGCACGTTACGATCTCCTCCTTTTTATTGATGCAGGCACTCAAGTTGATCGAGTAGATTTCATAAAAAACTATTTAAAAATCAAAGACAAGGCAGTGGTCTGTGGTGGTATGGCAGCAAGTGAAATAGCTGCAAAAAAACCATATAAACTACGATGGCTTTTCACAAAAAAAAGAGAGTATAAAACACTTTGCTCCTCTAACTTTCTCTTAAAAAAGTCTGTTTTTTTCGAGAATCCTTTTGATGAATCTTTAACCCAATATGGATATGAAGACGTGCTGTTTTTCGAAACTCTCATGAATAAAGGTATTAAACCTTATTTTTTAAAAAACCCAGTGATACATCATGCCGAAGATGATGCTAAAACGTTTATCATAAAAACAGAACTGGCATTACAAAATTTAGACTTTTTGATTCAAGAAAAAAAGCTTAATCCTAATAAACAAAAAATTCCAAAACTACATAAAAAGCTGAAGCAATTGGGAGCTACAAACTTGGTGAGTTCTCTCTGGAAACTCTCTAAACCATTACTTTTATTAAATTTCAACTCCAATTACGCCTCTTTATTTTTATTTGATTTTTACCGTATAGGCTATTACTGTAGAATAAAAAAAAATCAGGATATCACCTACTAAAACCATATATTGCCTCACGAAACACTATAATGTTTAATTTTTAAAATGCTAACTAAACCATTCTTTTCCGTAGTAATTCCGCTTTATAATAAGGAAAAATATATTGAAGCTACATTATTAAGTGTTTTAAATCAGACTTTTAAAAATTTTGAGATCATCATAATAAATGATGGATCACAAGATAATAGCATAGCCATTGTACAAGCTCTTAATGACCCAAGAATTAAACTTTGCTCAATAGAAAATCAAGGCGTATCGTTTGCAAGAAACCTAGGAATCAAAAATGCTAGGTCTAATTATATTGCACTATTAGACGCTGACGACCAATGGTACCCCTATCATTTACAAACCATGCATGATTTAATTGTAGATTTTCCAAATAAAGGTTTGTATTGCAGTCGTTACGAGTTCGTGTTTAAAAATATAATTTCAAAAAAATCGAAATTAAAAGATATCCCTGATTTATATAGAGGTCCCATTACCGATTTTTTTAGTTCAAACCTTTTTGATCCTATTATTCACACATCTGCTACGGTTATTCCTAAGCATATTTTTAGCGAGGTTAATTTCTTTGACACGAATTTAAAATCTGGGCAAGACACCTATTTATGGATTCAAATCGCCTTAAAACACGATGTTGTCATTAGTAATGCCATTAGTTCCAAATTTATTAAATATGCCAACAGTCTTTCTAAAAGTCAACACACAAAAGGCCGTATATTCATTTTAGATAAGTTTAAAAAGCAAGAAGAAAACAACAGTGCATTCCACAAGTACATGGATATGAATCGATATGCCATAGCATTAGATTATAAAATACACAATCAGCAAGCTTTGAGCCATTCCATATACAAAGCTATCAATAAAAAAAATCTAAACTCGAAACAAAAATGGCTGTATGGATTACCATCTCTTTTTATAAAACATTTATACAAACTAAAAAACAGCTTGGACCATATAGGCGTATTTTTCCATCTTTACAGATAAGTTTTCTTTAAAGAGCTATTTTAACAACGCTTTCCATTTTTTTGCGATATGCTCAATGTCAAATTTTTGCACACTAGGTATCGCTTGGCTTTTAAACTCTTGAACCAATTCGGTGTTAAACACCATGGTTCTTAAAGCCTGAGAAACTTCCTTTTCATCGTACGACTTTAATAAGATACCATTAACACCATCATCAATAATGTCAGAAGGGCCAGTCAAGCAATCTATGGCGAATACAGGGGTACCAACAGCCAAAGACTCTATCAAAACCAAACCAAACCCTTCATATAAGCTAGTTAAAACAGTACATAAGGCATTTTTCATATAGATATAAGGGTTTGTTTTAAAGGATTCAAAAATCACTTCATCATCTAAACTTAATTTTTTTACAAGCTTTTCATAAATCGGCTTATCTAATCCATCTCCCAACAGCATCAATTTAACACCCTTTTTAAAAATTTCTGATTTCGCGTATGCCTGAATCAGCAGACTTAAGTTTTTGCAATGCTCTTCCAATCTGCCACAAAATAAAATATAGGGAAAATTAATATTTAAACTAGCCGTTCCCTTTTCTTTTAAATCATTTAAATCCACTGCATTTTCAATACAAACCACCTCTTGTTTCAAATGAATATCGTTTACTAAGGCTTGCAAATTTTTATTTACGGCAACTATTTTATAGGCATTGTTTAATAACCATTTTTTCAATTTAGGCTGTGCTGCAACTTCCTTGATATATGAAAAACTATGAATAACATAAATAACTTTAAATCCTCTATATGCATATTTACACAAAGCAACTTCGTTAAGAATACTGTTGGTACGCATTCGATTATCTATGATAAAATCAAATTGGTTATTTAAAAGGTATTTCCTTAAAATTCTGGTGCGTTCAATTTTATCTAAAAAGGTGTTTTTACTATCATCTTTAAATTGCCCAAGATTAAACAACTTCCCGTTATAATTATAACTCACATGATTACTAATGGGGACTATGGAAACATCATATCCCAAATTAGAGAGCATAATAGATTGCATGGCGGCCGATTTACCAGCGCCTCCTATGCCTAATGATGGTGTTATAATACAGATTTTCATCTACCGATTTCTCTAATTAACAACGAGTCGTAGTCCTTATCATTTAAAATAATACGTTTTCTTTGTAAAAATTTAGAACTAAATATACTTCGCTCTAAACTCACATGTTCATCTTGAATATCGCATAAATCAGCAATACTATGAAATAAATCGTCTGTCATATAAGCTCTTTCTAAACTTATATCAACAGCATTATTCCTCATGAATTTTTCTGATTGCCAAAATAAAAAAGGAATTTGAAACATGGGCAAAGTTCCAACTTCGTCGTTGTGGCCAGAAAAATCTATTGTTCTAAAAACTTCTTCTCCATGATCTGAAAAATAAATTACACAACTCTCCTTATTACTATCTTTTACTTTATTTATTATAGTACTTACAATGTAATCGTTATACAAAATACTATTATCATATGAATTAATAATTTCTTGATTCTTGGGGCTATCAAAAGGAGAATAGGAGGTTGTACCTTTAAAAACCTGATAGGTATCTGGATATCTATTTTTGTAGAAAAAATGCGTACCCTGTAAATGTATAAATAACACCTGATTTTCATTTTTTTTATGAATTACGTTATCAATTGTATTAAAAACGACTTCATCAAATAAATGCATTTCTTCTGTGTTGCCAGTGTTTAAATAAAATTTATGCTTGGCAGAATAAACCACTTTAGTAATTGCAGTTTCTGCAAACCCCACAGGCTCTTGGTTTGACACCCAATAGGTCTCATAACTATTAGCATTTAAGAGTTGTATGATTGCTCCTTGCTGTTTATCCTTATGGTCTTCGTAATGATCTAAGCTTAGTACTTTACAAAGTGACGCTGTTGTTCCTGCATGAGGACTAATAACATCTTTATATACATTTAAATTATTAATTTGATTCAATAAAGGATTTGTATTATTCTCATAACCGTATAAAGACATGTTATTACTAGTAGTTGATTCACCGATAATAACTACAATCAGCTTATCTCGGGAAACTTCTGGTTTATTTGTCTCTTTAAAAATACCGTACTCCTCTTTATAAACCCCCAGATCATAAACTTTCGACTCAAAGTAAACGACATAAAAAGACTTTAATAATAGATAAGGTAAATTTTGATGTCGTAAAGATGTAAACCGCAGTAACAGAAGTAAAATTATTAGACTGGTTATAATTCCCCATCTTTTAGACAAAAACGGAACACTAAATTTTAACTTGAATGTGTTTATAAAAAACACCATTAAGCAATTAAAAAAAAGTATTAAAAAATACACGAGCAAATAGTTATCGAAATAAAAATATAAAAACTCGTTAGTTTCAATGTAATTGGATTCAAAAAATATAAAAATAGCCGATGGCGTTAAGTTTATATTAAAGATATAGTAATAGAATGTTTCAATAAAAACAAAAAAGAAAAGAAACACAAAGCTATTTTTAAAAATGTACTATGCCATTTCTCGCGAATTAACACCTTTATTAACAATAGCAACATTAATCCAAAAATGACATTTTCAATAAGGTTAAAAACGCGTTCTGTATGAAACTCAATGAATAGAATTTCAAAAATAAAAGTTACTAAAAGAGGTACTAAAAAAGTAATATAGAAATGTTTTTTTTTAGTCTTCATAATCTGTATATTGAATCACATCTTGTTTACTAAACAAAGGCTTTTTAAAAACAAATAATAATACGAGTAAATAGACAAAACAAGCCAAAGCATGCGCTTGTACAACGCCCTTTATTCCAAATAAATCAATAAAACAAATACTAACCAAATAAATAAGTAACATATAAATAGCTTCACAAAAGATATAGGGCCATACCATTTTCTTGGCTAGAAACTGATATGAAATTACCAAAAACATAATTCTAAAGAAATCCCCTATAAATTGCCACATAAACAAATCTTGCATAGGCAAAAACGCTTCCGTTAGTACGATTTTTATGATGAAATGTCTCAAAAAATAAATAACCAAATAACAGACCAAAACTACTGGTAATGCCGTTTTATAAAAGTTAAAAACAACCAATTTTAAACGACTATTTTTTTTAGAAAGCTCAGGCAACACGTACATCTGAAACAAGGAGAAAACAAATAACATAAAATAATTTGAAATTTTGCGCATGCCTTCCCAATAACCTGCTTGATCTACCCCTATGCGATCAATAACATAATTACGAATACCTAAATAAACTAAAGGCACCATAATTCCCGAAAACAGTGTCATTGAAAAAAAAGATATAATTTTTAAAAAAAAATCTTTTGAAACCGAAGCTATCGAGATACTTTTAAAAATTATAAAAAGTAGTTTATACTTTAAAAAAAGGGTTAAAAACAATACAAAAGGTGTTATAACCATGGCAAGAAGCGCGCCTTGCAACTGGTTGACGTACATCAAATAAATAATTAATAACGCTGTGGCAATAGTTGCGATTATATTTAATAGCACGACAATATGAACCCGTTTTAAACCATTATATATAGCAATAAAAAAAACTTGCAAGGAAAATAAGGGTACCATAAAAGCTAAAACCCTAAACAAATCGGAGTAAGTTTTGGTATTGAAGACAAACACGCTAAATGTATTAGAAAACACCAGTAAAATTAAGGTTAACAACAAACCAATAGACAAGGCTATAAAAAATCCCGAAGACACTATTTTTTTAAATTCATCCTTATCGTCTTTATATTCTGAAACATATTTAATGATGCCATTTTTAAAACCTAAAGATGATAAATTTTCGACCGACTGTGTGAAATTGGATAAATTTCCAGTTATTGCCATACCTGAAGGACCAATGAAAATAGCTGTAAATTTAGAAGTTACAAACCCTGTTATCAATTTAAATAAAACACTTAAAGAGTTTACAGATGCTACTTGAATGAGTTCATTAGATTTAAGCTTATTAAGTCCCCCTTTAAACATGTTAATTAAGATCTTTTAAAATTGTTTTCGCTTATCATCCCCATCTTCTACAACAAATAGTGAGGCTCCAAAAATGAATAAAATTATCCCAAAATACATCAAATAACTCACAAAATGCGCAATAACAGCCCCTTGAATGCTATTATATAAATTAATAAAATAGATACTTGAACTATACAGTGTTATTATTAAAAAAGCTTCGGTTAAAACATAATGCCAAAACATTTTTTTTGCTAGGAACTGATAAGCAACTACAATAGACAACACTTTTAGAAAATCACCTAACAACTGCCAAAAGAATAAATCTTCTACCGGATGAAACTCATCTGTAAAAACCAGGAGTACTATATATTTTCTGAGCAGATAAATTAACAGAAGCCCAATGATTAAAAAAGGAAGCATGCGCTTATAGAAACGAAGTATTGCTTTTTTAAATTTCTTATTATCATTTTTTTCGACAAACTCAGGTAAGCGATACAGCGTAAATAATGCAGTAACAAACATTAAATAATACTTTGAAATTCGTGTCATAGCTTCCCAAAAGCCCGCATCCTTATAACCGATGTTTTCAATAATATGCGTTCGAATAGCTAGTGTAACTAAGGGTAATAACACACCAGCAAAAAGGGCCATGAGCACAAACAAGTGCATCTTTTTTAAATACCCAAAACTAAACATACTAGCTTTAATAAGCGGCACTAAACTACGACTATTAATGATCCCTACTAAGGTGATTAGAAATATTAAAGATTCGGCAATAACCACCGATATAAGTGCGCCATCAATTTTGTTTTGATAAATTAATATTAGTGCAATAGAAACACTTAAAAGCTGACCTATAGTGTTAATAACAATTAGGATTTTATATTTCGAAAAGCCGTTCATTATTGAAAATGAAAACATATTCAAAATATAAAAAGGCAAAGCCACTGCTAAAATTTTAATCACATAGGTATAGTCGTTATAATTGGGAAAGACCATGTCATTAATCCATTCAGCCTTAAGGTAACAAAAAAAACATACCAAAACCGTCGAAACAAACCCCGTGTAAAACACAGAAGAAATCACTTTACTAAGTTCCGAGGTACTATCTTTAAACTTTCCAACATATTTAACAACACCTTTATAAAGTCCGCCAGACGCGACGGTTTGAGAAGCTTGAACAAAATTGCGCAAATTACCAATTAGCGCTAAACCTTCGGCGCCTATAAACACAGCAATAGCCTTAGATGTTAATAGTCCAGCCACAATTCTAGCAAGTACAGCGAAAATTTGTAAGGAAGCAATTTTTTCGAAAACCTTGCTATTTATATAGTCTATTAATTCCTTCAATTAATATTTTAGTTTGGTTATAATTAACAGATACATTAAACACACCCTTTGGTATGTATAACACATAAAAAGACTAATTATTGGTCTCTTATCAATTTATAAGAAACCAAATATACAAAATCATTTAAATTCTGAGTATGAATTTAAAATTGAGAAAAGCCGTAGAAATAAAAAAGAGCTGTTCTCCTTAATTTTTCTGAAAATACAAGTAGTAGATATTAATACAGCAAATAGCTGAATTCGTTATAATTATGGGCATAGAAGAAGGACTTAATGCAATGCCATAAAGCACGAATAGTAAACATCCTGCGGAGTTTACTATTCGTAATTTTTTTAAAGATTTGGTTAAAAAAGAAATTAATACGACAGCTGTAGCTAAGTATCCTAGCCATTCTACCCATAAAACTCCTAAAAACTCCATCTTTTAAATAGATTTATTTCTTTTACGCTCTACTTCGGTTAAGTAAATTTTACGTAGACGTAAAAAGTTTGGTGTCACCTCAACATACTCATCTTTTTGAATATATTCTAAAGCCTCTTCTAAAGAGAATTTAATAGCAGGCACAATTTTAGCTTTATCATCGGCACCAGACGAACGTACGTTACTTAACTTTTTAGTTTTCGTTACGTTAACCGTCATATCATCACCACGTGAATTTTCTCCAATAACTTGTCCTTCATAAATATCTTCACCTGGGTCTACGAAAAACTTACCACGATCTTGTAATTTATCAATAGAATAAGGAATAGCTTGTCCTTTTTCCATAGAAACTAACGATCCGTTTTGACGCTCTGGAATACCACCTTTTAAAGGTTGGTACTCTTTAAAACGGTGAGCCATAATAGCCTCACCAGCCGTAGCGGTTAGTAACTGATTTCTAAGACCTATAATCCCTCTTGAAGGAATAATAAACTCACAAACCATACGATCACCTTTAGCTTCCATACTTAACATTTCACCTTTACGCATGGTTACCATTTCAACAGCTTTACCAGAAACAGTTTCCGGTAAATCGATAGTCATCTCCTCTACGGGCTCACATTTTACACCATCAATTTCTTTAATAATAACTTGTGGTTGCCCAATTTGAAGCTCATAACCTTCACGACGCATGGTTTCAATTAAAACAGATAAATGCAGTACCCCACGACCAAAAACCATGAATTTATCAGCACTATCAGTTTCGTTAACACGTAAAGCTAAGTTTTTCTCAAGCTCTTTAGTTAAACGGTCTTTAATATGACGAGACGTTACAAACTTTCCATCTTTCCCGAAGAAAGGTGAATCGTTAATCGTGAATAACATACTCATCGTAGGCTCATCAATGGCGATGGTTTTTAAACCTTCAGGATTTTCAAAATCGGCAACCGTATCACCAATTTCAAAACCTTCTAAACCAACAATTGCACAGATATCACCTGTTTGAACCTCATCTACTTTTATACGCCCAAGACCTTCAAACACATGAAGTTCCTTAATTCTATTTTTTACAATACTTCCGTCGCGTTTCACTAAAGAAATATTCTGACCTACTTTAAGTTCACCTCGTGTTAAACGTCCAATAGCAATACGCCCTGTAAACGACGAAAAATCTAAAGAAGTGATTAACATTTGGGTTGTACCTTCTTCAATTTTAGGCTCTGGAATATGTTCGATCACCATATCTAATAGCGGCTCGATATTTTCAGTTTGATTTTGCCAATCATCACTCATCCAGTTATTCTTAGCAGAACCATACACTGTTGGGAAATCCAATTGCCATTCTTCGGCACCTAATTCAAACATTAAATCGAAAACCTTTTCATGAACTTCATCAGGCGTACAGTTTTCTTTATCCACTTTATTTACAACCACACATGGTTTTAAACCTAAGTCGATGGCTTTTTGAAGTACAAATCGTGTTTGTGGCATCGGCCCTTCAAAGGCATCTACTAGCAATAAAACACCATCAGCCATGTTTAAAACACGCTCTACTTCTCCTCCAAAATCGGCGTGACCTGGTGTATCAATGATATTGATTTTAGTATCCTTATATGTAACGGAAACGTTTTTAGATGTAATGGTGATTCCTCTTTCACGTTCTAAATCGTTGTTATCAAGAATTAAATCTCCTGTGTTTTCGTTTTCACGAAATAATTGACAATGGTACATGATCTTGTCAACTAACGTAGTTTTACCATGATCTACGTGTGCAATAATTGCAATGTTTTTAATATTAGCCATAATAGTGCCTTATTTTGAGCGGCAAAGGTACTCTTTTTTCATAGATAATTGTTTTTTTGTTTTTTATTTTAAACAAGCTTTCGTTTAGCCTTAACAATTACTAAAACCAAGACAGCAAATCCAACTACAAACTTCGCTATCAATCACTTATATTTCAAAAAAACATACAAGAACCTTAAATAAAAAAAACACCCTGTTAGCTTCAACCTTACTCTTTTACAAACAAGTCCAAAAAAAGTGCACTTTCAACACATTGTAGTATTAATTATTAGTAAAATAAAATGGTTTTATTACGTACCTTTATCCCCTAAAAATTCATGGCTATGACCCTTAACGATATTCCTAAGTTAAAACACACCCATTCCAATAATTTCTTTTTGCTTTGTGGCCCATGTGCCATTGAAGGCGAAGACATGGCGCTGCGAATTGCCGAAAAAGTGGTAACTATTACAAACAAACTAGAAATTCCTTACGTTTTTAAAGGTAGTTTTAAAAAGGCTAATCGCAGTAGAATTGACAGTTTTACAGGCATTGGTGATGAAAATGCCTTAAAAATTTTAAGAAAAGTTTCAGAAACTTTTGATGTTCCAACGGTGACCGACATCCATGAAATCTCTGATGCTGCTATGGCCGCAGAATATGTAGATGTATTACAAATTCCAGCCTTTTTAGTACGACAAACCGATTTGGTTGTTGCAGCAGCTAAAACGGGTAAAGTGGTTAATTTGAAAAAAGGCCAGTTTATGAGTCCGGAAGCTATGAAACACGCCGTACAAAAAGTAAAAGATGCTGGTAGCGATAAAGCATGGATTACCGATAGAGGCACTATGTTTGGCTATCAAGATATGATTGTTGACTTTAGAGGTATTCCTACTATGCGCGAGTACGCTCCAACGGTTTTAGATGTGACACATTCCTTACAACAACCTAATCAATCGGCTGGGGTTACAGGAGGCAGACCAGATATGATTGAAACCATAGCAAGAGCTGGAATCGTTAACAACGTAGATGGCTTATTCATTGAAACCCATTTCGATCCTGCAAATGCTAAAAGTGACGGGGCTAACATGCTTCATTTAGATAATTTAGAGGGGCTTTTAACGAATTTAGTAGCCATTAGAAAAACCATAAACAGCCTGTAACTTCACAAACTTTACATGACATATAAACCCTTATTAGGCCTTGCCTTCTTAGTACTTTCATTGCACATATTTGGCCAAGATACCAAGCCTATTAAATACACAGCCTCTAATAAGGGAAAAATATTTTTTAGCTGGGGAGGAAATCGAGAATCATTTTCCAAATCGGATATTTCTTTTAAAGGTAAAAATTACAACTTCACTATAAAGGATGTTACGGCTAAAGACAAGCCTAAAGGTTGGCACATCGATTATATAAATCCAACCCGTTTAACTATTCCACAAACCAACGCTAAAGTTGGTTATTTTATTTCTGATAATTACACCGTATCAATAGGTGTAGATCATATGAAATATGTAATGGACCGAAATAGAACGCGCACTATTGATGGTTATATCTACTTACCAGACACCGAGCTAGGAAGTGCATTTAATGGCACATATAACAATGAAGTTGTTTTTGTTTCTGAAGACTTTTTAAAATTTGAACACACCAACGGTTTAAATTATGTTTATGCTGAATTTGCTAGATATGACGATATTTCTAAACTTTTTAACATAAGAAACACCGATAAATTTCAAATTAATATCACAGAAGGTTTAGCTGGAGGCGCCTTATATCCTAAAACCAATACTACTTTACTAAAAAAGGAGCGCTATGATGAATTTCATGTAGCAGGTTACGGGTTTTCGGCCCACGCCGGACTTAACCTCACATTTTTTAAATACTTTTTTATGCAATTGGATTTAAAAGGTGGTTTTATTAATATGCCGGATATAAGAACCACAAGCAACACAGCCGAAAGTGCCTCACAGCACTTCTTTTACTTACAGCGCGTAATTGTTTTTGGGGGAATTTTTAGAATCTAGTTAAGAAAAACAATCAAGTTTAGAGAACTTCCTTTTATAACAGATTTCAAAATTTCAACTAATTCACATAATACCCTTCTTTAAAACCCTTTAAAATACTATATTTGAGGTGTTTACAGAATACACACTCCATTTTTACTAACTTATTAAAAAATAATAATATTTATATCAAAACATTTTATTTACTTTGCAATTCAAAGCACTTTAATATGGAATCAAAAGATTATCTAAAAAACATCAATGAGATTAAAGACTTAATGAATAAGTCTTCTCGCTTTATTTCACTAAGTGGTTTATCAGGTATCATGGCTGGTATTTACGCTTTAATTGGTGGCGCAATCGCGTATTGGTTAGTTGACAATTCAGGAAGTGACTACTTAATTCTTGATGGGAGAATATTTACTTTGGCCATGCTTGATTTATTCTTAATTGCTTTTTTAAGTATCATCACAGGAATTTATCTTACTACCAAAAAAGCAAAAAGAAACGGTGCAAAAATCTGGGATACTACCTCAAAAAGATTAATCATAAACTTTATAATTCCATTATTAGCAGGCGGATTTTATATTTTAATTATTTTAGGGCAAGGAAAATACGGGCATACAGGTGCACTCATGCTAATTTTTTATGGTTTAGCACTAATTAATGCCTCAAAATATAGTTTTGGAAATATTAGATATTTAGGATATACCGAAATAATATTAGGCCTAATAGCAGCTCTATTACCAGGCTATGGTTTCTGGTTGTGGATTTTAGGTTTCGGAGTAGCCCATATAATTTACGGCACATGGATGCATTTTAAATATGATAAAAATTAAATTCATATAAAGCCCAGAACACGAAACCTAGCAGTAAACACCTTATTTTCAGACTGAAAACATAAAAATGAGCATTATAACCAACATTAATAAAGTATTCGATCATAGAATTAGATTGGGCATCATGTCTATTTTAATGGTTAATGAGTATGCCGATTTTAATATGCTGAAAGAATTATTAGAAGCCACAGATGGTAATCTAGCAAGTCATACCAAAGCTTTAGAAAAAGCAGATTATATAAAAGTGGAAAAACAATTTATTGGCAGAAAGCCAAACACCCGCTACTCTACCACCGAACTAGGCAGTATGGCATTTAAAAAACATATAGAAGCGCTTGAAAAATTAATAAATAAACAATAACAAAAAAATTTATCAACTTACTTTTAATTTCAAAGTACTTTATATTATATAATTATGAAAACACCCGAAAACACATCTCAAAACAACAAATTTGGAAATTGGTTAAAATATTCAACTACAGCAAGAATGCTTATGGTAGGCTTCCTTGTTATAATTCTATTAATTCCCCTTTCGTATATCAAAAATTTAATAGAAGAAAGAGCCTACAGACAAAAAGATGTGGTTAATGAAATCAACGAAAAATGAGGAAACAACGTTTTGGTGTATGGTCCTATTCTTAAAATCCCATATAAAAGTTACACCGAATCTAAAACATACAATGACATCACAAGCACCTACTTAAAAGAAACACAAACCCATATAAAACACGCTTATATTTTCCCTGAAAAACTTAATACTTCCGTTAACGTAAATTCAAAAACATTAAATCGCGGTAATTTAGAATCGGCAGTTTTTACGTCAAAAATGGACTTTACAGGGCATTATACACCTATTAATTTAGAGTCTAAAGGCATTAAGCCCGAAGATATTATTTGGAATAAAGCTTCTGTTATTATTGAAACCTCCAACTTAAAAGGCATAAAAAGCGAAATACAATTAAAATTTAATAACAAAACCTACAACTTTGAAACCAATCTAAACGACAGAAAAAACACCGATTTAGACGTTTTAGAATCAAATTTTATAAATCAAGAAAATTATTTACAGAATAACAATACAGAATTTAGTTTTTCCATAACTTTTAATGGTAGTAAACAAATACAACTCATTCCTATTGGAAAAACAACACAAATGCAAATGGTTTCCAACTGGGCCGATCCCAGTTTTATAGGTAACTACCTCCCTAACGATGAAACCAAACAAATTTCTAAAGATGGCTTTAAGGCCCACTGGAAAGTACTACATATAAACCGAGCATTTTCACAACAGCATTTAAAAAATATCCCAAATTTAAAACAATTTGCCTTTGGCACTAAGTTTATGGTTATGGTTGATGAATATCAAAAAAGTGAACGCTCTGCTAAATATGGTTTTCTAGTTATTGGGCTAACCTTTTTGATATTCTTTTTAATACAAACCTTAAGTAAAATAAATATTGTTGTCCGATAAAAAACAGAATTAGCTAAAAAAGCTTTGGTGTTGGCCTTTTTTATTGATCGCACTCTTTATTTTGAAAACAGAACCTCCTTATGGGTCAAAAAGGCTTAATTGCCCAATGTTTTTGGTTGTAATCTCTTCCCAATTAGCTTCTGGGTTTTTCAGGAATTTGAACAAATCGATATATGTCATCAAATGGTATCGTATGACGGACATCATATTGGAATAAGCCCAGTTTCTTTGGGCTTTTCTTTGGATCACAAGCATAATGAGCTGGATTATCAAACTGACCCAGATTTGTATTTCGATGGCATTTTGATTGTCTCCCAAAAAATACTTTAGCGGAAAGTTCTGTTTAAGCCGCTTGAACATCGTCTCAATCTGCCACCTATTTTTATAGATGTCGGCTATTTTGTCTGCATCAAGATCATAATTATTAGTGATGAACTCATAAACTTTTTGGTGCTTTTCGTGCCAAAAAGCGATTCTCCTCAGGGAAAAAGCATTGCCGTTTTTGTCCGTAAGCCCTATTTTTTCGTCCTTTAAGACAGCATCGTCCACTTTATTGGAGATATCAAACTCTTCAAGGCTTGTATAGCGAGCATTGTCCTTTTGCCGAGTCACAAAGTAAACATCTTCCAGTGTCCATTTTTGGTATTGCTCATAATCCACATACCCTTTGTCAAAAACCACATAAGAGCCCTTCTTGAGTTCCAGGTCTTTTAAAAAGGTGTGGTCGTGCGTGGCCGCGCTTGAAAACTTAATCAGACAAGGAACGTCTTCCATGGCGTTTATCATAGTATGCATCTTGATACCTCCTTTCTTTTTGCCGTTGAGCGGGTTCCTTCCTACACCTTTAAGAATGTCACTAAATAGGGGGATGGTCGAGGAATCAACGATTTTAAGGTTCTTCACTGCAGGTTCTAAGGGTCTGCTGTCCGATAAAAAGCGATGGTAACGTTTGTAGAGTAAATGATAAATATCGGCAAATACTTCAGAGCTTCTTCTCCTGTTAGCATCTGACAAGGTACTGCGTTTTGGAAAGTCCGTGAGTCCTAGATGGTTGATCTTTCCCTCGCAGGCAAGCATAATACTGGAAACCTCACGAAGTGAGCTACAGCCACTGATCACGGTAAATACCATAGTGGCCAAATGCTCATAGGTGGTAAACTTTTTGGTATAGCGATCGCTGTTGTGCTTTTTGGCTGTCCGATGAACATCTTTGGGCAAAATGAAATTTAATACCTGTTTGATTATGGGGTGTCCGCTAAAGTTTTTACTTTTATTCATATCTTGGATGTGTGATAACTTCAAGATACAAAATAAGCGGGAAATCCTATCTTGGAAATCCCGCTTTTTAAATCTTTTATCGGACACTAATGTAAAATAAATATACATCCCTTTCAATATTTAATGATAGGCGTTTCATTAACCATGTTCTACACATTATTAGTCTCCATATCAGAACACAGCAACTTTTTAAAAGCCTACCTAATCGCCGGCACTTCAGTAATCGTACTCATCACATTATATGCTAAATCCATTTTAAAAACATATAAGTTTCCATTGTTCATAAGTGTTAGTTTAGCAGCTTTATACACCTTTATATATGTTATCATTCAGTTAGAAAACTACGCATTACTTGTAGGAAGCATTAGTCTATTCCTAATTTTAGCAAGTATTATGTACGTTTCAAGACGCATTGATTGGAATAACGGATGATCAATTTGGGCGTTACCCCCGAGAAAAATCGGGGGTCATGCTTTTCGCTATATCTTTCTTGTGCCGAACTTGTTTCAGTAACACATCAAATAAGTGCCCCTGATCTAAGTTCGAAATAATTTAAAATTCTAAACTAAGCACAAAAAAGGATGCCGCTACAATCATTAACGCAAACAGTAACTCCCAATGAAAAACCTCATATACTAAGGAAAAACCACAGCCATTTTAAGTTTTATCATAGGGACAACAATACTTTCCTTGTTCCTATATTTTGACAATTCAAACCTCATGGAAGACATCAGATTTCAATATGTTTTAATAGCTATACCATTTAACTTAATGGTATTTATCATAAACCTGATAGCAGTAATAGCAAATAATAAACACCGCGTAGAATTATTAAAAACATGTGGAATTATACTTCTAAATATCCCAATCGCATGCTATTACTTTTACAATGTAATAACCGTTAAATATTAAAAAAACAACTTATTCTCATGTCATTTAGCCTTAATAAAACATATACCATAATCACCATACTCCTATTTTTAATAGAAGTAGGAATCGCAACCTTTATAAAAACAGGATTTATACGCCACACATTTGGCGACTATTTAGTTGTTATTTTACTGTATTACTTTTTTAAAAGTTTTATAAGGGGATATGACTTTAAAATAGCCGTTTCTGTATTAGTATTTGCATTTTTTATAGAATTCCTACAACTCATCAATATCTTACAAACCCTTAATTTACAAGACAATCACTTATAAAAATTATATTAGGCAGCACATTTAATATTTCCGATTTAGTTGCTTATACGCTAGGCATATTAACTGTTTTATGTATTGATTTTAAGTGTAAAAAATCAATACCCAACTAAAAGGAAGATTTTTAATATGTCAGATATTAGAAAAGCAAATAATACAGCTAAAAGCAGTTCGAAACAGACCCAAATTATAGTCCAAGATTACTTTTGAAGGTGATTTTATAATTTAGTTAATCGCTAATAGCAACGAAAAAAACACCTTCAAATATACTTCCCTCTAAAACAGGATTTTCCTAATTGTTAAGTTTCATTTTTCCAGAGATTTCAGTATCGCTTACAACAGTAATTTCGGTTAAAACGATATTAACTATTTCTGTTTTTAGTTTGAATTTTTCTAACAATGTTAGCTGCTGCGTTTCGGGTAATAAATCGAGGAACAGTGGCTAAAAACTTATTAAAACCTCCTGGAATGGCATAAGCTTTTCCTTGTAACATGGCTTTATAGCCATATGCAGCAACACTTTTAGCACAGGCCATATTGAATTTAATTTTGTTATCGGTCGTATTTTCTGAAACGGTTTGCTGAAAAGACGTTTGCGTTGGCCCAGGGCATAATGCGGTTACCGTAACGCCTGTGCCTTTTAATTCGTTAGCTATAGCTTCAGAAAACGACAGCATATATCCTTTGGAAGCATAGTAAATAGACATTAATGGTCCGGGCTGAAAGGCTGCCAATGAGGACATATTTAAAATTTTTCCAGAACCGCGTTTTACCATCCCTTCCAATACCAGTTTAGTTAAATGTGTTGTGGTTATTATATGCACATGAAGCATGGCGAGCTCACGCTCCCAATCGGTTTCAGCAAAGGTTCCAAACAAACCAAAACCAGCATTATTTATAAGAACATCTATGGGTTGGTAATTAATGGTTTTCATAATGTCTTCCGATACATTAGGAACGGCTAGATCTTTTACCAGTGTGATCACCTCCACATCAAAATCTTTTAACAGGTTGGTTTTGGCTTGCTCTAATGCTTCAGGATTCACATCGACCAAAATAAGTTTATAGTGGTCTTTTGCTAATAATAGGGTGAGTTCATATCCTAATCCGGATGCTGCTCCGGTTACCAAAGCTGTTTTCATGCTTAATTTCTTCAATTTAGTAATCAATTCGGTTCGTTACCATCTACATAATCTTGCAGATAGGAAAATTTTGGGGTTAATGTACCGTGTTCGGTAATTTTTGCCCGCTGCAAAATACCATCTTTATCATTATTAAAAAAGGCTGGTATGATTTCTTGTGAAAATACTTCACCAAAACCACGGCTGGCATCTTTAGGGGTTTCACAAGGTAAATTACTAACCGCCATTACCGCAATGGCGTTTTGCTTTCTATAATCCACTTCACTTCCAGTTTCTGGATCGTAACCATAAATAGGGTTATTAATGTTTGAAGCTCGAAGCGTTGTTGCCAAAGGCCCGTTAACATCGCAACTAATATCGGCTACCACTTTAATATTGAAATGGGGTGATTTTACATCGGCTTGGGTGTAAAATATAGGAGCCCCTCCACTATAAAAATGACCTGTAATTAATAAATCGGCCACCTGAGCAAATCGCATAAAATTAGACTTATAGTCCTGTGGGTTTTTATAAAAATCAGCGTTCACAAAGGCCTTTCCTGATTTGTGGATGTTATAGTCACCCACATGAACTTTGCAATACACTGGCTCATCAAAAGATCCGTTTAAAAATTCGGCAACAGAAACTGCTTTAATCCCCATGGCATCCAACATTATATGGACGCTTTTGGAGACGCGCCCATTTCCCGTTACTAAAATTTTAATGCTAGGTAATTTTAGTTTGCCAAGTTCTTCTTGTAAAGCAGCGGTACTATTTAAATGTTGCGCTGTTAGCAAATCCCAACAGTTAAATTTTAATCCCCAGGTTCTAAACGCATTATAAGCCCCAACAATACCTGCGTATTTCCCAAAACCGATAAGGCGAACACCATGGCGATCTACCAGTGTTTCATGATCGTAAAGCGTGATGTTTTTATCTAAAATGGCTTTTAAAAGCCTTTGGTTATGAGCTTGCTTTTTTATGGTATGCGAAAAAAACATGTAGGTTTTATTTGGAATAAGCGCTTCCACAGGCACTTCCTTGATACCAATGAAAACGTCACAGTCGGAAACATCGGCTGTCACTTCAAATCCTTCTCTTTTATAGGCTTCATCTGGGAAGGTACGATCTTTTGAAGCTTCAATTTTAAATTGGGCTTTTGAAAACCGACGTGTCACTTCCTTTAATTTGGAAGGCGAGAAAACCACTCTTGGGTCTGGTGGTATGATACGTTCTTTAATTATAGCAAATTTCATAGGTTTTGTTCTTAGGTGCCAGGAATCTGTTTTTGTAGCATTGTAGTTACTAAGATACGAAGTTAGACTGTTATAAAGTTAGAAGGTTAGAAAGCCTTAAAGTTGAAACACTGAGATTCCCCGAGCTTATATTAATGGTCTTCGAGCGGAGTCGAGAAGTTTTGTATAAACTAAGATATAATGCTCTCGACTTCGCTCGAACACCGTGTATTTGAATTGCAAAGCTTCTAAGTTGAAACACAGAGATTCACAGAGGCACCACTGAGATTCCCTGAGCTTATATTAATGGTCTTCGAGCGGAGTCGAGAAGTTTTGTATAAACTAAGATATAATGCTCTCGACTTCGCTCGAACACCGTGTATTTGAATTGCAAAGCTTCGAAGTTGAAACACAGAGATTCACAGAGGCACCACTGAGATTCCCTGAGCTTATATTAATGGTCTTCGAGCGGAGTCGAGAAGTTTTGTATAATCGAAGATATAATGCTCTCGACTTCGCTCGAACACCGTGTATTTGAATTGCAAAGCTTCGAAGTTGAAACACAGAGATTCACAGAGGCACCACTGAGATTCGCAGAGCTTATATTAATGGTCTTCGAGCGGAGTTGAGAAGTTTTGTATAATCGAAGATATAATGCTCTCGACTTCGCTCGAACACCGTGTATTTGAATTGCAAAGCTTCTAAGTTGAAACACAGAGATTCACAGAGGCACCACTGAGATTCCCTGAGCTTATATTAATGGTCTTCGAGCGGAGTTGAGAAGTTTTGTATAAACTAAGATATAATGCTCTCGACTTCGCTCGAACACCGTGTATTTGAATTGCAAAGCTTCGAAGTTGAAACACAGAGATTCACAGAGGCACCACTGAGATTCCCTGAGCTTATATTAATGGTCTTCGAGCGGAGTCGAGAAGTTTTGTATAATCGAAGATATAATGCTCTCGACTTCGCTCGAACACCGTGTATTTGAATTGCAAAGCTTCGAAGTTGAAACACAGAGATTCACAGAGGCACCACTGAGATTCCCTGAGCTTATATTAATGGTCTTCGAGCGGAGTTGAGAAGTTTTGTATAAACTAAGATATAATGCTCTCGACTTCGCTCGAACACCGTGTATTTGAATTGCAAAGCTTCGAAGTTGAAACACAGAGATTCACAGAGGCACCACTGAGATTCCCTGAGCTTATATTAATGGTCTTCGAGCGGAGTCGAGAAGTTTTGTATAATCGAAGATATAATGCTCTCGACTTCGCTCGAACACCGTGTATTTGAATTGCAAAGCTTCGAAGTTGAAACACAGAGATTCACAGAGGCACCACTGAGATTCCCTGAGCTTATATTAATGGTCTTCGAGCGGAGTCGAGAAGTTTTGTATAATCGAAGGCAAAATAACGATAGAAGCCATAAGCATTCTATAAAAAGCTGAAATAACACCTGGTGTTAATTTAAGTTTTACAAGAATAGGGAAAATTGAGATGCATAAAATCCCAACAACTAAAGCAACCCTTGGTTTGTTCATTGAAAATTCATTTTTTTCGCCAAATTTAATCTTAAATATAATAGCTTAAACGCCGCGATGTCATAATTTATAAAATTGTTCTTATGGACAACTAAGTATGGCGACTAAAGGCTGAAGAACTTTCAAGCTTCGTAAGTGTTTATATACTCAAAAAGTTATTTTTCAAGGGAAATACAATTGCTTCTATTGAAGTTGAAACTTTTTTAATACCTTTGACGCCCGCGTTAAGGATTGCAGCGGCATCCTTTTTTGTGCTTAGTTTAAAATTTTAAATGATTTCGAACTTAGATCTGGGTCACTTTTTTGATGTGATACTGAAACAAGTTCAGCACAAAAAAGATATAGCGAAAAGCCTGACCCGATAGGGAAACGCCTAAAAAATGTGTTTAAGAGAACCTGTTGTTTTCCAAAAAAATAATGTGAAAGTGATAGCTTTTTTAAGTTTTTCCGACTAACTTGATAAGTTCATCCGCGTTATTTTTAATACATTTTTGAGTTAAAAATATGTTTCAATTATAGGTTACTTGCAAGAGCAAGCATAATGGGGTCGACTGGTTTTGACAGCGAGATTAATTGAACGGTAAGCACGTCGTGTAATGGCATTGAAACACGTAAAAGGCTAGACCAAATTTTAAACGGCGAGAATAACTACGCTTTAGCTGCATAATCTGAATTATAGTAAGATTGGCCTAGTCCCGCAAGGCGGGAAAGCTTTATGTCTCCGGAAAGCCTTGATTGACGGCGTTCCATTTTGAGGCATCGTAAATGTCAATATAGTTTAAGCAGTGCTTTGATGCTTTTACGAAACTAAAGAAGCTAAGTTGTAAGTGGGTTGTCTTTAACCAGCTTGCAATCGAAAAAACAAGAAAAGAATAAACGTGTAGAAAGCCCTTTGGTTACTTGTTTGGACGAGAGTTCGATTCTCTCCGACTCCACAATTTTAAACGCAATTACTTTATTTTCAAGTGGTTGCGTTTTTTTTATTATTAAACGATGTGTCAGTGTTGTATTGCCGAAAGGGCTTAATGTGTCAGTGTTGATTTGTTTAATCGGATAATCGTTCAGCCCCAATTTTACTCCCTGCTAAACTAAATCATCAACCTATTTTTTTACTTTTTATATTTAACTTCTAATATCTAATATTTAACTTTCAACTTCTACCTTCCATTATTCCATTTTCAAATTTTCAAATGACCACATTGTTAAATTGTGTAATCGCGTAACTGTTGCTCCTTGTTTTCACTATATGCCATTACCAACAACCAATTTTACCTTTTAACTTTTACCCTTCGACAAGCTTAGGATGACAATGCCCAAGTTTAAACTTTTAGCTAAATCAAACCTGAAACCAACAACCAATCCCCCCTTCTAATATCTAATATCTAATATTTAACTTTTATCCTCCATGGTTCAATTATTGAAATCCCTACTAAACAACCAACAATCAGCATTTGGCTTCTGAGCTATTAAATGCAGAAGCTTTTAATTCTTGTTCCCTTCTAGACAAACCATATTTGTTAGCTATTACCTTCCAATTACTTACAACTTGAGTTATTTCGTTTACTATTTGTGAAGCCTCCTCTGCCTCTATTCTAAAATAAGGAGCCACTTCTAAAGCTAAGTCAAGATCTAAAGCATTATCATCTTCAGATATATTTAATTTTAAACCCGTTCCTGTTTCTACTGGATTTATGTCATAGGCAGGTGATAAAACCCAACCCTTGGCTGTTAATAGAAATCCGTGATTTCGTAAGTGATCGTCGGTATTTGATACGCAAATACTAAAAACGATTCTTCGCCATAGTTGTTTTAAATCTTTATCTGGGCTTGCGCCATGCTTCGTGATAAAATCCACCAATTCTAGATAACTAGCTCCCGTGGCAGCATCTGTGCCATCGGTATAGCCCAATAGGGTCATTGCAGAAGCAAAATGAATTCTTTCACCCGCACTAGTCCTATCAAAACGCTTTGTTAAAAACGTATGTTGGGTACTACTAAATTTTTCAGCTTGAGAGTTCGCCATTACAATTCCAGACTGAATGGCTAATTCGTAAGCTACCATTTCCCATCCACCAATATCATCACCATCATTTTTACTAGGGAATTTAGCAATCCACAAATGCCCTCCGTTATCCAGCACACTTGCTTTTGGTCTGGCGCCACCTAAAGAAGATCCAGGAGAAACGAGCATCTGTAACCACTTTAAATAATCGGGATCATCCAGACTATCATCATCTTCTAAACGCAGGCTTATTTGCTCCAATGCCCTTATTGATGTCCATGGCGGACTTGCCAATTCTTTTTTATCATTTAAAAAAGGGCATTCTTTTTCCAATTTAAATCGTAAAGCCCCCATTCTATGTCCATCAAAAACACCTAATAAAAAATCTGTTTCGAATAATTTATGCGCTCTTCTTTCTTCTTTCCTGGCTACTGCCGCTTCTCTTCTTTTCATGAGCACTCTTCCCCAACGATCTGGAGAGGAATCTAAAAACAACCCAAAATTCGACTTTTCATCATTTAAATATTGTACGCCTTCAAACAAGCCTAAATCTGGATCAAGCTGATAGGCATAATCAGATTGCAACCAATCCTTGTGATAAGCGAAAGAAAATATTTCTTTCCCCCTTAAAGTCTCAGAATATAATTCTCCAACTAAAACAGGAATACCTAACTCCACCCAATGGGCATAAACATATATAGTCCGTTTCATTTTTAGTTTCTTTTTGGAGCGCGTTCTTTAGTTGTTAAACCAATATCTTGAAGTTTTCGACCTAGAACATCATCTTTTGCTATGTGCAAAACGTCCTTTTCCAAACCAAGTACATTTAAAACTTTTATGTAAATACCAATGCTAACAGAGCTTTTCCCTTTTTCGATAGAATATAGCGTTTTTCTACTAGTACCTGCCCGTTCGGCAACTTGATCTGTACTTAGTTTTCGTCTTAGACGCGCTAATTTTATTTGCTCGCCCATTTCTTCTAACAAACGCTCTAACTTTGGTAATAATATGGAATTATTTTTATACATAACGTGTAATATATTATACAAATATAGGTTTTTTGAGTCATATTTTACCCCTTATAAAACACAATGACAAATTCAGATTAATTAAAACGCAGCAAAATTTTATTCAAAATTGACAAACCGTTTAACTGCGTAATCGGGTAACGGTAACGCCTCATTTTCACAAATTGCCATTACCTGAAACTTGAAACCAACAACCAACTTCCCCTTCTAATATTTAACTTTTAATATCCAATATCAAACCTCTTCCTTCCATTTCTACATTTTCAAATTTTCAAATTGCCACATTGATAAATTGTTTAACCGTTTAATTGTTGATTTGTTTAATCGGATAATCGTTCAGCTCCAATTTTACTCCCTGCTAAATAAAAACATCAACCTATTTTTTACTTTTTATATTTCACTTCTAATATCTAATATTCAACTTCTACCTTTCATTCTTCCATTTTCAAATTTTCAAATTACCTCATTAATAAATTGTGTAACCGTTTAATTGTTGATTTGTTTAATCGGATAATCGTGGAAACTCGTTTTTACTCTATGCTAAATAAAAACATCAACCTATTTTTTACTTTTTATATTTCACTTCTAATATCTAATATTTAACTTTCAACTTCTACTTTCCATTCTTCCATTTTCAAATTTTCAAATTATCAAATTACCACATTGATAAATTGTGTAACCGCTTAATTGTTGATTTGTTTAATCGGATAATCGTTCATCTCCAATTTTACTCCCTGCTAAATAAAAACATCAACCTATTTTTTACTTTTTATATTTCACTTCTAATATCTAATATTCAACTTCTACCTTTCATTCTTCCATTTTCAAATTTTCAAATTACCTCATTAATAAATTGGGTAACCGTTTAATTGTTGATTTGTTTAATCGGATAATCATGGAAACTCGTTTTTACTCTATGCTAAATAAAAACATCAACCTATTTTTTTACTTTTTATATTTCACTTCTAATATCTAATATTTAACTTTCAACTTCCACCTTCCATTCTTCCATTTTCAAATTATCAAATTATCAAATTACCACATTAATAAATTGGGTAACCGTTTAATTGTTGATTTGTTTAATCGAATAATCGTTCAGCTCCAATTTTACTCCCTGCTAAACTAAATCATCAACCTATTTTTTACTTTTTATATTTCACTTCTAATATTTAACTTTCAACTTCCACCTTCCATTCTTCCATTTTCAAATTTTCAAATTTTCAAATTTTCAAATTACCACATTGTTAAATTGTGTAATCGCGTAACTGTTGCTCCTCGTTCTCACTATCTGCCATTACCAACAACCAATTTCACAATTTAAGTTACGGTTAACCTCAAAAATTGATAGTTTAACGACTATTTTTTTAGGCATCTCGTAAAAGTCTTAAATTCGAACTCAACTTTAACGTAGAGTTAATCTGTTGTATATAAAATTCCATAAATTTGGTATAGAAATATGACATTATGAATTTGATATAAGAATTTTAATCCTTTAATCCCTTAAACGTGAAAAAAATTAAACTCATTAGTATCATTTCCCTCTCTCTTCTCATTATTGGCTCATCATTATCTGTATTATATGTTATCATGTGCTGTTAAAAACACCATTAACGTTTAATTAGAGTTCCGTAATGAATTGGAAAGTATTGTATGTTAAACCAAGAAATGAAAAGAAAATCGCTGCGGCGCTTTCCTATCTTGGCATAACCGCCTATTGCCCATCGGTTACTGAAATACGACAGTGGTCCGATAGGAAAAAAAAAGTGGAGGTTCCTCTACTTAAATCCTATGTACTTGTGCAAATTACCGAGAAAGATCACGACCTGGTCTTTCAAATCCCTGGTGTGGTACGCTATCTTTTCTGGCTGGGAAAACCCGCTATTGTAAAGGATAGCGACATTCAAGTTATGAAAGATTGGCTTAGTCAAAAAAATATCCAAGCTCAAGTTGAAAACATTCAACCTGGAGACCGTATAAAAATTAAAACAGGGCTTTTTGAAGGTGAAAAAGCACTTGTTCATGAAGTTAGTACCAATAGAATCCAATTATTATTATTGGATTTAGATATGAAAATTACTTTTAGTAGGAATTAAACCTATTTTGAAGTATTTTTCACCAATATTACCAACCTTTGCTGTGACTCAGGAGGCGGAGCGGTGGAATAGAGTGAAGTAATACCGAAAAAACAAAACCAAAAACACAACCTTAAAAAACTAACAATTAATCCCTTAGAGTAATCACCATAAATTTTTAACGCATGAATACGCCTACCGTTTTGAAATGCGATATTTATGGGTTTTATTTATGCCCCCAAAATAAAATTTACCTTAACCTACTAATTTAATTATGAAATTAATAAAACTAGCCCTACTCCTACCTTTATTATGGTTTAACTTCTCAAACGCACAATCGTGCTGTGTCATTAAAGGTGAACATCCGCAATTTGAAAATAACTGGAGTTTTGGCATCGGACTCAATGTCGTTGACGACTCGGGTAATGCCATTAAACACCTATTCGACATAAAAGAAAACAGACGGTATCGTTGGGCTTTCGAAAATCCAATCACTTTAAGCGTGGCATATTACTTGCACAGCGGATTTAGCTTTTTTGCAACCAGTTCCTATAATACATTTAAATCTGGAAAACATATTGATGCGACCGTAGTAGGATCTGAAAACCAACCCAATTTTTTCGCATTTGATTTAGGAAGCCAATATTCCTTTAGAAATTTTATTAAATCGAAAGTATTCGATTTTTATGCTGGCGCAGGCTTAGGCTTTACCTCTATTGGAGATTACACCAATGAAGTAACGGGATTACTCGTATCGCCTAAAAATCGTTTTACCATAAACCCAACGGCTGGACTAAACATTTGGATGACTAAAAACATAGGTCTTAACATGTCTGGAACGGCTAAATTTACATACACCCCAGATACAAGCCATTATTTACAGTATAACCTAGGACTAGTTTATTTACTATCCAAAAGGTAAATGGAACATCCAATAAAACATATCCCTCTTTAGCGCATCAAGGGAAAAAACCTAAAAACTTAAACGCTAACTAAAATATGAGTCAAAAAGTAGCATTTATTACCGGAGTAACAGGCCAAGACGGTGCCTATTTAAGCGAATTTTTATTAAAAAAAGATTATATCGTGCATGGCTTAAAACGCCGTTCTTCATTATTTAATACCGATAGAATCGATCATTTGTATCAAGATCCGCATATCGAAAACCGTAATTTCATTTTACATTATGGTGATATGACCGATAGCACCAACCTCATTCGCTTGATTCAGGAAATTCAACCTGATGAAATCTACAACCTAGCAGCCATGAGTCACGTACATGTGTCTTTTGAAATGCCAGAATACACGGCAAATGCCGATGGTATTGGTACTTTAAGGTTATTAGACGCTATTCGTTTGTTAGGCTTAGAAAAGAAAACACGTATTTATCAAGCATCAACTTCCGAGTTATACGGAAAAGTTCAAGAAGTACCGCAATCGGAAACCACACCTTTCTACCCGCGTTCGCCTTATGCTGTAGCTAAAATGTATGCCTTTTGGATTACCGTAAACTACCGCGAAGCTTATGGTATTTATGCTTGTAATGGCATTTTATTTAACCATGAGTCCCCTATTCGTGGAGAAACGTTTGTTACCCGTAAAATTACCCGAGCGACATCACGAATCGCTTTAGGGATGCAAGATAAATTATACTTAGGAAACTTAGATGCTAAACGCGACTGGGGACACGCCAAAGATTATGTTCGCATGATGTGGATGATCCTTCAAGCTGATGAAGCTGAAGATTGGGTCATTGCCACAGGAAAAACCACGACCGTTAGAGATTTCGTACGATTAAGTTTTGCTGAAGTAGGTATCGAACTAGAATTTAAAGGTGAAGGTGTTGATGAAAAAGCCTATGTAAAATCATGTAGCCATCCCGATTACCAATTAGAAATTGGCAAAGAAGTTTTAGCGGTAGACCCTAGGTATTTTAGACCTACTGAAGTAGAACTCCTCATTGGTGATGCCTCTAAAGCCAACAAAAAACTAGGTTGGGAATGTCAATATGACCTAGCTGACCTCGTAAAAGATATGATGCAAAGCGATTTACACCTCATGAAGAAGGATCAGTATTTAGCGGATGCCGATTATAGAACGTTGAATTATTATGAGTAGATGCTTGATGACCTTTGACTTTTGACCTTTGACGGTTGACGGTTGACTTTTGACTTTTGACTTTTGACACTTGACAAATAAAAACTATGAATGTCAACAGTTAAAAATGATCATTGACGGTTGACGGTTGACTTTTGACCTTTGACCTTTGACAAATAAAAACTATGAATGTCAACAGTTAAAAATGATCATGGTTGACGGTTGACCTTTGACCTTTGACCTTTGACAAATAAAAACAATGAATGTAATCAATTATAAAGTACAAAGTCTAAACTTCGTCAAAACCTCGTCAATAGTCAACAGTCTTTCGTCTTTCCTCATCTGTCAACAGTCAACAGTCAATAGTCAATAGTCAATAGTCAATAGTCAATAGTCAAAGGTTAATAGTTAAAAACAGCCAATCGACATAAACTTTCATTAATCAAAGTGTATTTTTCAACGGTAAACGAACTTCAGTCAACAGTCAACAGTCAACAGTCAAAGGTTAACAATAAAAAATGAGAAACTTTAGAGCATGGGATATATACACCGATGGGATGGAATTTGTAAAGGATATATACCTTTTAACAAAAGAATTGCCAAAGGAAGAAATTTATGGTCTAAGTTCTCAAATCAGAAGAGCTGTGATCTCCATAGTTAATAATATGGCAGAAGGCGCTGCTAAATCATCATCAAAAGATTTTAATCGTTTTTTAGAAATGAGCCTTGGCTCAGCATTTGAAGTAGAAACACTATTAAAAATAATTCAAGATTTAGATTACGGGGATACCGAAACAATAAGGCAACTCATAGAAAAAGTTAAAAGTTTAGAAAGAAGAATTAATGCTTTTATTCAAAAAATAAAAAAAGAAGACATCAATGTCTGATGCTTAAACTTTGACCCTTGACCTTTGACCCTTGACAAATAAAAACTATGAATGTAATCAATTAAAAAGATCGTTAACAGTTGACTTTTCACCCTTGACACTTGACAAATAAAAAAGAATATCAACTAGCCAAGCATGTATCAATTATAATATACAAAGTCTAAACTTCATCGAAACCTCGTCAATAGTCAACAGTCAAAGATCAACAGTCAACAGTCAATACTCAACAGTCAAAGGTTAATAGTTAAAAACAGCCAATCGACATACACTTTCATCAATCAAAGTGTATTTTTCAACGGTAAACGAACTTCTGTCAACAGTCAACAGTCAACAGTCAATAGTCAAAGATCAACAGTCAATAGCCAACAATAACCCATGACCAAAACATCCAAAATATACATCGCCGGCCATCGCGGCATGGTAGGTTCAGCCATATGGCGCGCTTTAGAGTCCGAAGGATATACCAACCTTATAGGCAAGACCAGTAAAGAACTCGATTTGCGCAATCAAAAAGCCGTAAACGACTTTATAAGCACAGAAAAACCTGATGTTATCATCGATGCTGCAGCCAAAGTAGGTGGCATCTTAGCGAATAGTCAATACCAGTTTGAATTCTTGCTAGAAAACATGCAAATTCAAAACAATTTAATTGATGCTGCTCATAAGCAGGACGTTTCTAAGTTTATTTTCTTAGGAAGCTCTTGTATTTATCCAAAACTGGCACCGCAACCTTTAAAAGAAGATTATTTACTAACTGGTCCGCTAGAGCCTACAAACGACGGTTATGCCATTGCTAAAATTTCGGGAGTCCGTTTGTGTAAAGCCATAAGAGATCAATACGGTAAAGACTTTGTTAGCCTTATGCCTACAAACCTTTACGGTCCCTATGATAATTTCGACTTAAAATCATCGCATGTTTTACCAGCCATGATTCGAAAATTCCATGAAGCGAAAAACGTCAATGGCCAAGAACTGTCAAAGGTCAACAGTCAACAGTCAACTGTCACTTTATGGGGCAGCGGCACCCCAATGCGCGAGTTTTTACATGTTAACGACTTAGCAAAAGCCGTAATTTACGCCGTAGAAAACAAATTACCAGAGCATTTATACAATGTAGGCACAGGCACAGATGTTACCATAAAAACCCTTGCCGAAACCATTCAAAAAATAGTCGGTCACCAAGGCGAGATCGTTTGGGACACAAACAAACCAGATGGCACACCACGCAAACTCATGGATGTTTCTAAAATGAACCACCTAGGTTGGACAGCAGCTATTAGTTTGGAGGAAGGTATCAAAGATACCTACGCATGGTTTTTAAAGCATGAAGATTCGTTTAAAGAAGTGAAGATGTAGGCAATATGCTATAAGCTATATGCCCTACGCTATATGCAAAATCACGTTAATCACACTGAGCCTTTCGGAATGCAGTCGAAGTGCGGTCGCCCCCCTAATGGCTACGCCAGGCACCTTCACTGAAAACAATGTTTTCATTTCGGTAATCCTCAAGGGGACATTAACTAACATGAAAATTTAAACGTTATTCAAAAAAATAAACAACAAAAAAACACTGAGAAATGTCACACTGAGCCTGCCGAAGTGCAGTCGAAGTCTCAACAGTCTTCGGTCTTCTGTCCTCCGTCTTCTGTCAAAAGTCAACAGTCAAAAGTCAAAGGTCAAAGGTCAAAGGTCAAAGGTCAATAGTCAACAGTCAAAAGTTAATAGTTAATAGTTAATAGTTAATAGTTAAAAATAGCCAATCGACATAAACTTCCAATAGTCAAAGTGTATTTTTAAATGGTAAACGAACTTCAGTCAACAGTCAAAAGTCAAAAGTCAAAGATCAACAGTCAATAGTCAATAGTCAACAGTCAAAAGTCAAAGATCAACAGTCAATAGTCAACAGTCAAAAATATTATGTCAGTAGAAACAACATCACCAACAACCAACCAGCAACCAGCAACCACTATCCACAAAAAAATCAAATCAATCTGCTGTATTGGCGCAGGCTATGTGGGTGGACCCACCATGTCGGTAATCGCACAAAAAAACCCAGATATTAAGGTAACGGTTGTTGATTTAAACGAGCAGCGTATTGCCGATTGGAACGATGCCGATTTATCGAAACTTCCCATTTTCGAACCTGGTTTAGATGCGGTGGTTGAGGAAGCCCGAGGCAGAAACCTCTTCTTCTCTACCGATGTTAATCAAGCTATTGCTGAGGCCGATATGATTTTTATTTCGGTAAACACGCCTACTAAAACTTATGGTGCTGGAAAAGGCATGGCAGCCGACTTAAAATATGTGGAACTTTGTGCAAGACAAATTGCCGAAGTCGCTACTTCCGATAAAATCGTTGTTGAAAAATCTACCCTTCCTGTAAAAACCGCACAGGCCATCAAGAGTATTTTAGATAACACAGGGAATGGCGTAAAATTCCAAATTTTATCAAACCCAGAATTTTTAGCTGAGGGTACAGCAATGACCGATTTAGCAAATCCCGATCGCGTGCTTATTGGTGGCGATCAAACGCCTGAGGGTAAAGCTGCCATTCAGTCCTTAGTGGATGTTTATGGGGCATGGGTACCTCAAGCTCAAATTATTACAACCAACCTATGGTCTTCAGAATTGTCAAAACTCGTGGCCAATGCCTTTTTAGCGCAACGCGTATCTTCTATAAATGCCATTTCAGAGCTTTGTGAGGCTACCCAAGCTAATGTGGAAGAAGTAGCCAGAGCTATTGGTATGGACTCGCGAATCGGACCTAAATTCCTAAAAGCATCCGTAGGTTTCGGCGGGTCGTGTTTTCAAAAAGATATTTTAAACCTAGTTTATATCTCAAAATCTTTAGGTTTAAACGAAGTGGCCGATTACTGGGAGCAAGTCATCATCATGAACAACCACCAACGCGATCGTTTTGCCAACAATATCGTATCGACTTTATACAATACCGTTTCTGGAAAGAAAATTGCCTTTTTAGGTTGGGCATTCAAGAAAGACACCAACGATACCCGCGAATCTGCAGCCATATACGTAGCCGATCGCCTTATCGACGAGCAAGCTCAAATTTACGTGTACGACCCTAAGGTGTCTGCAAAGCAAATGCAAGCGGACTTAAATTATCTTAGCACCCGCACAGAAACAGAAAACGCCAAATACCTACAAACCCAAACCGATCCGTACAAAGCTGTAGAAGGTGCACATGCCATTGCCGTACTTACCGAATGGGACGAGTTTAAATCATACGATTGGCAAAAAATTTACGATAACATGAGTAAGCCTGCCTTTGTTTTTGATGGTCGTAATGTACTGAATCAAGAAGCCTTAGAGGCTATCGGATTTCAAGTGCAATCTATTGGTAAGTAAACGTGTCTAAAAAAATACATAAAAGACATATAATTAAAGCCATTACTTGGCGTATCATCGGGACTTTAGATACGATTCTATTGTCTTGGTTAATCTCTGGAGACCCGTTTATAGGGTTAAAAGTTGGTGCTTTCGAAGTGGTTACCAAAATGCTTTTGTATTACCTGCATGAGCAAATTTGGTTTAGAATAAATATCACCTCTAGTAAAAAAAGACACCTCTTCAAAACCATTACTTGGCGCATTGTAGGTACCCTAGACACCATGATATTAGCCTGGGTCATTACAGGAAACCCGCTAACAGGATTAAGCATTGGTGCTGCAGAAGTCCTTTCAAAAATGCTTTTATATTACCTACACGAACGGGCTTGGTATAAAATAGATTTTGGATTAGAAAAGAGAAAACGATTATCCGAATGGAAAAAAACATAACCAACCACGAATACAAAATATGTCGATTAGAGCGACAAAAGCTCAATGGCCATAATTCCTTTTTAATTTTTTTCACCGGGCTTTCGGGTTCAGGAAAATCGACTTTAGCAAACGCTTTAGAAGAACGATTGAATTCAGAAAAAAAACACACCTATGTATTGGATGGCGATAATGTGAGGCGTGGTATTAATCAAAATTTAGGATTTTCTCCCGAAGACCGTTCAGAAAACAACCGCCGTATTGGTGAAATTTCTAAACTTTTTATCGATGCTGGCTTAGTGGTATTAGCAGCTTTCGTGGCGCCTTATCAAAAAGACCGTCAATTTATAAAGGATACGGTAACTCCTGAAAATTTTGTGGAAGTTTTCGTGAATACCAGCCTCGAAGTTTGTGAACAACGTGACGTTAAAGGACTCTACAAAAAAGCAAGAGCTGGAGAAATTAAAAATATGACGGGCATATCAGCGCCTTACGAAGCGCCTATAAACCCAGATGTGGAAGTATCACACCTAAATACTATTGAAGAATCGGTAGACATCATATATCAAGCTATTAAAAATAAATTAGAACTAAGAACCCATGAGTAAGTACTATTTAAATTATCTCGATGAATTAGAGTCTGAAGCGATTTACGTGTTACGCGAAGTTTGGGCGCAATTCGAAAACCCTGTTATTTTATTTTCAGGAGGTAAAGATTCTATCTTAGTCACACACTTAGCTAAAAAAGCATTTTACCCGGCTAAAATCCCCTTCCCTTTAATGCATGTGGATACCGGACATAATTTCCCAGAAACGATACAATTTAGAGATGATATCATTAAAGGTTTAGGCGCTACCCTTATTGTGGGGTCTGTACAAGAATCCATTGATGACGGACGTGTAGCCGAAGAAAAAGGAAAAAATGCTACTCGTAATGCTTTACAAATTACAACGCTTCTCGATGCTATTGAAGCCAACAAAATAGATTGTGCTATTGGTGGCGGCCGTCGCGATGAAGAAAAAGCTCGAGCTAAAGAACGTTTCTTCTCTCATAGAGACGATTTCGGACAATGGGATCCAAAAAACCAACGTCCAGAATTATGGAACATCTTTAACGGAAAGCATTTTGAAGGCGAACACTTTAGGGCCTTCCCTATTTCAAACTGGACCGAAATGGACGTTTGGAACTACATTAAAAGAGAAAACATCGCCATACCATCACTTTACTATGCTCATGAACGCGAAGTGGTATGGAGACAAGACACTTGGATTCCAAATTCGGAGTTCTTAGTCCTTGAAGACCATGAAGAAATTGTCACTAAAAAAATCCGTTTCAGAACTTTGGGTGACATCACGATCACCGGTGGTATAGAATCAGAAGCCGATACCTTAGAAAAAATTGCCGATGAAGTTGCTGGCATGCGCCAAACAGAAAGAGGCAATAGAAGTGACGACAAACGCTCAGAATCTGCTATGGAAGATCGTAAGCGTCAGGGGTATTTTTGATTGAAGAGTAATAAAAGACGTATTGTCACACTGAGCTTGTCGAAGTACTATCGAAGGGCCGTCTAAACATCATCGAAGCAATAAAATAAAACACGTCAAGTCATGCTGAGCTTATCGAAGCACCTACGAAGAAAGATACACCTAACTTTGATTACCCTTCGACATGCTCAGGGTGACAACAATGACAAGCTCAGGGTGACAACACAACATGAAACAAATTTGCTTTGTAAAAATAAAATCTAAGGCATTAATATACATACAATGTCACACTGAGCTTGTCGAAGTGCAGTCGAAGTACTGCCGAAGCCCCTAAAAGAAACACAGAAAATTGAAAACTTATTATGTTTATATGCTACAATGCCAAGATAATTCATTTTACATCGGAGTCACTTCTAATTTAACAAGACGCATAACGGAACATAATACAGGAAAAGACAAAGGCTCTTACACTTATAATAAAAGGCCTGTAGTTTTAAAATGGTTTGCAGAATTTACTGATATTAACATAGCAATTCAAAAAGAAAAACAGTTAAAAGGCTGGAGCAGAAGAAAAAAACAAGCTTTAATAGAAGAAGATTGGGATAAACTTGTAGAATTTTCGAAAAATTATACTGAATATGGTGGCGTTAAATAAACACGCCATGTCATGCTGAGTTTTTTGTCATGCTGAGCTTGTCGAAGCACTTTCGAAGCATAGAACTCCAAACTTTGATTACCCTTCGACAAGCTCAGGGTGACATTAACGACAAGCTCAGAGTGACCACTTAAATAAAAGAATAAAACGAAAACGCAATGTCACACTGAGCCTGTCGAAGCCCTATCAAAAAATAAAACACAACAAAACCCATGTTAAACAACAACCAACTCCTAAGATTCACAACAGCAGGAAGTGTAGACGACGGCAAAAGCACCTTAATCGGACGTCTACTATACGATTCAAAATCTATATTCGAAGACCAATTAGAAGCTATTGAAACCACCAGTAAAAAGAAAGGCCATGAAGGAGTCGATTTAGCATTATTCACCGATGGGTTAAGAGACGAGCGTGAACAAGGTATTACCATCGACGTGGCTTACCGATATTTTACGACGCCTAAACGTAAATTTATAATCGCCGATACCCCAGGACATATTCAGTATACCAGAAATATGGTTACCGGTGCCTCAACAGCCAATGTGGCTACCATCCTTATCGATGCGCGCCACGGTGTTATAGAGCAAACCAAGCGTCATGCTTTTATTGCTTCCTTATTACAAATACCACATGTTATTGTGTGTATTAATAAAATGGATTTAGTTGATTTTTCAGAGGAGGTATTTAACAATATCGTAGCTCAATTCGAAGAAATTGCGTCTAAGTTATTAGTGAAAGATGTGCGTTTTATTCCTGTGAGCGCCCTTTTAGGGGATAATGTTGTGAATAGATCGGAAAATATGCCTTGGTACCAAGGCGCGCCGATGTTGCATACCTTAGAAACCATGCATATTAGTAGCGACATCAATAAAGTGGATGGTCGTTTTCCAGTACAAACCGTGCTACGCCCACAAAATGATTCTCACAGAGATTATCGAGGCTACGCGGGCCGAATTGCTAGTGGTATCTTTAGACCGGGTGATGATGTTACCGTGATGCCTTCTGGTTTTACCTCTAAAATAAAAACAATAGACACTTTAGACGGCAAACTTGATGAAGCCTTTGCGCCGATGTCGGTTTCTATAACCCTAGAAGACGATATCGACATAAGCCGTGGCGATATGATTGTACGTTCCAAAAACCAACCCGATGCCTCTCAAGATATTGAGGTCATGCTATGTTGGTTACACAACGATACAGCAAAACCAAGAGCAAAATACAGTATCAGACACACATCTAATGATCAAAAAGCGATGATTAAAGAAATCATTTATAAAATTGATATCGAAACCTTAGATCGTATTACAGACGATAGCGCGCTTAAAATGAATGACATCTCTAAGGTTAAAATTAGAACTACAAAACCACTTATGGTCGATTCTTACCGAGAAAACAGAACAACAGGTAGTTTTATTCTCGTTGATGACGCCACGAATGAAACCGTTGCAGCTGGCATGGTGATATAGGTGATGGATAATGGTTGTTAGTTGTTAGTTTTTGGTTAATAGTCAACCATCTGTCATTCAGAAGGAGGAACGACTGAAGAATCTTAAACCCCAAACAAAAGATTTTTCATTACAATCGGAATGACAAGTCAACAGTCAATAATCAATAATCAATAGTCAATAGTCAATAGTCAATAATCAAAGATCATCAGAAAGCCCTCATGAAATCAGATATAATAAAAACACTTACAGGTAATTTTGAGTCCAATTCACAAAAAACCAAAGAAGGGGTTGAATTTTGGCTAGCTCGAGATCTACAGCATTTGTTGGATTACTCCAAATGGGATAATTTCCAAAATGTTATATCAAAAGCAAAAACTGCATGTGAACTATCTGGAGAGGAGATTACCAACCATTTTGCTGACGTCGGGAAAATGGTCGCTATTGGGTCTGGAACAGAAAAGGAAATAGCAGATATCATGCTAACAAGATACGCCTGCTATTTGATTGCTCAAAATGGAGATCCTAGAAAAGAAAAAATAGCGTTTGCTCAAAGATATTTTGCTGTTCAGACGAGAAAGGCTGAAATTATTGAACAAAAAATGCTTGAATTCGAACGTGTGCAAGCTAGAAATAAACTAAAAGAAACAGAAAAAGAATTATCTCAAGTTATTTTCGAACAAACAGGTGGTAACAAAAACTTTGCTTTAATTAGAAGTAAAGGAGATACAGCTCTTTTCGGTAGAACCACTCAAGAAATGAAAAAGAAATGGGATATAAAAAACAAACCATTAGCTGATTTCATGCCCACTATTCTTTTAAAGGCTAAGGACTTTGCAACTGAAATAACAATATTCAATGCTAAAAACAAAAAAATGAAAACAGAATCGGCTATTTCAAAGGAACATATTACAAATAATTCTACAGTAAGGAAAACATTGCTTTCAAGAGGAATCACTCCTGAAAATTTAAAACCAGAAGAAGACATAAACAAAGTGAGTAGAAAACTAAATAGTGAAGACCGAAAAATTTCTAAAAATCCAGATAAACTCAATTAAAAAATAAAATACCAATAACTTAAAAGTTTTGATTAATGGGCAATGGTCTTTTAAGTTCAATCGTTTAAACGATTATTGGTTTAATCGTGAAACGGCCGTTAATAGTCAACCATCTGTCATTCAAAAGAAGGTACGACTGAAGAATCTCTATACACAAACATGAGATTCCTCATTACAATCGGAATGACAAGTCAACCGTCAATAGTCAATAGTCAATAGTCAATAGTCAATAGTCAATTTAAACCTCAAACTTGAAACAAAACACACCAATCGTAATCCCAATTCAACGATTAAACAAATAAACAAATAAGCCTGTATGTCATTCAGAAGGAGGAACGACTGAAGAATCTCTAAACACAAACATGAGATTCCTCATTACAATCGGAATGACAACTCAACAGTCAACAGTCAATTTAAACCTTAAACTTGAAACAAAACACACCAATCGTAGTTCCAATTAAACGATTAAACGATTAAACCTCTTTTTAACTTTTAACTTTGTACTTTTAACTTTTATCTCAATTTGAAACACCTAACAACCCTAGCCATTACCGCCGCCCTAAAAGCCGGAGCCCGCATCATGGAAATTTACGAAAATGAAAATTTCGACGTCAATTTCAAAAGTGATGATTCTCCGCTAACCAAAGCCGATACCGAATCCCACAACATTATTGTTAAGGCATTAGAAACACTCACCTACCCGATTCTATCCGAAGAAGGGCAGCACCTTCCTTACGAAGAACGAAAACACTGGAACCAACTATGGATTGTAGACCCCATTGACGGCACTAAAGAATTCATCAAAAGAAATGGGGAGTTTACCGTTAATATCGCTTTTGTAGAAAATCAGATACCAACCATCGGTGTTATATATGTCCCTGCGCTTAATACCTTGTATTTTGCGAATACCGAAATTGGTGCCTATAAAGACACTAACCCGTCTTTGGATTTTACTCTAGACGCATTAATAAGCTCAGCAGATAAACTCCCTTTATCCATAAAAAAGGAAAAATTTACTATTGTCGCTAGCCGTTCACACCTATCATCTGAAACACAGGAATTCATAGACGACATGAAAGAAAAACATGGAGAGGTTGAAACCATTTCTAAAGGCAGTAGTTTAAAATTATGCATGGTTGCTGAAGGTGTTGCCGATTGCTACCCACGCTTTGCCCCTACTATGGAATGGGATACCGCAGCGGGGAACGCCATATGCTTAGCAGCAGGGTTTGACGTGATCGATCAAGGTACTGGTGAAAATATGCTTTATAATCGTGAAGCATTGTTGAATGCTTGGTTTTTAGTCAAGTAATCAGTAATAACGAAACATTTTATTTTAAAATTTAACAAATGCCATATTCTAAAAAACACAACACACTATTTATTCATATACCTAAATGTGCAGGAAAATCTTTTGAAGTTGCATTGGGAATAACCTCAAAACGAGAAGTTAATAAATATAAGTGGCGTTCTAATATTAACCGTTTTGGAAAACTTATTTTAAAAAAGACATTGGACAAAAAAGCACTTCCAAGACTATGGGGAGTGCATGATATTACACTTGCCATGCAGCATTTAACCTACGCAGAAATAGAATTATTAAACTTAATTGACACAGAAACTCTTAACAACTCCATAAAAGTAGCTATTGTAAGAAACCCATACGACCGAGCTGTATCGAGTTACCATCATATGGGGCAAGGATATAATAGCTTTTTGGATTTCTTACAAAACTACTATGCAGCACCTAGTCGAGACCATAATGCTTTAGCCCATAAACGACCTCAAATTGATTTTCTAAGAGATAAAGAAGGTAATATTGTTGTTGAAAATCTTATAAGATTTGAAAATTTACAGGAAGATTTTAAAACATTTAAAAAAAATTATAATATAAAAACAGCTGAGATTCCACATATTGGTCAACAAAGAAAAGAGAGTAGTTACATAAATTTTTACAATTCTGAAACTAAAAAGCTAGTGGAGGAAATATTTAACTCTGATTTTAAACTGTTAGGCTATAAAAAAATGTAATTAAAACCAATCCATGAAAGATCTGAATTATAAAATTTGGTTACAGCCTATATAGACAAATATGTTATAGAAATATTGCTCAATATAATATCTAATTACTTAAATATTCGGGACTGTAAACTATTTTGTGTTTTTGCTGTTAGTTAGTTTAAAAATGATTTTGAAATTCATAGGCAAAAAATTTACTTTTAAATTTTTATTTTATGAACTCAGACTTAGAAAAACAATTAGACGCCTTGATCGGCAAAATCAGCAACAAGGAGGACTTTGACCAGGTCAAGGAACAGTTGCTTAAACGTGGTATTGAATCACTTTTAAAAGCAGAAATGACTGCCCACTTAGGGTTTCAAAAAGGAGGTTCTGTAATTGAGAACAACCAGCGCAATGGTTTCTCAGAGAAAACTATCAAGACTCATAACGGCGAACAACGCATCAAAATCCCCAGAGATCGTCAAGCGAGCTTTGAGCCTGTTATTGTCCCCAAACATCAATCGATTAGTCAAGAATTAGAAGATTGTATTCAACTGCTTTACGCCAAAGGTATGAGCAATAGCGATATTATTGATTTTATTGAAAGTACCTATGGAGTGCAGTATTCCACATCACAGGTATCCATTATCACCAATCAATTATTGGAAGACATCAAACAATGGCAGAATAGACCTTTAGAAGACGTATATCCCATTGTCTGGATAGATGCTATTCATTATAAAATACGTCAAGAAGGCAAGGTAATATCTAAAGCCTGTATGATAGTTTTAGGGGTGAATACCGAAGGGCAACAAGATATTTTGAGCATGAGTATTGTGGAGACAGAAAAGGCAGCTGCTTGGATGTCCATTTTAGACGATCTGCGCTCTAGAGGCGTAAAAGATATCTTCTTTCTGTGTTCGGATAACCTCTCTGGATTAGATAAAGCTGTAGAAGCTATTTTTCCAGGTAGTATACGTCAAATATGTATCGTACATCAAATTAGAAACTCTTTAAAATATGTGAGCTATAAGGACCGCAAATCAATAATGGTCGATATTAAAGCTATTTATCAAGCCGATAATGAGAAATTCGCTTTAGAGGCTTTCGAAGTCTTTAAACAAAATTGGGAAGATAAATACCTCTCTGCCGTACAGTCTTGGGAAAACAATTGGGATAATTTGACCGCGTTTTTAAACTACCCAAAAGAGATTAGAAAACTTATATATACTACCAATATCATTGAGAGTTTTAATGCCAGTTTAAGAAAATATACACGCAACAAAAAAGTCTTTCCTCATGATGATGCAGCACTGAAATCCATATATTTAGCAGCTCAAAGCATCAGCAAAAAATGGAAGAAAACACGATTTAAATGGGGCCAAATTTACAATCAATTGTATATTTGTTTTCCAAACAGGTTATAATCTATATTATTTTAACCTATGAATTTTGAAATTATTTTTCAAAAACACAAAATTTTGGATAAACTCAAATATTCTATAAAAAAATTCCCACTTCAATAAAATTGAGTACTCTACAAAAAAATATTACGACAGGTTTTATTTGGACAGGTATCCAAACAGTTGGTACTAAGTTAATAGCCTTAACAACGCAATTGTTTTTAGCATGGCTACTTGTCCCCGAGGATTTTGGTAAGGTAAGTATTGCTACTTCTATTACTTCTGTTATTTTTTTAATACAAGCGTTAGGACTTTCGGATGTAATGGTCAGTCGAGGGCATATGTATTTTAAAGTATTTAATTTAGCGAAATCTATTGCAGCATTAACATCACTTGCTTGCTTTCTAATTAGTATATTAACAGGGCTTATTACTGGTATATACTTATTTCAAGACATAGAAATCACTTATTTAATATTAATTTTCTCCTTTTGCGTACCTTTTAACGCCATGAGTGTTATTGCTGATGCAAAATTACGAATAGATTTAAAGTTTAAGCAACTCTCCTTTATTAGGCTTTTAGAGTTTTTTATTTCAAATTTTCTTTTAGTTAGCTTTGTTCTACTTAATCTCGGTATTTATAGCTTTGTATTAGCTCCTGTAGTTGCTTCCATTTCAAGATATTTCTTAATACACAAAATAGCAAATGTTCAGCATTTATTCCACTTCTCGCTACATCATTACACATATCTATTATCTAATAGTTTATGGGGTTTTTTACACAACATTTGTCAAACTATAATTAGACAATCTGATTACTTGATTATTGGTCTTTTCGTTTCTACACAAGCAGTTGGTTTATATTTTATGGGTTATAGCTTAAGTGTTCAAGTAATAGGTCTTTTAGTGAATTCTTTAACTCCAGTGTTTTTTCCTATTCTTAGAAAGATAAACACAGAAAACAAAGAGAAAATTAAAATTATTCTCATAAAAATAATAACAGTTTTTTCATTATTTGGAATGTGTTTTTCTTTTTTACAAGCTACATTAGCAGAGCCTTTGATGACTATTTTTCTAGAACCGAAATGGAAAGAATCTATTTTAATAGTTCAAATTTTATCAATAGGTATCGGTTTTAATGTCGCTTCAACCGTTTGGGCTATTTCTCTTAAGTTAAAAAATGCTTTTTACAAACAAGCCATCCTTTCACTACAAGGTGTTACTATTTTTATAATATCTATTACATTAGCTACAAAATACTACGGTACTATAGGTACAGCAGTATCTGTTTCGCTTTACAATATTTTTTTCAATCTATATTTGTTAGCAATATCTCTAAAATATTACAATATTGAAATTAGGACAATTCTTAATATATCTTTTAAATATTTTTTTATCGCTTTAATAATATTTGGCACAACATATTTAATAACATTTGACGCCCAATTCAATAACTGGACTAAAATACTTATTAACAGTATCATTCCAGCAACAATTTACTTTATTTCAACATACCTATTTGATAATAATTCTAAAAATATCTATCAAGAAATTTATACGAAATTTGTAAAAAAATAATATGCAAAAACATAACCACAAAATGATCACAGTTGTTGTTAATGGAAAATTTCATGCCTTTGACTATGCTGCTGAACTTTATAAAAAGGGCCTATTGGATAAACTAATTTCTACGATGCCTTATTCTATCGCTAAAAAATATGGTATTCCAAGAAAACATTATATCGGCCTACCTATTTTTGAAGTTGTAAAGCGAAGCTATAGAATGTTATTAAAAAAAGAACTACCAGTAAACGGATATGCAAATTTATTTACTAAATCAGTAATCCCATTCATTCCTAAAACTTCAAATGTAATCATCAGTTTTGCTGGTTACAGTAAAGAGATATTTGAACATTCCAAATTTAAAAATGTTACAAAAATATTAGATAGAGGTTCAACACATACTCTTGAAAATATTAAGCTAAAACAGCAAGCAGGAGAATTTCACAACTTTAAATATGCTAAACACCCCGAGACTTTTATAGAACGTGAAATTGGTGAATATAACTCGGCCGACTATATACTTATACCTTCTAGTTTTGTAAAACGAACTTTTACTAAACATGGAATAAACAACAATAAACTAATAAAGATCCCCTACGCCTTCAGCACTAGTAGATTTAAACATATTAATATATCCAAACAACGATTAACTAATAAGATACTATTCGTAGGGCAATTAAGCCCTAGAAAAGGAACAGGAGTATTAATACAAGCGATAAAGGAGGTACAAAAAGAAATCCCTAATATAGAGTTATGGCTTGTTGGTGCACTTCAAAAAGGTATCGACCAAAGTCTACTAGATGAACATTTCATTAAGTATTTTGGAATATTGAGAGGTCAAAAACTTATAGAAAAGTATCAGGAAGCATCATTGTTTTGTTTACCATCTTTTGAAGAAGGATTAGCTTTAGTTTTAACTGAAGCTAAATATTTTAATTTACCAATTATTGCTACTCCTAATACCGGAATTGAAGATTTAGTAGACATTGACAATATAAAATATCAACTTTTTGAAGCAGGTAATCCACTCGACTTGGCTTCTAAAATAAAACAATCATTAAAAACAACACATGAATCTTTCCAAATTAAATCCATTAACCATACTTGGAAAGATTTCACAAATCAATTAATAAGCGAAATACAATGTCATTAAAATATAAAGTAAACATAAACCACGTAGGATTAGAAAGTGCCGACAAAGCATATGGTGGTTTTCTTGATGCCTATAGTTTTAAAGATACTCATTTTAACATCTGGTTCGAAGAATACAAAAAGCTGATACTTTCTAAAATGGGAAAAGAGTACTTTCCTATCTATAGAATGGCCGACGGTGAATATCGTTTCCTAATGGGCAGAAAATATAACTTTTATAAAAAACCACTATGGAAAGAATTGATAGCTGTAACAGCTGAAAAGTTAAGAATTAAAAACCCTGATAAATGGAAAACTTCATGGGGAGAGGAGTATGCGCCTGAAAAAGTAAAACAATTAAGACAAGACCTTATAGAAAATATAAAATATATATCCCAAAAAGGACAATTAGCTTGTTATTTTAATGAAAACGGATTAAATGCTTTTGTAGAGTATAACAAGTATTTAACTTCTTTTTTTGCAAAACATAATATAACTTTTAATTCAAGCAATTACATACCTTTTCATTTTGTTTGTGGTTTACTAGTAAGACCTGGATGGGAAGCTTTTTACAAAAACAGAACAATTTTAGTTGTAACAGGTAGTGATGACAACTCCGAACCTAAAATTAAAAACACACTATTAAAATTAGGTGTTAACGAAGTATTATTTCTTAGAATTTCAAAAAAAGCCTCGATGGAAGAAATTATTAACCTTGATACTTTAAATAAACCTATAGACTTATGCTTAGTTGCTGCAGGAATTGGGTCTGCCCATATATTAAAGCAACTTGAGCCCTTAAACACTGTAGTATTAGATATTGGAGGATATATAAACTGTTATATAGACAATAATAGTTCGCAACATGGTGGAATTTTTAAATTACCTCATTAAATTGTAGCAATGATTTGTGAAAACCTTCAACAACTGCTCATCCAAATTATTATATTTGCTATTATAAACATTAAGCTAGCATTAGCTTTAAATAAAAGGATCATTACTGCTGCCACCTCTTTTTGGACTGGCTGGCTCTTTCTAATCTTAGGAACAATTTCATTTCAAAACAATGGTCTAATAAACAAAATGGGATCATTAGAATTGTACTATATTTCTAGGTTACATATTGGTGCTTTTTTAGGTTTCTCTCTTGGCTCAATGATACTTTCTATAAAAAAGACTAGTAGTAAGAGCAAAATAAATTTAACCAGACTACATGAAAAAAGTATTATACTTTCTGAAGTAATCTCAAAAAGATTCCTGAATATTCTTTTAATTATAGGTCTAATATTTTTTGCTCAAAGAATATCTCAGGTAGGATTAAGTGCGAACATATTTTCTGAACTACGAAGTGTTTATAACAAAAGAAGCTTTAACTTTTTTAGCTGGTTAGGAACTCATATTTCTGTAATTGTTTATTTTTTTATTATTGTTCAAGGTATAAAAGACAATTTCGATGGCATGAACCTAAAAAAATTATTTAAAATCATATTGTATGCTTCTCCCCTTTTTTTAGCTAATGCTACGCGGACATTTCTAATTTTTCCTTTAATACATTATTTCAGTAGCTTTTTGTTAATGCGAGCATATTGTTCAAAGAAATTAATTATAATAAATAAAAGAGAACTTAAAAAAATAGTTCTAGGTTTTGGAACAATGCTCCTTATTTTTTCTACTATAGGCTTCTTCAGAGGTGGTTATGGAGAAAAGCTTAATCTTTACTTAACAATAGTTGGTTGGCCTGTATCAACTTCTGGAGCATTAGATAGCTGGTTAACTGATTCAATTTACAATGCGGGTGAAACCAATGGCTTTTTAAACTTTGGATGGTTTGCTAATTTTTCAGATAGATTAGGTCTTATAGACTATTCTAAAGAAAAAGAGGTTTTGATATCTACACTTTTTGAATTCCTAAAGAATAATAATTCTGCAGCTGTGATACCTCGATCAATCATTCCTGATATAATTTATGACTTTGGTATAAACTCTGTTTTAACAACTATGTTAATACTTTCATTTATTTCACAAATTATTACAATTAATTTCACTGGAAAAAGTATTCCTAAACATGTCCTTTCTGGATTATTTTTCGTTGGTTCATTTATGACAATTCAAAATACTTATTTTAGCCCTGGATTTATTTCATTATTATTTTGGGCCTTCTTTTTTAATTTTTTATTAACTAAAGGATTTATAAAAACAAAAATTAAAAATGTTTAAATCAATTTACCTTTATATAAAGTCAGTGATTTCTAGAAATCTTAACCCTATAATCTCCATTATTAAATACCCTCATGTCAATTTAATTAATGGAGTAACTTTAAAAAATTGTAAAATTAGTAAGGATGTCAAAATTTATGGAAAATCTCAGATTAGTGATACAGAAATAGATTCTTACACATATATTGGTGGAGGCTCAGAAATTATGAATGCTAAAATAGGTAAATTTTGTTCCATTGCTCCTAAAGTAAAAATGGGTTTAGGTATTCATCCCACAAATTATATTTCTACATATCCAGGGTTTTATTCAAAAAAAGCAAGTGGAGTAACCAAAATACATGAAATTTCTAAAATAGACGAACATAGCTTGGTAACGATAAAAAATGATGTATGGATTGGTTACGGGGTTACTGTTCTTGATGGAGTAACGATCGGAAATGGAGCAATAATAGCAGCGGGAGCTCTGGTTACAAACAACATTGATGATTATGCTGTCGTAGGAGGTGTTCCTGCTAAAGTCATTAAAAAACGTTTTACTGAAAAAGAAATAAATATGTTACTAAAACTAAAATGGTGGAACAAAGATATAAAAGTAATAAAAAACGAGGCCTCCTTGTTTTTAACGCCTAAAGAATTTTTCAAAGCTATAGATAATGATAATATTTAAAGATAGATACTTCCCCCACTACTTTAAAATAATAAGGCAAACCTATATAAAACAAAGAGTTGATACTTTTATCACCTACTTTAAAGCTTATTATTGGGGAGTTCAACTAGAGAAAGGAAGCGAGTTCGTAGGTTTGCCTAAATTTAGAAAAACCCCTAAAAGTTCAATATATATTGGAAAAAATGCTCGACTACTTTCATCTTTTAGTGCAAACCTACACGGTCTAAATCGTAAATGTATGATATCTACTCTAGACAAAAATGCATCAATAACAATTGGAGACAATTTTGGAATGAGCGGAGGCATAATTGCTTCTGCTCTAAAAGTAACAATTGGGAGCCGAGTTATGATTGGAGCCAACTGTACTATAACAGACACAGACTCACACGCTTTAAACTTTAAAGATCGCCATGCAAACTATTATAATTTAAAAACAAAAGATTATAAGGAACCTATAAAAAAATGAAAGTAGTTATTGAAGATGATGTATTTATAGGAATGCATTCATTAATTCTAAAAGGAGCCTTTATCGGTAAAGGAAGTGTTATTGGAGCAGGAAGTATCGTCACTGGTTATATTCCACCTAACGTTATAGCTGTTGGTCAACCAGCAAAAGTTGTGAAAAATATTTAATTCGTTAAAACATTGATTGATAACAAAGAATACATATTATATTTAGGCAATTTTTTAAATGAAAAAATTGTGGGAGAAAGAAAATTGCCCACTAATAACCCTGCGGGTTCTAATCGTATGAATCGAATAGCGCAGGCACTGACCAAACACTATACTCCTATTATTGTTTCGCCAGGTGTAAGTTTTAGAATAAAATTTAATAAAAAAAAAACCATATATAATAAAATTCTCACGCATAACAAGGGAGTTATTATTTTTTTTGCTAAAGCGCTTGCTATTCCTTATTGGGGCTTAATTCATTCTTATTTCAGCTATTTTAATTTAGTTATTCGTTTAACATATAGAACAAAACTAAAATATATTATTATCTATAATTTCGATCCACAATTAGCATTTATTGTTTTTGTTCTAAGATTAATTAAACCTAAACTTAAAATTATAAATAATATTGAAGATATTTCTATGCCTAACTTCAATGATTTTAAAAAAACATCTGAAGACCGGCCCTTACAGCAAATTATTTTTTATTTATGTATGAAATTTATTGCTAAATTGAGTTCTTGTTACATCATACCTACTAAACGATTTAAAAAATTTTTACCAAAGAATAAGTCAACACTAGTAGTTACGGGTTGCATTAAAGTAAATAAAAACATCAGTAACCAAACCTCCAATAAATTGATTGTATTATTTTCGGGAAAAATAGCAATTGAACATGGTATTGATATTTTTATTAAAGCATTAGATCTATTAGTTTTTCAAAATAAATATAAAGACAAGTTTACTTTTTTAATTACTGGAGGAGGACACAAAGCTACTTGGTTAAAAGAGCAAGTCAATAACCTTAAACCCCACCTTGATATTACATATTTTGGGTTTGTTTCGAATCAAGAATACGTCGATCTTCTAAATAAAACGCAAGTTTGTGTAGCTTTACAAAAAGAAACAGGAAGACACTCTAATTTTAAAACCCCTTCAAAAGTATATGAATACTTAGGAAATTCTAAACTTGTAATAGCCACAAACGTTGGTGATTTAGCAGCACTACCTCAAGGCCTAATGACGATTTGTGATCCTTTAACCGCAGAAAATCTTATTCAAGATCTTATCTCATTAACAAAAATTAAAAAATTAGAAGAAAAACAAAAACAAATTGGCCTATTTGCCTATAAGAATTATGACTTGGTCAATGTAGGTGACAAAATAAACCTTTTAATTTCGAACAAAATATGAAAAATAAAAAAGTCGTTATATTGTTTTCCAGGTTATCAGACTATATGTTAACTATGTTTAACTCATATGCCTCTAGAGAAAGCGTAGAACTTTTCATTTTCATTAAAAGTCCAGATGAAAAAGAAGCTCCGTTTGTGTTAAATTTAAATGAAAAAAATATTACTTTTTTAAATCAAGATCATTTTGATAAAATAAAACTAATTGATAAAGTTGAAGAAATCGATCCAAATTTAATTATTTGTAGTGGATGGAGTAATCACAAATATAATGCGGTAATTAATAAGTTCTACAGAAAAAAACCGTGTATCTTAACAATGGACAACCAATGGCTAGGTTCGTTAAAACAATATTTTGGACTCTTATACTCTAGGTTATTCATTAAGCCTAAATTCAACAAAATATGGGTACCTGGTTCCACTCAAAAAGCTTTCGCTTTAAAATTGGGGTTCAAAAAAGAAAACATAATTACAGGTTGGTATGTAGCTAATGAGAAAAAATTCACTAAACAAAGAACTAACATAAACCATGAGTTTGTTTTTGTAGGGCGTTACGTAAAAATCAAAGGGATAGAAGAGCTGTGGAATGCCTTTATAAAGCTAAAAGAAACGACATCCAACAATTGGAAATTGACTTGTATAGGAACAGGTGAATTATATGAACAAAAAACTGAACACCCAGATATTAACCACTTAGGATTTCTACAACCAAATGAACTTCAAGAATACACGAAAAAAGGAGGTGTATTCGTACTCCCTAGTCACTTTGAGCCTTGGGGGGTTGTTGTTCATGAATTTGCTTTATCAAGCTATCCTATGATTGTAAGTGACAAGGTAGGGGCTGCTTCTCAATTTGTAACAAACCAAAATGGAATAATATTTGAATCTAATAATGTTAATGACTTATATAACACTATGCTTAAAATAGTGTCTTTAACAAATCAAGAATTACTAGAGATGAGTCGTGCCAGTCATTCAAATGGTAAAACTGTGTCATCTGAAAATTGGATCAATAACATGAATTCACTACTTGAAAATGCAAATTAGCCACACAATCACATCAATAGATAAATCCACTGGTGGTCCAGCTCGAAGTGTAACGCATCTTATTGAAGCCATCCTTTTAAAAGATTCTAAGATAAATATTGAGTTAAATACATTAAACAGTTCATTTCCTATAATTAAGACTTTTAATTTTCCTAACAGCATGATTACGTTTCATAATAGTAATCGCATTAAATATTCTAAAAGTTTAAATTTTAATTTAAGCAAACCTAAAATGGATATATTCCACGGTCACGGCCTATGGCAACAACCTGTACATCAAATGGCCAAAGCAGCAAGAAAGAAAAATGTGCCGTACATCATCACGCCAAGAGGCATGTTAGAACCTTGGGCCCTGGAACAATCAAAACTGAAAAAACAAATAGCTCTAAAGTTATTCCAACATAAAGACTTAAAATACGCAACTTGTTTGCATGCCACTGCTAGATCTGAAGCCGAACAGATTAGAGCGCTAGGATATAAAAATCCTCTAGCCGTTATTCCTAATGGAATTAATCTAAACGAATTTCCTGAATATCAAAAGCAACAAAATCAAACAAGAAAACTACTATTTTTATCACGCATCCACCCAAAAAAAGGGATAGAGTTATTGATTAAAGCTTGGAATACTTTAGATAAAGACATGACCAACAATTGGGAAGTTGATATTGTTGGGAACGGGGATTTTAAATATATTGAATCCCTAAAACAGTTAATAGCAAAATATGAACTAAACCATCAAATTTGTATAAAAGAACCCGTTTTTGGTCAAAATAAAATAAAAACCTATCAAAATGCCGATTTATTTGTTCTTCCAACCTATAGCGAAAATTTTGGCATTGTAGTTGCTGAAGCCTTGGCCTGTAAAGTGCCGGTTATTACTACTAAAGGAACTCCCTGGGAAGACCTAATTGTTAATAATTGTGGGGATTGGATAGACATAGGACTAGAGCCACTTATAAAAAGTTTAAACACATTTTTAACTAAAACACCTCAAGAATTACAAACTATGGGGAAAAACGGACGAAATCTAATTGAAAAAAAATACACCATTGAAGCGGTTGCTAGTGACATGTTAGCACTGTACCAATGGATTTTAAAAAAACGGGATAAACCTAATTTTGTAATATTAGAATAATGCAAAAAATAGACATTTCCCAATATCAAAATACCTTAAGCAAAAACCACCAAATAAAAAGGTTGCTTTGGGATATTGTTTGGTGCGTTCTTGCAAGACCGCTTCCTAGAAGTATTGGTCGAAAATGGAAGCTTTTTTTACTTCGTCTATTTGGAGCGAAAGTACATAAAACCGCTAACGTATATTCCAGCGTAAAGATTTACGCACCTTGGCAATTAGAAATGTATGAATATGCCTGTTTAGCGCCTGAAGTTGATTGTTATAATGTAGCTAAAATTACAATAGGAGCACATGCTACGGTATCACAAAAAACCTATTTATGTTCAGCTTCACATGATATCAACAAAAAGCATTTCCCTTTAATTACTGCTCCAATTACCATAAATGCCCATGCATGGGTTGGGGCTTCTGTTTTTATTGGGATGGGGGTAACCGTTGGACAAGGATCTGTAGTAGGTGCAACCGCATCGGTGTATAAAAATGTAGCACCTTGGAGCGTGGTAGGTGGTAACCCAGCAAAGTTTATTAAAAAAAGAGAAATCAACCAACATGAATAAAATACCAATTACTGTAGTCGTTTCAGTAAAAAACGAAGAGCTAAACTTACCACATTGCTTAGAAAAACTATCTTCTTTTTCAGAAATTATAGTTGTCGATTCCCAGAGCACAGACAACACCCCTAAAATCGTTGAACAATTCGGCTATCAGCTTATAAATTTCACATGGAACGGCAAATACCCAAAAAAAAGGAACTGGACCCTACAAAATATTCCTTTAAAAAACGATTGGATTCTTTTTCTTGATGCCGATGAATTTCTAACCAATCAATTTATTGAGGAGGTAGGTCATAAAATCAAAAACACTAGTGCTAGTGGTTTTTGGATTTATTACAACAACTACTTTATGGGTAAGGAACAAAAGTATGGTTTAAAGATGCGAAAATTGGCTTTATTCAAAAAAGATAAAGGCGTGTATGAAAAAATAGAAGAAGATTTATGGAGCCATTTAGATATGGAAATACATGAACATCCTATTATAGAAGGTCCGGTCTCGACAATTAAAAGTACTATTCAACATAAAGACTACAAGGGACTAGAGCACTATATCGCTAGACACAATGCTTATTCATCATGGGAAGCAAACAGGTTTTTAGCCCTAAAAAAGGAAGGCATAAAGCATTTAACACTTCGGCAAAAACTAAAATACAACCTTATAACTTCAGGCCTATTACCAAGTTTATATTTTTTCGGTACCTACATTCTAAAACTAGGCTTCTTAGATGGCGTAACAGGATTTCATTTTGCTAGATATAAAGCACATTACTTCTTTCAAATACAAACAAAAATCACAGAATTAAAAACAAAAATATGAAACGAATATTAGTAACTGGAGGCGCAGGTTTTGTAGGTTCACACTTATGCGAACGCTTATTAAATGAAGGCAACGACATCATTTGTTTAGACAATTACTTTACGGGAAGTAAAGAAAATGTAGTTCACTTACTTGACAATCCATTTTTTGAACTGGTACGTCACGACATTACAGAGCCTTATTTTGCAGAGGTGGATGAAATTTACAATATGGCTTGTCCAGCCTCGCCTGTGCATTACCAATACAATCCTATTAAAACCATAAAAACCTCGGTTATGGGAGCCATAAATACTTTAGGTTTGGCCAAGCGTGTTAAAGCTAAAATTTTACAAGCCTCAACTTCCGAAGTATATGGCGATCCAACTGTTCACCCACAACCCGAAAGCTATTGGGGTAATGTCAACCCAATTGGTATCCGCTCTTGCTATGATGAAGGCAAACGTTGTGCAGAAACTTTATTTATGGATTACCATAGCCAGAACGATGTGGCCATTAAAATCATAAGAATCTTTAACACCTATGGCCCTAGAATGAACCCTAACGATGGTCGTGTGGTGTCTAATTTTATTATGCAGGCTTTAAAAGGCGAAGACATTACCATTTTTGGCGATGGTAAACAAACAAGAAGTTTCCAGTATGTAGATGATTTGGTAGAAGGGACTATTAGAATGATGAATTCCGACCCTAAGTTCTTAGGTCCTGTAAACCTTGGAAACCCTAATGAGTTTACCATGTTAGAATTAGCTGAAGCCGTTATACGACTCACCAACTCCAAATCGAAACTCATCTTTATGCCGCTCCCACAGGACGACCCTAAGCAACGCCAGCCAGACATCAACCTGGCCAAAGAAAAATTAGGCGGTTGGAAGCCTGAAATTGAACTCCAAGAAGGCCTCACCAAAACCATAACATACTTTGAAACCAAACTGTAAATGGCTTAAATCTCCATGAAAATAACCCTAATTACAGCGACATACAATAGCGAGACTTCGATAAAAACCTGTATCGAATCGGTTATAAGCCAAGATTATCCAGAAGTAGAACATCTTATAATTGATGGTGCCTCTACTGATAACACCCTCCTTATTGTAAAAGACTTACAAAAAAAACATAATCACATTACATTAATTTCCGAGCCAGACCAAGGGATTTATGACGCTTTAAACAAAGGGATTTCTAAGGCTACTGGAGAAGTGATTGGTTTTGTGCATTCCGATGACTTTTTAGCTTCAGAACATGTTTTAAGCGAAATAGCTTTACAATTTAAAAAAGAAATATGCGACGGAGTGTATGGCGATTTGGAATATGTAGATAAACAAAACACCAACAAAGTCATTCGTTATTGGAAAAGCTGCAACTTTACACCAGACATGTTAAAAAAAGGTTGGATGCCTGCCCACCCAACACTATTTTTAAAAAAGGAAATTTATAAAAAACATGGTATATTTGACTTAAACTTTAAAATAGCAGCCGACTATGATTTTATTTTACGCATCTTTAAAGACGAGCACTTAAAGTTTAGTTATTTGCCTATGGTATTAACCAAAATGCGCACAGGCGGAGCGAGTAACCGAAGCTTAAAAAATATAATAACCAAATCTAAAGAAGATTATAAAGCGCTTAAAAAAAATAAAATTGGAGGATGGCCTACCTTGTTCATTAAAAATGTTTCAAAATTAAGTCAGTTTTATAAAAAATAATTAGTAGGTCCATAGTCAATCATAAACTATGACGTCAACCTGAACTTGTTTCAGGTTCTCACAATTTTTAAAAGTGTTATGAGATGCTGAAACACGTTCAGCATGACGGAAAAAATAAGATTGTGGCACCAATTGGACCATCAGAAAAAATAATATGCTTACAAACATTTTAACCAACCCAACCATATTAACCCTAATTTGCTGTTTTGGCTCTTTTGGTTTGGTGAATTACCTGATTCCTAGGATCATTTTTATGGTGAATCACCACAACCTCAGTGAACAGCCAGGGCATCGTAGCTCCCATACCCGAGCAACACCTACCATGGGAGGTCTGGCTTTTTTTGTGGCACTCATACTAAACTTATTCCTATTTAAGGAATTGGACCACGATCACATCGGTTTAAATTTAGCAGCGGCACTCACCTTGGTATTTATCATTGGTCTAAAAGATGACTTAGCCGTGTCTACCCCACGAGCACGAATTTTAGTAGAAATAATAGCCATTTTCATCATCTTTTTTCATCCAGGGTTTCATAGTTTCTCTTTTAATGGTTTTTTCGGCGTCTATAGAGCACCACAAATGCTTATAGATGGCCTCAATATTCTTATCATTTTAACCATTATTAACGCCTATAATTTAATTGATGGGGTGGACGGTCTGGCTTCAGCCATTGGCATTAGTGTGTTTTCTATGCTAGCGCTTATCTTTTACAAAATAGATTTACAGTTTTATTTTATTTTAGCCCTCTCTTTAATAAGTATGTTATTGGCATTTTTAAAGTATAATTTTTCCCATAAACAAAAAATCTTTATGGGCGATACGGGCTCTTTAATTATAGGCTTTTGTATTGCCTTTTTATGCCTGCGCTTTTTAACGGTAAACAGCCTCCTGTATAATTATTTCGCTTTTAAACCAGAAAACAAATTGTTTATCATCACTGGGGTATTGGCGGTACCTTTTTTCGACATGCTCCGTGTTATTGGGGTACGCTTATTGCAAGGGTCTAGCCCTTTTACCGCCGATAGAAATCATATACACCATATACTATTGGATTTAGGCCTCCCGCATTATAAAATTGCGGTTATTTTAGGGGGGCTAAATTATGTGTTAGCCATACTAATCATTTTCTTGTCGGCACATTTGAGTAGCTTGGGTATGATGGCCATGCTTTTTATTATTTTTCTGTTATTTTTAAGTGTTTTTTATAAACTAAAAACACGAATTCCTATAAAACAAAATTAAAATCCCTTAACCATAAGTGTTTATCATGATAAAACCACTACCCTTTAGCCTCTCATATTATCTTGGCATATTAGCCTTAACGTTACTACTAGGTGCCTGTGCGTCTAGAGAAAACATACAATATTTTCAAAAAATTGATTATACTCAACTAAGCGATTCCATCGCCCATACCGAGCCCGAAATACAAGTGGGCGACTTGCTAAACATTACCATAACGGCTACCAATGCCGAAGCAGCTTTGCCTTTTAACCTTTTTGAAGCACCAATAATAGGAACCATGAATGTTAATGCGGCCAGACCGCTCCCTTATTTGGTGGACACCGATGGTTACATTAACTTTCCAGTACTGGGCCAATTGCATATCGCAGGAAATACCACTAAAGCATTAACCCTGTTATTGGAAGATAAATTAAGCAGCTACATTCAAGATCCTGTCATTAATATTCGTTTTGCTAATTTTAGAGTGTCGGTTCTAGGGGAAGTGAATAAACCAGGAACATTTCCTGTTACCAACGAACATGTTTCTATTATCGAAGCCATTACCCTAGCGGGCGATTTAACCATTTACGGCAAGCGAGATGAAGTGCTTTTAATACGTATGGAAAACGGTACCAAAAAATACATACCCTTAGACCTTACACAAAAAACCATTTTAGAATCGCCTTATTTTTACGTGAAGCAAAACGATATCATATATATCAATCCTAATAAAACAAAAGTTAACGCCTCAGCGGTAGGACCAAACACCAGTGTGATTCTCTCATCCCTTTCCATTTTACTAACCGTAATAGGTTTACTTATTTAGTCGTATTATGCAGCATCAGAACCCAGAAAACCCTACAAACTTCATGTTTGTAGAAGAAGAAACTACCAACATACGCCAAGAATTAGAAAAATACCTCTTCCACTGGAAGTGGTTTTCCCTTGGCATCATTCTAGCCTTAATAGGCGCTTTTATATACCTACGCTACACGCCAAATGTTTACGAAACGTCAACCACCATTCTTATTGAAGATGAATCCAGCGGAGGCCTACCTGCTGAACTGGCTGTTTTTGAAGAACTGGGCATGGGCGGTAACAAAAAGAATATTGAGAATGAGATTACCATTCTAAAGTCCCGAAGCCTCATGGAGCTTGTGGCGAAAAGTTTAGACCTGAATGTATCCTATTTTAAGCAAGGGCAAGTACGCAGCTCCGAAGTGCTAGCTAACAGCTTAGAATTTAAAATAAATTTCTTAAAAAAGGACTCCATTTTTTACAATCAAGCAACCGAATTTAAAATTGAAAGGCTATCCCCTACCCAATTTAAATTAACACCTCTTGATACAGAACAAAGCAAAACCTATAATTTTGGAGATAATATCATTTTAGGTGGAGTCGATTTTATTGTAACGCCTGATAACCATCAAAACACCACTGATGACCAAGTAGAGTATACCATAAAAATAACCCCCCTAAAGAAAGTTGCTGAAAGCCTGAAAAACGCTATTCAAGTCAATCTACTCAATAAAAACGCAACGGTTTTAGAATTAAAGTTACAAAGTGCTTTAAGGGAAAAGGGCCAATATATTTTAGATGAATTGGTGCGCCAATACAATGAAGATGCTGTTGAATACAAAAGCTTGATTGGTAAAAACACGAATACCTTTATTACCGAGCGTTTGGAGCTCATTAAGGAAGACTTAATGAAGGTTGATAAAACAGCCGAAGTTTTTAAAACCACCAATAAATTAAGTGACATCCCAACAGAAACCGGTATTGTTTTAGAAACCAACTCAGAAATCGAAAAGCAAATTATCGATCTGAACACCCAGCTCAAAATGGTCGATTTTGTTCAAAACCTTCTGGCGTCCAATACAGAAGCCCTAATTCCTCAAAATTTAGGATTAAAAGCTTCCGATGTAAGCGCCAACAGCTCCAAATACAACGAAATGTTACTGGAACGTACACGTATAGCCAAAAGTTCGGGTAAGAACAACCCTGTCATCATAAATTTAGACACCCAATTAGAACAAATTAGAGAAAGTATTCGTCAAAGTTTAACCAACCTGAAGGCCCAATTAAACATTGCCTTAAAAGATGCTATGGTGCAAGAACAGCGCATGACAGCTCGTATCACTTCGGTACCAAAACAAGAGCGTGAGTACCGAGACATTCAAAGGCAACAGCAAATTATTGAAACACTTTACTTGTTTTTATTACAAAAAAGAGAAGAAAATGCCATTTCTCTAGCGGTAACCGTACCTAATTCTAAGCTTATTGACAAAGCAGAAAGCAGTACCCTGCCGGTAAGTCCGAAACGAAAAATAATCTACCTTGGAGCTCTTATATTAGGACTAATTGTTCCTTTTGGCATTATATACATCAGTAATATTTTAGACAATAAAATACACACCCAAAAAGAACTTGAAGAACTGGTTAAAGCGCCTTTTGTTGGTGATGTGCCTATCACGGTAAAACAGGATCGCATGTTAAGCAAGGATGATCGAGGCAGTCTGGCCGAAGCCTTTAGGATGCTTAGAACCAATGTCAATTTTCTTCTAGGCCATACTGAAAACGGTGGTCAAACTATTTTTGTCACCTCTACCATTCCTGGTGAAGGAAAAACCTTTATTTCTATCAACTTGGCAACCGTTTTTGCTATGACTAATAAAAAAGTATTGCTTATTGGTGCCGATATTCGTAAACCTAAATTTATAGAATACCTAAACATTGAAACCGCTAAATTGGGACTTACCGAATTTATGGCCGACACAACCATAGAACCTCAAGATATTATTTCACCTCAAAAATGGGGCTTTGATGTGATTCAATCAGGGACCATCCCGCCTAACCCGGCCGAATTACTCATGAATGGCCGCTTAGATGAATTGTTCGCCTACGGTAAAGCACACTACGATTACATAATCGTGGATACCGCTCCTGTAAACGCCGTAACCGACACCATGCAAATCGCCACCAAAGCCGACTTGTTTTTATATGTGGTAAGAGCCAATTACTTAGACAAACGCCTGCTAGAAATTCCAAAACAACTTTACAACGAAAAACGCATAAACAACATGGCCCTGGTTATGAATGGCACCGATCCTAAAAAAGGCTATGGCTATGGCTATGGCTACGGTTATGGCGGTTATGGCTACGGCGACCTGGAAGAAACTAAAAAACCTTGGTGGAAATTTAGAAGCTAGTTTTTTAAGTTAGTTTCCTCTTTTGATACTACGACACCCTTTGATGCCTTTTAGGTGATTTCGAAGGGTGTTTTGTTTTTGAGGGGTTTGGTAACGGTTAATATCTGGTAATAGTTACTAATAAAACTAATTGTATAAACCTAGAACGAAACCCTGTCCCCTAATAAGGGGACCGCAGAGGTGTTCAACCAAAGGCACTCCCTATATATGTAACTCTGAACGTCCAATGTCATTCTGAACGCAGTGAAGAATCTCTTCGTCTCCTACACCCCTATAATCCCCTTTTTAGGGGATTTTGCGCTTCGATTTCAATTGAGGTCTGGTGTAAAATTGCAAAGATTCCCTAAAATTCAACATAGAGATCCTTCAGTCGTACCTCCTTCTGGATGACAAATTCCATCACAAAACCACAACTTTAACACCAATATTGAATATTTAACATTTCATTAATAAGGGTAAACCCGATTTTTGTCAGCTAGAGTATATATAGCCTAAAAATGGAGTGAAATACATCCCTCAACCTTATTTCATAAACCCCATGGCTTCATTAAAATATTGAATATAAAATTAGGCAGACTAGATTAAAATAGCGCGGCTTATAAAATTAAATAAAACATGTAGTAGCTTTGTAAAAATAGAACGAATCCATTTTTAACACAGTAGCTCGATTTAGGTTAACAACCACCCTTATAACATACCCATTTACTATGAAAAAAATATTTCTACTTGGTGCTTTCTTATTTACAATGCTAGGGCATGCTCAAATTTTCAACCCAGTAAAATGGGGCACTTCCGTTGAAAAACTATCCGACACAGAATATAAACTCATCACTAAAGCCACCATTGAAAAAGGCTGGCATTTATATGCTCAAAACGTGCCTGAAAACGGTCCCGTGCCTACCACTTTTACCTATGATGATACCCATGGACAGTTTAAAACTATAGGAAATACCACAGAAGAAAAAGGCCATACCATTAACGATCCTGTTTTTGAAATGAAAATTACCTTTTTTGAAGGCACCGCTGTTTTTGAACAGAAAATAGCCGTTTCGGGCGATGTAAAAACCATTAACGGTTCTGTGGAATTTATGGTTTGCGACGATACCCGTTGCCTACCACCAACCGAAGAAGATTTAATCTTTAACCTTCAGGAAAATAGTGCTTCAGCAACCGTTTCAACATCTGAAACCACTGAAAACATGTCAACGACCACAGATGCCCCCCCTGCAAAGGCGCCTGATAAAAAATCGAAAAAAACCTTATGGGGTATCTTTTTTATTGCCTTCTTTTCAGGATTTGCAGCCTTATTAACACCTTGTGTGTTCCCGATGATTCCCATGACGGTGAGTTTCTTTACCAAACAAAGTAAAAACAAAGCCGCAGGTATTAAAAATGCTATCATTTACGGATTATCGATTATTGTTATTTATGTGCTTTTAGGGATTGTAGTGAGCCTTATTTTTGGAGCAGATGCCTTAAATGCCTTATCGACCAACGTATGGTTTAATATTATTTTCTTCCTGCTATTACTCGTTTTTGCAGCCTCCTTTTTAGGGGCTTTCGAAATTATGCTGCCAAATTCATGGGCAAATAAAGTGGATAGTCAGGCCGATCGTGGTGGATTAATTGGTATCTTTTTTATGGCATTAGCTTTAGCTATTGTTTCTTTTTCTTGTACGGGACCTATTGTGGGCACCCTACTGGTTCAAGCCGCTGCTGGTGGAAGTCAGATTGGTCCTATTGTAGGGATGTTAGGTTTTTCTTTAGCCATAGCCCTGCCATTTGCGCTATTTGCTGCATTCCCGGGATGGTTAAATTCTTTACCAAAATCGGGTGGCTGGTTAAATACCGTAAAAGTGGTTTTAGGATTCTTAGAATTGGCCTTAGCCTTTAAATTTTTATCAAACGCCGACTTGGTTTTACAATTACATTGGTTAGAGCGTGAAGTGTTTATTGCCATTTGGATTGCAATTTTTGGTGCTTTATCCTTTTATTTATTCGGAAAAATACAGTTGCCTCACGATTCACCAATAACACACATTTCTGTAGGGCGTTTGTCTTTAGCACTTATTACCTTGTCCTTTACCATTTACATGATACCTGGCCTTTGGGGGGCGCCTCTAAATTTAATTAGTGCCTTCCCACCGCCGCAGCATTATAGCGAGTCGCCTTATGGTGTTGGTTATACCCAGTTGTCTTCTTCTAAAGTGCAGGGAGGGCATCATGAACAGGTTCCTGAAGGGGCGCATTTAATGCCACCACACAATATTTTAGCCTTCGATGATTATGATAAAGGGCTCGCTTATGCTAAAAAAGTAGGCAAACCAGTCATGCTGGATTTTACAGGTCACGCTTGTGTAAACTGCCGAAAAATGGAGCAAAAGGTTTGGGTAAAACCAAATATCCTGAGTATTCTAAAAAATGATGTAGTTTTAATTTCATTGTATGTTGACGACAAACGTAAATTGGAGGCCGATGACATTGTGGATTCCAAATTAAAACCTGGTAAAAAATTAAAGTACATCGGTCAGAAATGGAGCGAGTTACAAACCATAAAATACAAAACCAATTCGCAACCTTTTTATGTGTTGATGGGGCATGATGAAGAAAACTTGATAGAGCCTGTGGCTTATACTCCCGATGCCGATGAATATTACAATTGGTTGAAGGCTGGTTTATCATCGTTTAAAAAGTAGATTAAACAACGCGGTGTTCGAGCGGAGTCGAGAACGGTTCAAACAAATTAGTTTCACCTCTAATATGACGTAATATATAAAAGCTATCTTATGAATTTATCAAAATCTACTTCTATTCGTCATGGCTTCTCCACTCCGCTCGAAGACCTTAAAAACGGCAACTTCAAACGGTGTTCGAGCGGAGTCGAGAACGGTTCAAACAAATTAGTTTTAACTCTAATATGACGTAATATTTAAAAGTTATCTTATGAATTTATCGAAATTTAATTCTATTCGTCATAGCTTCTCGACTCCGCTCGAAGACCCTAAAAACGGCAACAACAGACGGTGTTCGAGCGGAGTCGAGAACGGTTCAAACAAATCAGTTTTAACTCTAATATGACGTAATATTTAAAAGTTATCTTATGAATTTATCGAAATTTATTCTATTCGTCATGGCTTCTCCACTCCGCTCGAAGACCCTAAAAACGGCAACAACAGACGGTGTTCGAGCGGAGTCGAGAACGGTTCAAACAAATTAGTTTCACCTCTAATATGACGTAATATATAAAAGCTATCATATGAATTTATCGAAATTTGCTTCTATTCGTCATGGCTTCTCCACTCCGCTCGAAGACCCTAAAAACGGCAACAACAGACGGTGTTCGAGCGGAGTCGAGAACGGTTCAAACAAATCAGTTTTAACTCTAATATGACGTAATATATAAAAGCTATCTTATGAATTTATCGAAATTTGCTTCTATTCGTCACGGCTTCTCCACTCCGCTCGAAGACCCTGAAAACGGCATCTTCAAACGGTGTTCGAGCGGAGTCGAGAACGGTTCAAACAAATTAGTTTTAACTCTAATATGACGTAATATTTAAAAGTTATCTTATGAATTTATCGAAATTTAATTCTATTCGTCATGGCTTCTCGACTCCGCTCGAAGACCCTAAAAACGGCAACTTCAAACGGTGTTCGAGCGGAGTCGAGAACCTAACACCATCAAAAATCGCCCATTTACAGCAAGCAAACTGACCTAACACAACACATTTATTTATCAACCAAGTACCTAACGATTATCAATATGAGTTTCCTATCCAACCTTATGACAAAAGATAAAAAGCCAAGTAAATTAGAAACCTATTTTGCGCCGTATAGAGAACAAATAGTGGGTAACGACACGTATTTTGATTCGCCTTATGGGAAACAAAAAATCATTTATGCCGATTGGACTGCAAGCGGACGCCTATATAGACCTATTGAAGACAAGCTAGTCAACGAAATTGGTCCTTTTGTAGCCAATACCCATACCGAAACTTCTATTACGGGTTCAGCAATGACTCTAGCGTATCATGAGGCCAGACAGATTATAAAAAATCATGTAAATGCTTCTAAAGACGATGTTTTAATCACTGTGGGTACTGGAATGACGGGTGCCATAAACAAGTTTCAGCGTATTCTAGGGCTTAAACTAAGTGAAAACTTAAAAGAGCATACCAATATTCCTGAAGAGAAACGCCCTATTATTTTTGTGTCTCACATGGAGCACCACTCGAATCAAACCTCTTGGTTAGAGACCATTGCGCGGGTAAAGGTGATTCCTTCTAATAAAGAAGGTATTCCGTGTACAAAAGGCTTAAAAAAATTACTTGAAGAATATAATGAAACGCCTCTAAAAATAGCAGCGGTTACAGGCTGTTCTAACGTGACTGGCATTAGAACCAACTATCATGAAATTGCTAAAATCATGCACCAAAATAACGGTTTATGTTTTGTTGATTTTGCTTGTTCTGCGCCTTACGTCGATATCGATATGCATCCAAAAAATGATGATGCCTATTTAGATGCCATTACCTTTTCGCCGCACAAATTCCTTGGTGGCCCAGGTACATCAGGCGTTTTAGTTTTTAATAAAAAACTTTATAAAAACTTGGTACCAGACAACCCAGGCGGCGGCACCGTAAGCTACACGAACCCATGGGGAGATCATGATTATATTGATGATATTGAAACCCGCGAAGACGGTGGTACTCCGGGCTTTTTACAAGCCATAAAAGTGGCCCTAGCTATTCAGTTGAAAGAAAACATGGGTACAAAAAACATCCTGGATAGAGAGCATGAGTTAAACGCTATCGTATTTATGAAACTTTCAAAAATAGCCAACCTTAACATTTTAGCACCAAAACACACCGACAGACTGGGTGTTTTCTCTTTCTATATAGAAAATGTACACTATAATTTAATCGTAAAACTATTAAACGATCGATTTGGTATACAAACACGTGGCGGTTGCTCTTGTGCTGGAACCTATGGCCATTATCTTTTAAATGTAGATGAATCGACTTCAAAATCCATCGAAAAGAAAATTTTAGAAGGCTGTTTGATAGAGCGTCCGGGTTGGATTAGAATGTCTATTCACCCAACTATGACCAATGCTGAAATAACCTTCATTTGCGATGCCATTGCTGAAGTTTCTAAAAACCATAAAGCTTGGGGTGAAGATTATGAATACCACGCCTCTAAAAACGAATACATCCATAAAAATCATTTGAATGTTGAAAAAACCATTACTGAAAAGTGGTTTAATTAATTCGCTTGAAAAGTAAGAATCGATGTCATATGGAATGTACTTGTCATTCTGAACGCAGTGAAGAATCTCTCTTTACGAAACTGAAATAAAATGATTCTTCAGTCATGCAATTTTGCCTAACCCCCCCTATAATCCCCTTTTTAGGGGATATAACCTACGTTTTCGATTGAAACCTTGTTTAAAAATTTGGTAAATGCCCTAAAATTCAACATAGAGATTCTTCAGTCGTACCTCCTTCTGAATGACAAAAAAATCTATTCTACTAACCTTAACGCTCCAAAATTAGGGTAGCGCCTTGCCCCCTAAAAAGGGCGATTTCCTAGGTAACGGCAATTCTTGGTTCTTGTTGAATAATTCTAGTTATTAGAAGACTAAATAAATCCTCTTCTCTATTATTGAACTTGAAGGCGATTTCATCTAAATAGCTCTGTAAATGTTCAGGGCTTACTCGGTGATACTGACCCACAATAGCCCTTTTGATTGTTGTCCAGAAAGAATCCAATCTAGAAGTATTATATTTTCCTAATGACATTATGTTTTTTGAATGATTGAGCTTAACATGTTTTGCATGTGTCTTATGAAGCATTCTATAAGCTCCAAAACCATCTGTAACTACCTCGCTTGCTGTATCAATGTGCTTGTTTAGCAATGGTCTAATGGTTTTTGCATCAGCCTTAGCAATCACTATAACTTTCACTAACCCTTCCCGATGCATCATCCCAAGAACGGGCTTTTTGTGTTCCATTCCTCCAGGATAAATACCGAGTTCCTTTTTATAAGACTTACGCATATTAGTCATGCTTCCTCCAACATAGCTCTCATCTACCTCGACAATACCCTTTAATAGATCATCTGAATCAGAATACATAGCTTCTCGTATGCGTTTTTGCATATACCATGCTGTATTTTTGTTAACATTAATATCACGAGCAAGTTATAGTGAAGAAATCCTTTTTTTAGCATTAACAATTAAAAATATTGCTGCAAACCATTTGGGTAATGGTAATTTTGAAGCGTGCATTATAGTGTCTACCGTAACGCTAAAAGAACTATTACAGTCCCTGCACAAATGTCTATTTGAATTTTTTCGATTATGAATATGCATGCTTCCACAATGAGTGCAAACAGGCCCATTAGGCCAACGAATAGACTCAAGGTGCTCTATACACGCTTTCTGAGTACCAAAACGTGAGACGATTGAAAGTATTGATTCTTGTTCCATTTCTCTAAGATATATATTTTTTGCCATATTCTAGGAAATCGCCGCCTCTAGGGGATATAACCTACGTTTTCGATTGGAACTTTGATTAAAAATATGGGTAAATGCGGTAAAATTAGCCTTAGAAATTCTCCAGTCATACCTCCTTCGGAACGACCAATCAAACTGTTGAAGCTACAATGACACACTTCAACAGTTAAACAATTCAACCTCAATTTCAACAATCCACTTAATCCCCTACATGCTTCGTATAGCCACGCCACTTTTCAACGCAGGCTGAGATGTCATCCGGAATCGGACTATCAAAACTCATAAATTTTCCTGTTGTGGGATGTACAAAACCTAAGGTTTTAGCATGTAGCGCTTGTCTTGGCAAGATTTTAAAGCAGTTTTCTACAAATTGCTTGTACTTGGTAAAGGTGGTGCCTTTTAGTATTTTTTCACCACCATAGCGCTCGTCGTTAAATAGCGTATGCCCAATGTGCTTCATATGCACACGTATTTGATGGGTTCGCCCCGTCTCTAACTTACACGATACTAAGGTCACATAGCCCAAGCGTTCAATGACTTTGTAATGCGTTACGGCTGGCTTGCCTTTATCGGCTTCATCATCTGTAAAAACCGTGTTTTGTAACCTGTTTTTAGGATGACGGCCAATATTACCTTCTACAGTGCCTGCTTCTTCTTCAACGTTTCCCCAAACCAAAGCTACGTATTCGCGTTCGCTGGTTTTTTCGGCAAACTGCATGGATAAATGCGACATCGCTTCTTCTGTTTTGGCAATAACCAACAAGCCACTTGTATCCTTATCGATACGGTGTACCAAACCAGGGCGTTCACTGGAATTGTTGGGTAAGTTTTCAAAACGGTGAATTAATCCGTTAATAAGTGTTCCAGAATAATTACCATGACCAGGATGAACCACCATGCCAGCAGGCTTATTCACGACCAATAAGTCATCATCTTCATAAACCACATCGAGCGGTATATCTTCACCTACCAATAAATTTTCATGAGGCGGATGCGCAAATAACACACGAATATTATCATTGGGCTTCACCTTGTAATTCGATTTTACAGGTTCGCCATTCACATAAATACTGCCATTTTTCGCAGCAGCTTGAATTTTATTTCGCGTAGCGTTTTCAACAAAATTCATTAAATATTTATCAATACGAAGGGGCGTCTGACCTTTATCTACTGTAAAAGCATGATGTTCAAACAAGTTATCTTCGTCGGGAAGTTGCGGCGTATAGTTATCCATAATTAAGGGCGGTTACCGTTACCTAGTTGTAAGTCGATTACCGATGTTTTTGCTAATTTATCGCCTGCTTGAAGCGTGGTGCCTTTATGTGTTAATTTTAAAACCATGTCCTTTCCAATATTATCAACGTAAGTGATTTTACCAATTTTAAAACCAAAGGCTTCTAGCGTTGGTTTTACTTGGCGGAACGTTTTATCGATTAACCCCTCAGGAATGGTCATTTTACGATACCCCGATGGATTTAATGTAATGTAAATCTTTCGGTCTTCTTTAACTTTAGTACCCGAAGCCGGCTCTTGTTCAATTACTGAAAATTTTGGATATTCTGGATTATAATTTGCAGAATCCTGAATTTTCATAACCAAGTTATTATCATCTAATTCCAATTTAGCCACGTTAATGGACTTCCCTTTTAAATCTGGAACAGTTTCAAATTTCCCATGATTTGTAGTGATATCCAACCATTTTAATATAACATAACACAATACAAATAAAGCCACTAAAGCTAAGCCTATTTGTTTTAAAAATGTTTTACTCGTAATAAATTTAACTAAGCTCATTTACAGAAATTTCGATTAAGCAAATATATAAAAACAGAACTGTTTTTTCTTTTGCAATTTATATGATATTTTAGCTTAACTTATAATATACGCCATTTATTGCAAGATTAAAGGTGTAAAGGAAACTATAATAAAAATAACAATGAAAAAAAACATTGCCATCATTATGGGAGGTTACTCCAGCGAATATAAAATCTCTCTAACCAGCGGAAATGTGGTTTACGAAACCTTAGACACATCGAAATACAACCCCTTTCGTATTCATATTTTTAAAGACAGATGGGTTTACGTTGATAATGAAGGGCTAGAACACCCTATTGATAAAAATGATTTTTCGACTACCGCAGATGGTAAAAAATATACTTTTGATTGTGTTTTTAATGCCATTCATGGCTCGCCAGGAGAAGATGGCTTTATGCAGGCCTATTTTCAGATGCTTAATTTACCGCATACAAGCTGTAACATGTATCAAGCAGCCTTAACCTATAACAAACGTGATTTATTAAGTGTTTTAAAACCTTATGGTATAAAAACCGCCGCATCTTACTACCTAAACCTTGGAGATATTGTTGACACAGAGGCTATTATAGCAAAGGTAGGTTTACCTTGTTTTGTAAAAGCGAATAAAGCAGGTAGTAGTTTTGGTGTGAGTAAAGTTTACAAAAAAACCGAATTACAAGATGCCTTTGATGTGGCTTTTAAAGAAGATGATGAAATCATTATAGAATCCTTTTTAGAAGGTACAGAAGTTTCGGTAGGGGTGATTAGCTACAAAGGAGAAACCATAGTGCTTCCTATTACTGAAATTGTTTCTGAAAATGACTTTTTCGATTACCAAGCCAAATATGAAGGCAAATCTCAAGAAATAACGCCTGCCCGATTATCCAAAGAACAAGAGGAAAAAGTGCGTGCCGAAGCCAAAAAGGTTTACGAGATTTTAAAAATGACAGGTTTTAGTCGCAGTGAATTTATTTTTAAAGATGGCGAACCCCATATGCTAGAAATGAATACCATACCGGGTTTAACCCGCGAGAGCATTTTGCCGCAACAGGCTGCGGCCGCGAATATTTCATTAGCTGATTTATTCTCGAATGCCATTAAGGAAGCTTTGAAAGGCGCCTAAGGCCTCCTAGGCAGAGAAGCCTCCAGGTAGATAAATATTAAAATTCTATATTTAATACATTAAGATTTCCGCTTTCGCGGGAATTAAAAATTTAAACTATGAAACGCGCACTATTCCCAGGGTCTTTCGATCCTTTAACTTTAGGACATGTCGATATCATCACACGAGCGACATCGTTATTTGATGAAATTATTGTAGCTATTGGTGTTAATGCCGATAAGAAATATATGTTTTCATTAGAAGAACGTAAAAAATTTATTGAAGATACATTTGCCGATGAGCCCAAAGTAAAGGTGCGCACTTATAAAGGACTTACGGTCGATTTCTGTAAAGACATAGACGCTGAGTTTATTTTAAGGGGACTAAGAAACCCAGCAGATTTTGAATTTGAAAAAGCCATTGCCCACACCAATAGAGATTTAGCGCCTATTGAAACCATATTTCTTTTAACCTCAGCACAAACGTCCTACATTGCTTCGAACATTGTTCGTGATGTGATTAGAAACCATGGTGATTACACCAAGCTAGTTCCTGATAGCGTTAGAGTAAAACAATAAGTTATTTGAATATAAAAAAGAGCTGAATTCTAGGTTAAACCAATCGTCATTCTATGCTCGACACAGAATCTCTTGTAATTGAAATTCAATGCTTATGGGAATCTGAAATAAATGCAGATTGACATAAAATCAACTTTTAAGACCTCCTTTTTTGAACTCGTCATGTTTCTAACGAAAATTGGTAGCTAAAAAAACTCCGGGTGACTTTGTGAAGGCTCTTAGTCTTTATGGCTTGTCTTTCCGAAGGAGGCCCGACTGAAGCATCTACGCCGCGTTAGGGATTGCAGCGGCATCCTTTTTTTTAGCAAAAAAGCTGATGGAACTGCGATAGGCTTCATGTTTAAAAAACGACAAATTAATCAAGGACACTTAATAAAAAAAAGATATAGCGGAAAGCCCGACCCTTGGGGAACGCCCTAAAATTTATACTCTGAAAGACCTTTTGTAAAGGCTTCTGGATTTTCGGCCAAATGGTACCTTGGATCGTCGATATCTTCAACTACCACCTCTCTAAATTTAGGATTGGATTTGTAAAGCAGTAATTTACAGTCTTCGCTAAGATGTTTCAGCTTAATTTGCTTTCCAGCTTCTTCGTATTTGTTTACTAAATTAAAGATGGCTTCCATGGCAGAATGATCACTAACACGCGATTCTACAAAATCGATTTCCACCTTATCCGGATCATTTTTCACATCAAATTTCTCGTTAAAAGCGGTTATGGATCCGAAGAATAGAGGTCCCCAAATCTCATAAACTTTAGTACCATCTTCACGCATACGCTTACGCGCACGAATACGTTTGGCATTTTCCCAAGCAAAGGCTAAGGCAGAAATAATCACCCCTACGAAAACCGCAATGGCCAAATCGAAAATTACCGTCACCGCAGAAACCACAACAAGTACCACAGCATCTGATTTTGGTATTTTTCGCATAATACGGAAACTAGACCAAGCAAAAGTTTCGATAACCATCATGAACATGACACCTATTAAAGCAGCAATAGGCACCTGCTCGATTAATTTATCGGTAAATAATATGAAGGTGAGTAAGGCTAGAGCCATCATGATGCCAGACAGTCTTCCGCGTCCGCCAGCTTTAATATTAATTACGGTTTGCCCGATCATACCACAACCTCCGGTACCTCCAAAGAGTCCGGACATGATATTTCCTGCACCTTGAGCGATACATTCTCTGTTACCATCGCCACGACTGTCGATAAGTTCATCAACTAAATTCATGGTCATTAACGATTCAATTAAACCCACACAGGCCGCTAAAAAGGCATATGGCAAAATAAAACTTAAGGTATCTAAATTGAAAGGTAATTTATCCCACAATTCTAAATTAGGCATTGGCAACTCGCCTTTTAAGCCTGTTCCGCCACCTTCTATAATGTACGATCCTACGGTTGAAACATCCATACCGAATCCAACAACAACTAATGAGGTAACCAATATGGCTGTTAGAGCTGCTGGAATTTTAGTCGTAATTTTTGGTAATAACCAGATAATTGCCATGGTTAAAGCTACTAAGCCAATCATGGTGTACAGTTCGGCGCCCTGCATAAAGGTGTTGACGTATTCTTTAACGCCTTCGGCAGAAACTTGTAAGGTTTTATGAGAAAACATTTTAACCTGAGCCCAAAAGATAACAATGGCTAAACCGTTTACAAAGCCCATCATTACCGGGTGCGGAATCAACCTAACAAAGCGTCCTAATTTGAAAACGCCTGCAAATATTTGTATGATCCCCATTAAAATCACACAGGCCATTAAATAGAAAAAGCCCATATTTTCTATAGGCTGATCGAATAACATGCCGCGGGTATGCCCTTCGGCAATCATACCTACAAAAATAACGGCTACAGCACCTGCTGCACCAGAAATTAAACCCGGTCGACCACCAAAAATAGCGGCAATCAAACCTATTATAAAAGCACCTGATAGTGCCATTAACGGATCTATTTGCGCTACAAAAGCAAAGGCTACCACTTCGGGCACCATGGCTAAAGACACAGTAATTCCGGCTAAAACATCGTTTTTTGCGTTGGCCGCACGCTTGATAATAAAATCGGTCATGGTTCGTTTATTGAGGCTGCAAAAATAAGTTTAAAATCTTGTCTCGCAAGACATACCCATTTAATTTACAAGAAGTAGAAACTATAACGTTTGATTTGTGAATAGTGAATAGTGAATAGTTAAAAATTAAAAATTTAAGTTAGGATTAATTCTGTTGCTAAATGTAACTGTCATTCTGAATGCAATGAAGAATCTCTTTCAATTAACGGGTTTCAGGCCTACTCTTCCCTAGAAACACCCCTATAATCCCCTTTTTAGGGGATACTAGCGTAACCTTTCAATTGGGACTTTGTATAAAATTTTGGGTAAATGCCGTAAATTTTCGACTAGAGATTCTTCAGTCGTTCCTCCTTCTGAATGACACCTCATACAATCAGTAAGCTAACAAAGAAAAAACACTTCTAATTAGAAACAAATTTTAGTCCAACAATGGATGCTATTAAGGTGGTTATAAAAAACAAACGCCAGAATGTAGCGGGTTCCTTAAACACAAAAATCCCTACAAGCACGGTACCCACGGCACCTATACCCGTCCAAACAGCATAAGCTGTGCCGATTGGTAATTCTTGAGTTACTTTTACTAGAAGATACATGCTTATGCTTAAGCAGAGCAAAAAACCCAAATACCAATAGGTGGTTTCTGCTCCAGAGGCTGTTTTCGCCTTACCAAGACAGGTTGCAAAAGCAACTTCAAATAAACCTGCAATAATTAAAAGGATCCAGTTCATGGTAGTAAAAATTAAAGGGATTTCATTAATTAAGTTAAAACATCAAATCTAAGCTCCTACCCCCATTCAACGACGTAACGACGTAACTCTATAACTTTATAACCTTATAACTTTACACCTAAACCAACAACTTAATATTCGCATAGGAATTATTCAGGGCTTTATGAGCCTCTTCATGATTTAGCCACGATACTTTGGTGATGCCTTCTTCTTCCTGAGCATATAAATTACCCGTGAAACTCGTTTTCATTTCAAACCAGTGGGTTATTTTAATTTTATAACGTCCATTACGTTTAAATATATGGTAAGTCGTATCTAAAGGTTTGGTGATCTTAAGACCTGCAACACCAGTTTCTTCTGTCACTTCACGAATAGCGGTTTCTTCTATAGATTCATTGCGTTCGGCCTTTCCTTTTGGCAAATCCCACTTATCATTTCTATATATAAATAGAATATCACCATCAGCATTATATACCTTCCCGCCTCCAGCAACAACATTAGGAAGTTTCTTTAAAAACTTTTTAAGTAACTTATCGGGATTTTTATGAATTAAGCGTGCCTCTTGCAAAGCTCCAGAATTAAGTTTTCTTATTACTTTAACAAGGTTAACGGTGTTAAGTAAATAGTTTTTAAAATTGGTTTCTTGCTCTACAATAGAGGTCAAAATCATAGGTTTATCTCCAACAAAAACTTTATACATAGCCAATTTTAATTAACAATTTCTTTAAGGTAAAAATATTAATTTTGTTCACATAGCCAGCGCTGTTCAAAAAATATTTCATTAAAAATAAAACTCGATATAATTAAAATTAAATTTATCCGTAATTTTGCCTACATGATTTTTAACAAAGACACAGCTAAAAAAACAGCCGAAGTTTTATTGCAAATAAATGCTATAAAATTAAGTCCGCAAGAACCTTTTACGTGGGCCTCGGGCTGGAAATCGCCAATTTATTGCGATAACCGTATTATTTTATCCTTCCCTCCTGTGCGTAACTATATTCGAGAAACCATGGGTAAATATATCGAAAACCACTATGGCAAACCTGATGTTATCGCCGGTGTTGCCACTGGGGCCATAGGTATAGGAATTCTAGTCGCCGAATATTTAGGGCTTCCTTTTATTTATGTTCGACCAGATGCCAAAGGCCATGGCAGAAAAAACCAAATAGAAGGTTTTATTGAAAAAGGACAGAATGTCGTGGTGGTTGAAGATTTAATAAGCACTGGAAAAAGCAGCTTGAATGCTGTAAAAGCGCTTAAAGAAGCCAAAGTAAATGTAAAAGGCATGGTGGCTATTTTCACCTATGGGTTTGATGTAGCTACAGAAAATTTCAAACAAGAGAACGTCAATTTAAATACTTTAAGCAATTACGAAAACTTGTTAGAACAGGCCTTAGATACCAATTACATTTCTGAAAAAGAATTAAAAACCTTATCAGAATGGAATACAAATCCTAGTGAATGGAACGCTAATTGATACGTTTTAAATAGGTGCATTAAATTGAAGCACCACGAAAACCTATCTCATGAAACATTACGCTAGGAATAAAAAAATTAAGGACATTATGAATTTACAATCCCCAAAAGTTAAAGTTAGCAAATCACCTGAAGCCGTTTTTAATGTGCTATCTGATGTTAAAAATTTTGAATCGTTAATGCCTGAAAACATTAGCAAATTCGAACTTTTAGAAGACGACAAATTTTTGTTTGCTTTAAAAGGCATGCCTGAAATTGTACTTAAAAAGAAAGAAGTTATTCCTCCAAATAAAATTGTTTTAGGAGCTGCAGGCGGAAAAATTGATTTTGCATTAACCGTTAATATCGATAATATTGATGACGCCTCTAGCGAAGTGCAACTGCATTTTACTGGAGATATCAATCCGATGATGGCCATGATGATTAAAAATCCGATCACAAAGTTTATTGAAACCTTAGTCACCAATATCCCTCAAAACGTTTAATACATTAAGGTGACTTCTTTTAAATCAAATTCTTTGATGATATTATCTTCTACTAAAACCTGAAGATTTCCAAAATTAGAAACCCCTTTTATAAAACCAGAAAATAGTGAGCCTTCAGCATCTTTAAATGTTGAAGGCTTATTTTTTCGAAATAAACAGGATTCGTATTCAGCCTTTAAAGCTAAAAAGTCGCCTGATTCCAAAAGATCGAAATGAACTTTTAATTGGTTTAGTATCGCATGCGCCATTTCATCCAAATTGTATACAGTTCCCGTGATCATTTTTAACGAGGATGCTCGAGGTAAATGATCAAAGGCCACCTGATTTACATTGAGTCCAATACCAATTATAGAACCCGTAATGGCATTTTGTTTTATGACATTTTCTATTAGCACACCGCAAATCTTCTTATCTACTGACAATATGTCGTTTGGCCATTTCACACTTAATTGCGGAATTAAAAACGCCTGAAGCGCCTTTCTTATCGCTAAGGAAACCGCTAAACTGATACCAAAGGTAGTTTCTAATGAAAAATCACTTAGGTCTTTAAACACACTAAACGTAAGGTTTTTTGAAGCTTGCGACTCCCATACGGCTCCCATTTGACCGCGTCCTTGAGTTTGTTTTTTAGCCATTACAGCCGTGAAATCTTCAACATTTTCGGACGTTTGAAGGCGTTTTAAATAGCTGTTGGTAGAATCGGTGGCATCAAGTTTGATTATAGTCATAAACGAGTTATTAGGATATGAAGAAATCTTATCATATTTTTCAAGTATAAAGAACTAAAAAAATAATAACTTTGCACAAATTAAATAAATTTAATGGCGAAAGAAGAAATAAGCGCAGACCAGTTAATATCCGTTATAATTAGTGGCATTGAGGATGTTAAAGGTAAAGAAATAAATATTCTAGATTTAAGAGAGATTGAAAATACGGTTTGTGATTACTTTATTATTTGCGAAGGAACGTCAAATACTCAAGTAAGCGCTATTGTTAACTCCATTCAGAAAAAAGTAAGCAAAGAACTTAAGGATAACCCATGGCATACCGAAGGTATGGATAACGCCGAGTGGGTTTTAATTGATTACGTTAATGTAGTTGTTCATGTATTCCAAAAACACATTAGAGAGTTTTACGACATCGAAAGTCTTTGGGGGGATGCAAAAACTACCGTAATAGAAACCAATTACTAAAAAAATCAAATGGCAAAAGACAATAAAAAACCAAAAGAAAAAAAACCAAAATTCAGTCCGTATTGGGTTTACGGTGCATTAATTGCTTTATTTTTAGGATTTCAATTATTTAGTGGCGATAGTTACGAAGGAGGCAATACGACAACGCCCCAAGAGTTTTTTAATTATTTAAAAGACGGTGATGTTGCACGTGTTAATATCGTTAAAAACACACGCGTGGCTAAAGTATATTTAACTACTGAAGCGCAAACTAAAGACATTCATAAAGGCTCAAAGCCACAATCTATTATTCCTTCGGCAACAGAATTGCCGAACTATAAGTTTGAATTCGGAGATCTTCAAAACTTTGAAAATGAAGTTAACCTTATTATAAAAGATTTACCGACTAAACCATCGGTGACTTTCGACACAGAAACCAATGACTTAGGCAACTTATTAATGGGAATTCTTCCTTTTATTTTGCTTATAGGTGTTTGGATTTTTATCATGAGACGTATGTCTGGTGGTGCTGGTGGTGGTGCTGGCGGACAAATTTTTAACATCGGGAAATCGAAAGCCAAGCTTTTTGATGAAAAAACGGAAGTTAAAACAACATTCAAAGATGTAGCAGGACTTGAAGGTGCTAAAGAAGAAGTACAAGAAATTGTAGATTTCCTTAAATTCCCTGAAAAATACACAACCTTAGGTGGTAAAATTCCAAAAGGCGCCTTACTTGTAGGACCTCCAGGAACAGGAAAAACTTTATTAGCAAAAGCCGTTGCCGGTGAAGCTAAAGTACCTTTCTTCTCGTTATCAGGTTCAGATTTTGTTGAAATGTTTGTTGGTGTTGGAGCATCTCGAGTTAGAGATTTATTTAAGCAGGCCAAAGAAAAATCGCCTTCAATCATCTTTATTGATGAGATTGACGCCATTGGTCGTGCTAGAGGAAAGAATGCCATGTCGGGAAGTAACGATGAGCGTGAAAACACGCTAAATCAGCTATTAACTGAAATGGATGGTTTTGGAACCAATACCAATGTGATTGTAATCGCTGCAACCAATAGAGCGGATATTTTAGATACAGCCTTAATGCGCGCTGGTCGTTTTGACAGACAAATTTATGTTGATTTACCGGATGTAAGAGAACGTAAGGAAATTTTTGAAGTACACCTTAGACCGCTTAAAAAAGCAGAAAACTTAGATTTAGACTTCCTTTCTAAACAAACACCCGGATTTTCGGGTGCTGATATCGCTAATGTTTGTAACGAAGCGGCTTTAATTGCTGCTAGAAACAATAAAAAAGCGGTGGATAAACAAGACTTTTTAGATGCTGTAGATCGTATTATTGGTGGTCTTGAGAAGAAAAATAAAATCATAACTCCTAGCGAGAAAAAAGCTGTAGCCTATCACGAAGCAGGTCATGCTACTATAAGCTGGATGTTAGAACATGCTGCACCATTAGTAAAGGTTACTATTGTACCTCGCGGACGATCATTAGGGGCGGCTTGGTATTTACCAGAAGAAAGACTTATTGTTCGCCCAGAACAAATGCTTGATGAAATGTGTGCTGCCCTTGGAGGACGTGCTGCCGAAAAAGTAATTTTTAACAAAATTTCAACCGGTGCATTAAGTGATTTAGAAAAAGTTACCAAACAAGCAAGAGCCATGGTAACCATATACGGCTTAAGTGATAAGATTGGAAATTTAACCTATTACGATTCAGGCCAAAGCGATCACGGTTTTACTAAACCATACAGTGAAGAAACGGCTGTTCTTATTGATAAAGAAATTTCTAAAATTATAGAAGAACAATACCAACGCGCTATTAAATTATTAGAAGAAAATAAAGATAAGTTAACAGAACTTGCTGAAGTACTTCTGGAAAAAGAGGTAATTTTTAAAGATAATCTTGAAAAAATATTTGGTAAGCGTGCCTTCTTAAAAGAAGAAGCTATCACTTCTAAATCAGAAAATAATAACACTGAAGAAGAAGCGTAACACTTTTTAAAAATTAAGTGCAAAACAAAAATCTTAAATTAATCATTTGATTAATTTAAGATTTTTTATATTTGGTGTTCCTCTCAACACAAATTCTTATAATTTCGGTATTTAATGAGTCTTTTTAAAAAAATTTTTGGTTCAAAATCTAAAAAACCTGACGAGGAGATTACATCAGACGATAGAGGCAAATATATGCCGGAGGTCAAACTCCCTATAGACGAAAGGTTTACCATAAATTTTAAAGCAAATGGCGGGAAATTTCTTTACTGCGATGATTTAAATGAAGTTTATCAAAACCTCAACCTTATTATTAGTGAGAACGAATGGCAAGAGGAACAAGTTCTTTTATTGGATTCTGAATTGGGAAACAAGTTTAAAAGCCTAAAACTTAAAGCGACTAAAAAACTTAATCAAGCGCCTTTTTTCTTAACCACATGTGAAAACCTTATCGCTAACGATGGTTCGATTTTAATTTCATCGAAACAGATTTTTGAAAAAAAACTTCTTGAATTACCGTTCAACTTTATCGTTTTTGCCACTACTAGTCAGTTGGTAGAAACTATAGGAGAAGGATTAAAAGGTATCAAATCTAAAAACAGTAAACAAATCCCAACAAATATCACGACTATAAAACACTTTAAATCTGGTGAAGATAACAACTTCCTAAGTTATGGCAGTAGTGCTAAAAACTTATACCTCCTACTACTAGAAGATTTATAGAATGAAAGAAATAGTTATTCGATCACTTTCTGGATTACTTTATATATCCATTTTACTTGTTTCATTATATTTTGAGCATTTATTAATCGCTTTATTTTGCTTATTTGGCTTACTATGTTTGGCCGAATTTCAAAAACTCATTCAGTTAAAAAGCAATATTCCTTACGTCATATTTATTATACTGTATATCTTCTTTGGGTATTGGCAAACCGTATTAAATACTAACGAAGGGTTAACTGAAGCAACACAAATACTACTTGTACTTTCCATTTTTGTGAACCTATTTTTAATAAAAGATTTGTTTTCCGAAAAAAGGATTCCTCTTTTTAGCACCAAAAGATTTTTACTTACTACATTTTATTTGTCTAGTGCCTTTGTGTTTTTAGTGCTCATTACAACAAACCAAAACGAATATAATCCTATAATACTACTAGGGGCTTTTATATTAATTTGGGTGAATGACACCTTTGCTTATTTAGTGGGTAAAAATTTTGGAAAACAAAAACTTTTTGAATCCATTTCCCCTAAAAAAACGGTAGAAGGATTTCTTGGTGGCTTATTTTTTTCCTGCGTAGCAAGTTATTTTATTGCTACCTTTACCCAATCTTTAAACTCTGCCAGCTGGTTAGTTTTAAGTATTATTGTTAGTGTTTTTGGAACTCTAGGCGATTTAATTGAATCCAAGTTTAAAAGGCAAGCAAATGTGAAAGACAGTGGTGTTATTATGCCAGGTCATGGCGGCTTGTTAGACCGACTGGATAGCATTATTTTTGCTGCCCCTTTTATATATTTATTTTTAAGAATTTTACATTATGTTTCATAAAGAAGGCTATAAAATTATTATAATAACGTTTGTAAGCGTTATAGGCTCTGCTTTACTTGCTGATCGTTTTATTGATATAAACTGGCTTAGAACAAGCCTGCTCGTTGCTTTAATCGTATTTTTAATATTGATTCTTCAGTTTTTTAGAAACCCCAAAAGACATACCATACCAAATAATACACAGGTAATATCGCCCGTTGATGGGAAGGTTGTCGTTATAGAAGAAGTTTATGAAAAAGAGTACTTCAAAGACAAGCGATTACAAGTGAGTGTATTTATGTCGCCAATAAATGTTCATGTCACACGTTATCCTATTGGTGGTCATGTCATTTTTAGCAAGTACCACCCGGGTAAATACTTAGTGGCATGGCACCCCAAAGCTAGTGAAGAAAATGAACGCACTACCGTTGTTGTTGAAAACGAAACCTTTGGAAAGGTCTTATTCAGACAAATTGCTGGAGCTTTAGCCAAACGTATTGTAAATTATGCCAAATTAAATGATAAGGTGGCGCAAGGCAGTGATTCTGGTTTTATCAAATTTGGTTCTCGTGTAGATTTATTTTTACCTGTAGACACCAAAATTAACGTGACATTAAACCAAAAAGTTAGAGGAGGTGAAAGTATTATCGCCGAATTAAGATAATGAGCAAAAGTGAGTTAGACATGGAGTTTAATCAGGCTGTTGATCGGGTAAATGCTTATAAAGAACCATTTCCTGCCGATACTTTACTGAAATTATACGCTTACTACAAAAAAGCTACAAACGATTATGGACGCCCTAAAAGTAAAAAGCCCATCATAAATGCTTTTAAAACTAATGCTTTGTTTCAAGTAAAAGGCCTAAGCGAAGACGAAGCAAAACAACGTTACATAGACTTAGTTAATAGCTATTTTTTATACGGAAAATAAGCCGTATTTCTACTTTCTTTTATATCAGCAGAATCAAAGTCAGTTAAACTCCTACCCACAAAAAGGTCATCCTTTTATGTTTCATGTCGACATGGATTTTCATCAAAAGAGCCGGTCGTTCATTCTGAAGCATCCCAAAAAATTGGACAGTACTATAAAAACACGCTCCAATCGAATTACAGACACTTTAGGGATCAAGAGCAAAAGTTGGGGGATTTTAGAATTAAGCAAAAATAGTAGTTAATCTATAGAGGAAGAATTTTACGTTTCTTACGCCTCTGAACTGTGCTCTAAAAGCCTTAATTTTAGCATTGAAAGCTTCTGCTGAAGCGTTGGTACTTCTATTATCAAAATAGTTTAGAATGTTTTGATAGTGAACAGACATGGTTCTGGATATAGTATTAAAGCTTTTAAAGGCTGCTTGTCTAACTTTTTCATCCCATTTAGCTAATCGTGTTAATGCGGAAGTTTTATCCTGAGTATTGTTAAAAATCCAAGATAAGTTCTGGCATAGTTTGTATGCTTTTTCTATATCAGGATAGTGTTTAAATAGCATCACTGATCTTTTAGCTTGGTTTTCAGTCCACTTGTTGCTTGGCTTATAGAGTAAATATCTTCCTCTTGCCAGTAGTTGTTTTAATGTATCTCCGTTTGGAAGTATTTCAGGTGTGTATTTTAAAGATTTACTTCTAGCGTCTTCTATGGCATCATTTTCAAAATCGATGGCTTCCCACCTGTGTTTTATTCTTATTTCTTGCAAAGCGTCCAATGCTAATTTCTGCACATGAAAACGGTCTATAACTAAGCAGGCATTGGGGAATGATTTTTTAACAATGAGTCCCATGTTTCCTGCCATATCCAGAGTCACTTCTTTAACTTTATTTCTTTGTTTTAAAGGAATTTCATGAAGTATTTTTATCACTGTTTCAGCTTTAGTTCCTTTAACTATAGCTACTATAGAGCCTTTCTTTCCTTTGGCATCTTTATTGGTTAAGATGGTGTAGAGTTCGCCATTGCAAAAAGCGGTTTCGTCAAGCGATAGGTAGCTTCCTAGATTCTCAGGGTACAATAGCCAATCTTTTGCATGGGCTTTTTGATCCCAAGATTTAAAATCACTTAAGTGATCTTTGTACTGGCGTTGCAGTTTCTTGCCGTTAACACCGTAGAAAAATCCAATGGTGTGGCAATCCGTAGCTTTAGTATGGACTAATTTCTTTTAAAAAATCAGCAAACTCGGCGGTCATCCGTGTTCCCTGTGCTACTAAATTCCAATCTCTATGAACCACTTCATTGGTTTGCTTATTCAGCCATCTGCGGCGTTTTATATGAAGGTAAACATTTTTACCTCGTATAGGGAAGTCTTGAACGGTAGCCTCAGAAAAGAAGCCTTTGGAATGAAGTTTAGTTCCATTAAATTCTTCGGGAATCGTGTTTAGTTCTGTAAAATAAAAATGTAGTGCTTCTCCTTTAATTTCGTGCTTGTCCAAATCAAAATACTTCATAAGTATTTCTGGAAGTAATAAATTGGCTATGGCTAATAATGAATCTGATGACATTAAAAATTTTTATTCAAAGATCTTCTTTTTTTAAATACTCCCCAACTTTTGTGCTTGATCCCAACTTTAGCCAAAACCTAATATCTTAAATCCTTTTGGATTTCGTTTTCAATAATCTAGCCATCCTCTCAATTCACATAGAAAGCTTCTTTAACCAAACTTTTAACTCATAATTTCACAATCACCTAGTAGTTCAATGTGTAATATATACGTATAATTCAAAAGAATTACAATCAAGACTGCCCTAGTAAAAGTATTAAATTAAAAGATAAGTTATTATCTGTTGACCATAACACTAAGGAACCTTATTTAAATAAAAAGGCTTTCTAGTTACCCAGAAAGCCTTTCTTTATACTTAAAATTTATACTTTATATTATTATTACTTCCAGATTAACTCATAGTCAGTTCTACGGTTTTCTCTGTGCTCAGCAGAAGTACACTTAACACTATCTGAGCAATGGTTATTCAATTGCGTTTCTCCGAATCCTTCAGATTTGAATCTAGAACGATCTATACCTTTGCTTACCGCATAATCTAAGATGCTTTGAGATCTTTTTTGGGATAAATCTAGGTTATAATCTTTAGCACCTCTACTATCAGCGTGAGATTTAATATCTAAAACCGCAGTAGGATATTTATTCATATACTCAACAAGTTCATCAACAATATCTTTATCTTCTGAAGTTAAAGTGGCAGAATCGAAGTGGTAGTACACACGACGTAATTCACTAAGATCTGATTCCATATTTTCACGTAAAATCGCCTCTTCATCTACTTCTGGCTCAGGCGTAGCCTCTACTACAGGAGTTGGTTCTACTACTGGTTCTGGCTCTGAAACAATTTCCTCTTCTACTGGAGGTGGCACTGGTGCTGGTTTTTTCTTAGCAAAAAGACCTGGCTTAAACACAATACCCGCGGCATGCTGAATGTGGTTATTACCTTTATCATCTTTGTTAATTCCCCATTTACCCATAGTATTGAGGTTAATAGCGAAGTTATCACTTAACCAGAAATTAGATCCTGCTCCAGCATTAAAGGTTAAAACTCTATTATTAATTAGAGAAGAACCTCCCATACCAACTTGTAAGTAAGGATCAAACCAACCTTGCTTTGTAAAAAATTTATTCAGTTGGTATGAAAGCATACCATCTACAGCCCAATAATCTTCGTCTTCTGTTAAAATCATTCCTTGAGCTGGCTTACCTTCCTTTAAGGTATTAATAGTTCCTATGGCTTGAATAGCAAAGCCAGACCCCAAATTATAACCGATATTCAATCTATTAGGATATGCTGTAGAATGCCAATTATCAAATTTAAATGCATCTTTTCCTGCTGATCCTGAATCATCAATAAAGTTATATCCTAAGCCAAAAAACCAACCGCTTTCTTTACTCTCTCCACTCGATTGAGCAGTAATAGTTGAAAGGGACCCCATGGCGAGCATGAGTAAACTAAATAAGTAAATTTTTTTCATAATGAATTAATTAATGTAAGTAACTGACTACCAACAGTGAGTCTATCGTGTCATTCCTACTTGATTAGAATATCAAATATAGAAAACTGGTAAGATTATTCCCAGTGAAATCTTAAAAATCTTTAATAAAATTAAAAATAAACACCTAAAAACGAATGATTTAACAATTATGCAATATAAATCAACACAAAATTACAAATCAATATTTTAGACTCCTTTTTTTAAAAAATCATCAATCCACTCAAACAGAATTAGCCACAAAAACAAGGTTTAAATCATTTTTATAACCAAACAATTTTTCATCTATATATACCAAAAGCAAAAAGTTCTTCCATGATATTAGTAATACCATGGAAGAACTTTTTAACCATTTAAATCTGTTACCAAAAACAATTACTTAATTCAAACTTGCTAAACTGGCCTTTAAAGTTTCAATTTTAGCTAAAGCATCGGCTTCCTTTTTCTTTTCAGCAGCGACTACCTGTTCTGGAGCACCAGCAACAAAGCGTTCGTTAGATAATTTCTTCTGAACCGATTTTAAGAAACCTTCGGTATATTTTAACTCTTCACTAAGTTTTACAATCTCAGCTTCAACATCAATAGCACCTACCATAGGAATAAAATACTCATTAGATTTCACTCGAAAAGTTAAAGCGCCCTCTACCGTTTCCTCGGTGTATTCAATATTTTGTAGGTTGCCGATTTTTGCAATAACGCCATCAAAGGTTTTGCTTGTTTGTCCATTATTAATAACAGAAAAACTAATCGCATCTTTAAAAGGAATATTCTTTTGCTTTCTAATGTTTCTAATCCCCGAAATAACTTCTGAAGCAAATTCAAACTCAGAGATTAATTCTTCATTAATATCCTTGAACACAGGCCATTTTGCTACTATTAAAGCTTCATCTGGGGTTCTTTCCGAGATATATTGCCAGATTTCTTCAGATAAAAATGGCATAAACGGATGTAACACTTTTAAGTTATTTTCAAAAGCTTCTATTACGGCTTTATAGGTAACTGCATCAATAGGTTTTTGATAAGCTGGTTTTATAATTTCTAACAACCATGAAGAAAAATCATCCATAATTAATTTATAAATCGCCATCAAAGCATCGCTCAATCTGTACTTACTAAAATGGTCTTCAATTTCAACTAAAGCACTTTGGAATTTAGCTTCATACCACTGCAATCCTATTTTTGAGGTTTCAGGCTGCGGAATATTTTCATCGATTTCCCACCCTTGAATTAAACGGAATGCATTCCAAATCTTGTTTCCGAAACCTTTTCCTTGCTGACATAGCGCTTCATCAAACATCAAATCGTTTCCGGCAGCCGAACTTAATAGCAAGCCTACACGAACACCATCTGCCCCATATTCCTCAATAAGTTTTAAAGCATCTGGAGAGTTTCCTAAGGATTTACTCATTTTTCGTCGTTGCTTATCACGAACTAATCCCGTTAAGTACACATTGTTAAACGGCTTTTCTCCTTTATACTCATAGCCAGCAATAATCATTCGTGCTACCCAAAAGAATAAAATATCTGGCCCAGTAACTAAATCGTTAGTAGGATAGTAATATTTTATTTCTTCATTCTCAGGGTTTCGAATACCATCAAACACACTCATGGGCCACAACCATGAAGAAAACCAAGTATCTAAAGCATCTTTATCCTGTTGTAAATCATCGATTTTTAATGCTTGATTTTTAGTAGCTTCTTTGGCAAGTTCTAGGGCCTTTTCAGCAGTTTCAGCTACTACAAAATCATTTTTACCATCACCGTAATAATAAGCAGGAATTTGTTGTCCCCACATTAACTGACGAGAAATATTCCAATCGCGAATATTCTCCATCCAGTGTCGGTAAGTATTTTCAAACTTTTTTGGAAATAAATTGATATCAGCATCTTCACCTAAAACAGCTTCAATAGCTGGCTTCACTAATTCTTCCATCTTTAAAAACCACTGATCACTCAAACGAGGCTCGATAACCGCTTTAGTTCTTTCAGAAGTACCAACTTTATTAATATGACTTTCTGTTTTTACTAAAATGCCTTTATCTTCTAACTCTTTAGTAATCTCTTTTCTAACAACAAAACGATCTTTACCTTCATAATGTAATCCGAAACTATTTAAAGAGGCATCATCGTGAAAAATATCAATCACTTCTAGGTTGTGCTTATCCCCTAGATTTTTATCATTTTCATCGTGAGCTGGAGTTACTTTTAAACAACCTGTTCCGAACTCCATATCCACATATTCATCTTCTATTATTGGGATGACGCGGTTACAGATTGGCACAATAGCTTTTTTACCTTTTAAATGATTAAAACGTTCATCATTAGGGTTGATACAAATTGCAGTATCTCCAAAAATTGTTTCCGGACGGGTGGTAGCTATGGTAAGTTTTTCGTCACTACCTTCAATTTTATATTCTAAATAGTATAGATTTCCTTGACGCTCTTCATGCACCACTTCCTCATCAGAAAGCGTTGTTTTGGCCTCAGGATCCCAATTTACCATGCGATAGCCTCTATAAATCAGTCCTTTTTGATATAAATCAACAAAAACCTTGATTACAGCTTCACTCATCTCATCATCCATGGTAAACTTCGTACGATCCCAATCGCAAGAACATCCTAATTTTTTAAGTTGTTCTAAGATCACACCACCGTACTCATGCGTCCAATCCCATGCATGACTTAAAAACGCTTCTCGAGATAAGTCATTTTTATCTATACCTTGTGCTTTTAATTTAGCAACCACTTTGGCTTCAGTAGCGATAGATGCATGATCGGTTCCTGGCACCCAACAGGCATTTTTACCCAACAGTCGCGCACGACGTATTAATACATCTTGAATCGTATTATTAAGCATGTGCCCCATATGTAAAACACCAGTAACATTTGGTGGCGGAATGACTATCGTGTAAGGTTCTCTTTCATCGGGTTCTGAATGAAAATAATTGTGTTTCATCCAATAGTTGTACCACTTGTCTTCTACCTTATGGGCATCATATTTTGATGGAATTTGCATGCTTCGGAATGGTTTTTGTAAAATTTTAAATAATAAAGCGCAAAAGTACTTATATTTCTTTTTCTGTGAAACTTTTAAAGACTTTGTTAGGCTGAAGTTTATACGATAATTTAACATTATTATAAGCTTTCATTTAGAAGTGATCCGTACATTTGACATGACCCATGAAATTTCAGAAAGTTGTATTACGTCTTTTATTTTTTGCAGATTATAGGAAAAGTAAGTATGTTTGAAGAACTTCTACGAAATAAAGACAGAAAGCAAATTCTTAAAAAAGGATAAAAATCGAAACATTAAAACTATAAAAAATGAAATCTCTATTTACAATTTTATTTATCGGATTAATAAGTTTGTCGGTTCAGGCTCAGGCTAAAATTAGCTTTGAATCAGACACTATAGATTATGGAACCATTGAAAAAGGTGCAGATGGTGTACGCGTTTTCAAGTTTACAAATACAGGTAATGAACCTCTTATTATCTCTAAAGTATCTTCAAGCTGTGGATGTACCATTCCTAAAAAACCAAAAGACCCTATTTTACCTGGAAAAACAGGGGAAATTGAGGTAAAATATGACACCAATCGCGTGAATCCTATTAGAAAAACAATTACCGTAATTTCTAACGCGGAGACTCCAACAGTAGCGCTAAAAATAAAAGGCTTAGTTGTTGAAAAATCTAGTGTTCTAGATAAAAAAAATAAAAGTGTGATGCAATAGCATTAACAGGACTAACACAAATTATAAAAAGGCTTAAACTCATGTTTAAGCCTTTTTCATTTAATCCCCTTGTTTAAAACAAATTAACAAAAGATTAGGCCTTTTCTTAAAAAAGTATTCAATTCCTTAAACATACCATCTATTTTAGGTTTGTTTATTGAAAAACTTCATATTATTTTCTCAACTTTACACCCTAAAAACTGTTAAATGCCAACCATATCTAAAAAAGGCCACCAAATGCCTGCTTCTCCTATTAGAAAACTTGTTCCTTATGCTGAACAGGCAGTTAAAAACGGGAAGCATATTTACTACTTAAACATAGGACAACCCGATATAAAAACGCCTGAAGTCGCCCTTAATGCAGTAAAGCAAAATGATATAGATATATTATCGTATTCCAGATCTGAAGGCTCTGAGGAATATCGTGTTAAACTCGCTAATTATTATAAAAACCATGATATTCCAATAACTCATGAAGATATCATTGTAACCACTGGAGCTAGTGAAGCCTTACTTTTTTTGTTTAGCAGTATTATGGATCCTGATGATGAAGTTATCATCTCAGAGCCCTTTTATGCCAATTATATTGCCTTTTCAACCGCTAGTGGTGTTAAAGTGGTACCTGCCATTTGTAATATTGATGATAATTTTGCATTACCATCTGTAGAAACATTTGAAAAATTAATTTCGCCAAAAACAAAAGCGATACTTATATGTAACCCTGGCAACCCTACAGGATCTTTATACTCAAAAGAGGAGATACAACAACTTGCCAACTTAGCCATTAAACACGATTTATTTTTAGTTGCTGATGAAGTTTACAGGGAGTTTATTTATGATGGAGACACCCATTACTCTATCATGCAAGTTGAGAATTTGAAGGAACATGCTGTAATGATCGATTCTGTATCAAAACGTTACAGTATGTGTGGTGCTCGTATTGGCTGCCTTGTTTCAAAAAACAAACTGGTGATGCAAACAGTGCTTAAATTTGCACAAGCCAGATTAAGTCCGCCAACCTATGCCCAAATTGCTAGTGAAGCGGCTCTGGATACCCCTCAAAGTTATTTTGATGAAGTGATTCACGAATACGTAGAAAGAAGAAATATACTCATTTCAGAACTACAGAAAATTGAAGGAATTAAAGTAGCGAAACCTAAAGGTGCCTTTTATTGTATTGTTGAGTTACCGATTAAAAATTCTGATCATTTTGCTCAATGGTTGTTAGAAAAATTTGATATTAATGGCGAAACCATTATGGTTGCTCCCGCAAACGGATTTTACTCAACGCCACATGTTGGTTTAAACCAAATTAGAATTGCCTACGTACTTAACAAAGAAAGCTTAATAAAAGCTGTACATATATTAAAAGAAGCCTTAAAAATCTATAAAGACTAAATACTGTGCAAATCGAACAAAATACTTCTTTAAAACCTTACAATACTTTTGGCATCGACGTTAAAGCTAAACATTTTGTATCTGTTCATTCTATTCAAGACCTTAAAGAGGTATTATCTCTTGAAAACCACCCCAACAAACTCATTTTAGGCGGCGGAAGTAATATGCTCCTTACCCAAGATTTTAATGGACTAGTAATCAAGGTCGAATTAAAGGGGATTGAAGTTCTTTTAGAAGATTCAGACTTCGTTACGGTTAAAGTTCAGGGGGGAGAAGTTTGGCACGACTTAGTCCTTTGGAGTATTAAAAACGACTATGGCGGACTTGAGAATTTATCTTTAATCCCCGGCAATGTTGGTACAGCGCCTATTCAAAATATTGGGGCCTATGGTGTTGAGCTAAAAGACAGCTTTGAGTCTTGTGAGGCCATTTCCGTAGAAACACAAGAACTGCATACCTTCAGCAAGGAAGATTGTCGTTTTGGATATAGAAATTCTATCTTTAAACAAGAAGCTAAAGGTAAATTTATTATTACAAGCGTTAATTTTAAATTAACAAAACGAAACCATAAACTACATATACAGTATGGAGCAATAGCCTCCGAGCTCGAAAAAGAAGGCATTAAAACACCGAGCATCCAAGCTATTTCAAAAGCCGTCATCAGTATTAGAGAAAGCAAACTCCCTAATCCTAAGGAAATTGGAAACTGTGGTAGTTTTTTTAAAAACCCTATCATCTTAAAATCGCAATATCAAACACTCTTAGAAAATTTTGAGGACATCCCATCCTACCCTGTTTCAGATGATGAAGTTAAAGTACCAGCGGGATGGCTCATTGAAAAAGCTGGTTTTAAAGGAAAAACCTTTGGTAATTATGGCGTACATAAAAATCAAGCCTTGGTTCTAGTAAATTATGGCGGCGCTAAAGGGGATGAAGTATTAAATCTGTCTAAATTAATTCAAAAAACGGTAAATCGTATTTTTAACATCAGTATTGAGGCCGAAGTAAATATCTTATAATCAAAAAGAAATTTCTAACTTTGCTCGCTTGGATTTGACAAGTATTATATAATGTCATTATAAATTGATTACAGCAATAGAAAAAGAAATAATCAATCTTCTTAAAAAAGAAGACAAAAGAGCCATAAGTTTACTCTATGACAACTATGCCGATGCCTTATTTGGAGTTATCCGAAAAGTGATTACCGACGAAGACATGGCGCAAGATGTGCTTCAGGAAACAATTGTGAAAGTTTGGCGGTACGCTAAAAAATACGATGCTACCAAAGCAAAGTTATTTACTTGGCTATACAGAATAGCGTATAACACTGCTATTGACAAAGTTAGATCACTAAAAAATAAAACAAATAATGAAGTCCAGATGGAAACTTCAACCGTATATAAGGTAACATCCAATGAACTGAATCAGGATGTTTTAGATATCAAAAAACATCTAAGTACTTTAGATGAAAAATATCAAATAGTGATTAACGCCCTCTTTTTTGAAGGTATGACGCAGCAAGAAGCTAGCGAAGAATTAGATATTCCATTAGGAACAATAAAATCAAGATTAAAAATTGGATTGCGTGAATTGAAAAAAATTTACGGTCCGTAATACATTTAAGTCATGAATGAGAAAGTACAAGCTTTTTTAAATTCTGGCCTGCTAGACAAATATCTATTAGGAGACACTTCTTCTGAGGAAACAAAACAAGTAGAATCCTATATTTCTAGATATCCAGAAGTACAGAATACCTACAACACCTTACAGTTTAATCTAGAGGTTGTTGCTAAAAGCCAAGCCATTGAAGCGCCTAAGCATATTTTGGATTCTGTTTTAGATGAATTAGACGAGAAACCTGTAATAGCATTAAAGCCACCTAAAAATTATAAAAAATGGTACAAATTTAGTGTAGCAGCTAGTATTGCCGCGTTAATTTTTGCTGGAACCTCTTTTATATTTTACAGCCAAAACCAGAAGCTTTCTGAAGAAAATCAAGTTGTTGTTGAAGAAATTTTTGATTTACGTAGTGATATCGATAAACACAACGAGATGCTAGATAGCATGATGAGGCAGCTTTTAAAACTCAACAACCCAGAAACCGAAAAGTACATTATTTCTGGAAATGAGCGTGCTAAAGACCTCAAAACCGTTGCTTATATTAATGCCAAGGAAAAAACATCCATGATTGATGTCGTTTCTCTACCACAATTACCTGAAGAACAATGCTATCAAATTTGGGCAGAATTACAAGGTAAAATGGTAAACTTAGGTATTTTAGATAAAGCAGACAGAAAATTAAGAAACATCCCATACATGGAAGATGTTCAAGGTTTAAGTATTACTATTGAACCTAAAGGAGGCAATAATGTAGCCTCTAAAGAAAACTCCGTTGCAGAAATTAGTTTACACTAATCCATTGAAAAACTCTCAAAAAAGCCTCGATCCTTACAGAATGAGGCTTTTTTTTATAGAAATATTACAGTTTTATTCTTTATCAAACAAAGCTTTATGCACAAAGCCCGCTACAAGCGCTCCGGCTATTGGCGCTAACCAAAACAACCATAATTGGGAGATGTACGCTCCGCCTGCAAATAAAGCCTGACTTGTAGATCTGGCGGGATTAACAGACGTATTCGTTATGGGAATACTTATTAAATGTATTAAAGTTAGTCCTAAACCAATAGCTATTGGAGCAAAGCCTTTAGGCGCTCTTTCGTTTGTGCTACCTAAAATAATAAGAAGGAAGAACATGGTTAAAAGAAATTCAGCTATAAATCCAGACATCATTGAATAGCCTCCAGGTGACAGACTTCCGTAGCCGTTTGAAGCAAACCCTCCAATAGTTTCAAAATCAGATTTCCCAGTTACAATAATAAATAATGCTCCTGCCGCCACAATACCGCCTAGCACTTGAGCTATAATATAGCCAAACAAGTCTTTAGCATCAAATTTCCCTCCAGCCCATAAACCGAAGGACACCGCTGGATTAAAATGTCCGCCAGAAATATGACCTACAGCATAGGCCATTGTTAAAACTGTTAATCCGAAAGCTAGGGCTACGCCAGCAAAACCAATACCAAGCTCTGGAAAGGCAGCAGCAAATATAGCACTCCCACAACCTCCAAAAACAAGCCAAAAAGTTCCAAAAAACTCTGCAAATAATTTTTTCATAATAATGATTTAATCGATTCGTGTATTAAATGTACAAATAATTAACACACAAAGACTTACTAATCAATCCCAATTATTGTGATTAGGCAGAAATGCTCGTCAATCTAAGGTGAAAGAAATCAACATGTTTACACCTCTAAGCCGTGCTCTAAAAGCTTTAGTTTTCGCATTGAAGGATTCGTTCTTCTATTAATAAAAGAGTTTACCCCCAGGGTTTAATAAGATTGTAATCATAACCATTCTAAAGCTTTTGAATACTACTTATTTAACTTTTTCACCACATATAGCTTACCGGGTTAGTGCGGAAGTTATACCCTAAATATTGTTTAAGATCCAAAATAGGTTTGTCTAGAGGTTGCTGGAATGTTTTTAGATAATGTCCTATATCATTCCATTTAATTAATGATGTTTAATATTTAGCCAATACCTAGTATTTTTTAGTTCACCTATTTTTATTAGAATTAAATTTTTTACTAAATCTTTCAAATCAAGGCAGCTTTTGATGCAGAGGTTTTAAGAGCTTCATTTGATAAAATTTCAATTATAAATGCTGCTTTTTACTATCCATTATAGGTTTAAAAGCGCCAAACTCATAGCCCGAAAGTCACCAGTTCGCGTCCATTCCATGCATATAATAAGGAGTTTATAACAATACAAACTCTTTTTTATGTGTTATTTTTGACAAGCTGTTTTAATAGAAGATCAAGAGCGGTGGTTGTTGCAACAACTTCTACCACGAGGTTAACAAGACATTCTTTAACGCTCACGTTTTATCCCTGCCACTTCTGCTAATTTTGATATTTATTTACATGAACTGCATATAGATTGAATATTTACTTCTTAAATTTGAAGGATAGAGCTGCATATGATTAAAAATTTACTTCGATATTTTAAGAGCATCCATTTTACAAAAGCCTTTTTAGTCGCTTTTGCTATGGCCATCCCTGTTTTTATTTCTATATATTTTTACGATAGATTAGACATAGGCTTCAGTATGGCCCTAGGAGCTATTTTATGTGCCCCATCTGATGTGGCCGGAAGTTTAAAACATAAATTTTATGGCATACTAGCCTCTATTATATTAACTTTCATAACAACGTTTTTAGTAGGCTATTTTAGCGCCTACTTTTATATGCTCATACCAGTACTCATTGTTCTTGTTTTTGCTATTTCTTATATCTCTGTATTCGGATTTAGAGCTTCGTTAGTATCGTTATCTGGATTATTATCCTTGGTATTAGCTTTTGCACAGCATAGTTCAGAAACCTCAAATTTCGAACATTCTTTATTCATAGCCTTAGGTGGGTTTTGGTTCTTATTCCTAACCATTTTAATGCAAATCATGTTTCCGAAAGTGGAAGTAGACTCCATGTTTGTTCAGTTACTCGAAAAAACGTCGGCCTTTATTAAAATACGAGGAAAACTACTAGAGGAAAGTCATAATAGAACAACACTTTTTGAAGAAATATTCAAACTACAAACCGAAATTAACGAGCTTCATGAAACTATTAGAGAACTAATCTTTGAAAAAAGATTAAGTTCGGGGTTTAGTAATAGAACGCGTAGACAGCAACTTTTTTTTGCTAAAATCATGGAAATCTACGAATTGGCCATTTCCAATACCATTGATTATGATAAGCTAGATGGTTTGTTCGAGAAGCATTCAGAAATTATAAATGAATTTAGAAATCTAATCTTTGAGATTTCAAACCGATTAGATCATATATCTAAAGTGATAGTAAAGGCAGAGAAACTTAACTTTCACACCAATTTCAAAATATTATTATACAATATAGAAAATCATATTAATGAATATAAATTTAGCGTAGGATTACCAAAATCTAGGGAAGGTACTATATTTTTATTGAATTACAAGGCATATCAAGATAAGCAAATAAGCAATCTTAATGATATGGCAAGGATATTAAACAACTATTCCAAAAACGATAAAATTAGAGGTATAAAAGATGCCGAACAATTTATTACGCCACAAGATTACGACTTTAAAAAGTTAAAGGCCAATTTCAGCTTTAAATCTCCAATTTTCAGACATTCGATTCGATTAACATTAACCATGTTAATTGGATTTATTATAGGGCATGTTATTGAAATGCAACAACCTTATTGGATTTTACTCACGATTGTAGTAATTATGCGACCGAGTTATAGTTTAACTAAAGAACGGACAAAGCACCGCGTGGTGGGCACACTAATTGGAGCTGCAGTAGGTGTAGGTATTGTTATTCTTACCCAAAATACTATTGTTTATGGTATTATTGCCGCCTTATCATTAATTATAGGTTTTTCGCTGGTAAAGCAAAATTATAGAAATGGGGCAGCTTTCATTACGCTCTATGTGATATTCATGTATGCGTTAATTACACCCAATATAATAACAGTAATAAAGTTTAGGGTAATTGACACCCTAATAGGATCAACATTAGCCTACATGGCGAATTACTTTTTTTGGCCAGCCTGGGAAGCCAAAAACATCAAGGAATTCTTTGCCAACAGCATTGAAGCATTATCAGAATTTTTAAAAGAAGTAGATAAACTGTATCATAAAAAAGGAGAAGCCCCAACAACATATAGTCTAGCCAGAAAGGAAGCTTTTATACAAATAGGTAACCTCAATGCTGCATACCAGCGGTTGGTACAAGAACCTAAATCGAAACAAAAGGATAGTGCCACTGTTTATGAATTAACGAACATTTTAAATACCTTCTTATCATCGCTTTCTTCATTAGGTATGTATATAAGAACAAATGAAACAGGTGACGCTCAAAAGCACTTTGAAATTTATGTGAAGCACATTTTATTTCATTTAAAAAAATCTATGGCGATTTTAAACAATGAAGATTCAAAAAAGAGCTTGGAAAGTCAGGAACTAGATCGTGCAACGCGTAGTTACGAAAATTATTTTCAAGATTTAATCTTAGAGCGCGATAAAGAAATAGAAGAAGGCCTTCCTATCACAGAAACTATGCGATCACAATTACACGAAACGCAATTAGTTTCCGATCAAGTAAAGTGGTTATTTAACCTTTCGGAAAACCTAGTTAAGAAAGTTAAAGGACTGAAAAATTAAAGGGCTAAATAAAGCGGTAAAAAATCCTTATACACCAAGCTTGAATTACTAGTTTCTTGTTTAATTGGTACACCAATAACTATTAATTCCTAACCAGAAACAAGGTAAGCTTATTCTGTGGCTAACACGGTTCGATTTGTGCCAGTGATTTCGGAGTTACTGTGCCGTTGATTTCGGTTTAAATTGTGCCACACGGAAATTGAGTTAGCTAAAAACGGTTTGATTTGTGCCAATGTTTCCGTTTCGATTTGTGCCACTTTAAGAGATCAAGTAATTACCTTATTGCTCTAAAAAGCGATATGGCCAACACACTTGATCCAATGGACCTAAAACAAATTATCAACTTAAAACAAGATGGTTATAGTAACCGTCAAATTGGAGCCACACTTGGCATTTCCCGCAACACTATAAATAGCTATATACACCTATTTAAAGGTAGTGGTTATAGTTTTAAGGAGTTATTAAAGCTAGACAACCACACCCTAGAAAAGCTCTTTACATCTCATACAACCATAAATAACAAACGCTATGATGAATTGATGCTTTATTTTGAAAGTATTAATAAGGCTCGGAACCACCCAGGATTTACTTTTTTGTACCACTACACAGAATATAGTCAAAAGGTTAAAGACCCTTATAGTTACACTCAATTCATGGAGCATTACCATCGTAAATATGCCAAGATCAAGGGATCTATGAAACTTGAACACGAGGCAGGGAAAGAGATGTTCGTGGACTTTGCTGGAAAAAAACTTCAGATAGTAGACAAAATCACAGGCGAGATACTTCCAGTAGAGGTCTTTGTTGCCATGCTCCCTAACAGTCAGTATACCTATGTTGAGGCTTGTATGAGCCAAAAGCGTGAAGATTTTATAAGTTGTTGCGAAAACGCCCTTCATTTCTACGGGGGAGTACCCAAGGCCATCGTATCAGACAATCTAAAATCAGTCGTTACCAGATCTAGTAGATACGAAGCTCAGGTTAACCGTAGTTTTAAAGACTTTGCCCGCCATTACAACTGCGTGGTCAATCCAACGCGTAGTTACTCCCCTCAAGATAAAGCGCTGGTGGAAAACGCGGTGCATCTAGCTTATCAACGGATTTATTATCCCCTTCGGGAAATGACCTTTTTTTCTTTAGCAGATCTAAACAAAGAGATAAAACTTCTGCTAGAGTGCTACAACAACCTATTATTCCAACGCAAAGAAGCTAGTCGTCTGGAGCTCTTCCAAAGCGTCGAACGAGAGTATCTAAAACCCTTAAGCAGTACACGCTACGAGATAAAAGAATATAGAAGAGCTAAGGTTCAGAAAATAGGCTATATCTATTTTTCACCAGATAAGACTTACTACAGCGTTCCATATCGTTACATTGGCAAGGAAACCACGCTACACTATACCAAAGGCATGGTAGAGGTGTATTATAATCAACAGCGCATAGCTATACACCAACGTAGCGGTTCCAAAGGCGCATACATAACCAACAAGGATCACCTTAGTAGTTCTCATAAACAATACAGCCAGTGGAGTCCGCAATACTTTAAGAACAAGGCAGCTGTCCATGGTAGTTATGTTGCAGCATGTGTCGAGCGGATTATTGCTGCGTTGGATTATCCTGAAACAGGGTATAAAAGAGCTATGGGCGTTATACAACTCCATAAGTCTTATGGCTCCCAAAGGTTAGATAATGCTTGCAAAAGAGCCATACAGGCTGATGCTGTAAGCTACAACAGGATAACCAACATACTGAAGAATAATCTAGATCAAAGCTCCTTATTCCTACAAGAAGAAACAGACCGAGGTTCTCATATCCCCAAGCATGCGAACATCCGTGGGGCATCCAATTATAAGTAAAAACAACACGAAAAAATCACTTAAATTTTATACATATATGAATACAAATCACACCATCGAAAAACTCAGAAAAATGAGATTAACAGCTATGGCTGAACTCCATCACAACCACCTTAGTGATAACCGAATAGAGGGTCTTACGCCAGATCAATATCTAGCATTGCTTACCGATCACCAATGGGAAGACCTTCAGAATAGAAAGATAAAAAGGCTTACAACGCAAGCAGCCTTTAAGCAGGGAGCTACACTTACAGATATTAATTACCTGCACAACAGAAGCTTGGACAGAAATATGTTCGAGCGTTTGGCTACTCTAGATTTTGTACAAAAAAAGGAAAACTTGATTATCACAGGATCCTCTGGAGTGGGTAAAAGTTATATAGCTCAGGCATTGGGACATCAAGCTTGTATGATGAATAAAAGAACCCTATACACAAATACTGCTAGACTGATGAAACGATTAAAACTAAGTAAAGTAGATGGCACTTACCTTAAAGAACTTGCAAAACTATTAAAAGTAGATCTGCTTATCCTTGATGATTTTGGTTTACAGAGCTTCGACAATCAGGACAGAGAGGCGCTTATGGACATAATCGATGAAAGACATGATAAAAAAGCAACGATTGTAGCTTCACAAATACCTGTATCCGCTTGGTACGATATTATCGGCGAAAGCACTATCGCTGATGCGATACTAGATCGTATTGTAAATTCATCGCATAGGATAAACCTTACTGGAGAATCCTTGAGAAAAGGTAAGTTGAAAGAACAGTATTAATTAAATTTAACTATTATTGTATGATCTCTTAAAGTGGCACGGTTTGACCGAAATAGAGTTTATCCAAAATTTTGTGTTTTTGAAAAATAATTTCAAAATTCATAGGTTAAAATAATATAGATTATAACCTGTTTGGAAAACAAATATACAATTGATTGTAAATTTGGCCCCATTTAAATCGTGTTTTCTTCCATTTTTTGCTGATGCTTTGAGCTGCTAAATATATGGATTTCAGTGCTGCATCATCATGAGGAAAGACTTTTTTGTTGCGTGTATATTTTCTTAAACTGGCATTAAAATTCTCAATGATATTGGTAGTATATATAAGTTTTCTAATCTCTTTTGGGTAGTTTAAAAACGCGGTCAAATTATCCCAATTGTTTTCCCAAGACTGTACGGCAGAGAGGTATTTATCTTCCCAATTTTGTTTAAAGACTTCGAAAGCTTCTACAGCTTTATCTAATCCAGAGAGGTTATCCGAACACAGAAAGAAGATATCTTTTACGCCTCTAGAGCGCAGATCGTCTAAAATGGACATCCAAGCAGCTGCCTTTTCTGTCTCCACAATACTCATGCTCAAAATATCTTGTTGCCCTTCGGTATTCACCCCTAAAACTATCATACAGGCTTTAGATATTACCTTGCCTTCTTGACGTATTTTATAATGAATAGCATCTATCCAGACAATGGGATATACGTCTTCTAAAGGTCTATTCTGCCATTGTTTGATGTCTTCCAATAATTGATTGGTGATAATGGATACCTGTGATGTGGAATACTACACTCCATAGGTACTTTCAATAAAATCAATAATATCGCTATTGCTCATACCTTTGGCGTAAAGCAGTTGAATACAATCTTCTAATTCTTGACTAATCGATTGATGTTTGGGGACAATAACAGGCTCAAAGCTCGCTTGACGATCTCTGGGGATTTTGATGCGTTGTTCGCCGTTATGAGTCTTGATAGTTTTCTCTGAGAAACCATTGCGCTGGTTGTTCTCAATTACAGAACCTCCTTTTTGAAACCCTAAGTGGGCAGTCATTTCTGCTTTTAAAAGTGATTCAATACCACGTTTAAGCAACTGTTCCTTGACCTGGTCAAAGTCCTCCTTGTTGCTGATTTTGCCGATCAAGGCGTCTAATTGTTTTTCTAAGTCTGAGTTCATAAAATAAAAATTTAAAAGTAAATTTTTTGCCTATGAATTTCAAAATCATTTTTAAACTAACTAACAGCAAAAACACAAAATAGTTTACAGTCCCTCTAAAAAAGCCTTAATTTTAGCATTGAAAGCTTCTGCTGAAGCGTTGGTACTTCTATTATCAAAATAGTTTAGAATGTTTTGATAGTGAACAGACATGGTTCTGGATATAGTATTAAAGCTTTTAAAGACTGCTTGTCTAACTTTTTCATCCCATTTAGCTAATCGTGTTAGTGCGGAAGTTTTATCCTGAGTATTGTTAAAAATCCAAGATAAGTTCTGGCATAGTTTGTATGCTTTTTCTATATCAGGATAGTGTTTAAATAGCATCACTGATCTTTTAGCTTGGTTTTCAGTCCACTTGTTGCTTGGCTTATAGTGTAAATATCTTCCTCTTGCCAGTAGTTGTTTTAATGTATCTCCGTTTGGAAGTATTTCAGGTGTGTATTTTAAAGATTTACTTCTAGCGTCTTCTATGGCATCATTTTCAAAATCGATGGCTTCCCACCTGTGTTTTATTCTTATTTCTTGCAAAGCGTCCAATGCTAATTTCTGCACATGAAAACGGTCTATAACTAAGCAGGCATTGGGGAATGATTTTTTAACAATGAGTCCCATGTTTCCTGCCATATCCAGAGTCACTTCTTTAACTTTATTTCTTTGTTTTAAAGGAATTTCATGAAGTATTTTTATCACTGTTTCAGCTTTAGTTCCTTTAACTATAGCTACTATAGAGCCTTTCTTTCCTTTGGCATCTTTATTGGTTAAGATGGTGTAGAGTTCGCCATTGCAAAAAGCGGTTTCGTCAAGCGATAGGTAGCTTCCTAGATTCTCAGGGTACAATAGCCAATCTTTTGCATGGGCTTTTTGATCCCAAGATTTAAAATCACTTAAGTGATCTTTGTACTGGCGTTGCAGTTTCTTGCCGTTAACACCGTAGAAAAATCCAATGGTGTGGCAATCCGTAGCTTTAGTATGGACTAATTTCTTTTAAAAAATCAGCAAACTCGGCGGTCATCCGTGTTCCCTGTGCTACTAAATTCCAATCTCTATGAACCACTTCATTGGTTTGCTTATTCAGCCATCTGCGGCGTTTTATATGAAGGTAAACATTTTTACCTCGTATAGGGAAGTCTTGAACGGTAGCCTCAGAAAAGAAGCCTTTGGAATGAAGTTTAGTTCCATTAAATTCTTCGGGAATCGTGTTTAGTTCTGTAAAATAAAAATGTAGTGCTTCTCCTTTAATTTCGTGCTTGTCCAAATCAAAATACTTCATAAGTATTTCTGGAAGTAATAAATTGGCTATGGCTAATAATGAATCTGATGACATTAAAAATTTTTATTCAAAGATCTTCTTTTTTTAAATACTCCCCAACTTTTGTGCTTGATCCGAAATTTCCACGGAATTTAATTTTTTCCAAAGATAAAATTATTTTTACTCCCCAACTTTTGCTCTTGATCCTTAATAGCCGCCCAGTAAGGTAGTGATAATTTCTAATCAAGGTTCCAGAAAGTATCAAACAAAAAAAAGCCTCCCTGCAAATTGCAAAGAGGCTTTAAAGTTTACTGTGACCGGGCTGGGGCTCGAACCCAGGACCCTCTCCTTAAAAGGGAGATGCTCTACCAACTGAGCTACCAGGTCAGTTTTGGTTGTTGGTTTCTGGTTTTTAGTTATTGGTGTTACTAATAACCATCAACCAATAACTAGTAACCATTAAAAATAAAAATCCTCAACAAATAAATGTTGAGGATTTGAAAAAGGCAACGACCTACTCTCCCACTAATGTAGTACCATCGGCGCTAATGGGCTTAACTTCTCTGTTCGGAATGGTAAGAGGTGAGCCCCATCGCTATAACCACCTTAAGTTGTTCAATTCCTGCGTAGGCAGGAATCTCTTTAAAGAACCTTTACCCTAGCTTGGAAAAGATTCCCGTTTACACGGGAATAAATATTTTAACATATTGAAATAAGATCATGATTTGATAATAATAATGTATTGAACTCTACTTCCTAGCACTGAGCTTGTCGAAGTGTTTAAAAAAACAGGCGTACAATAAGCCTATGGGTTATTAGTACTACTCGGCTATGACATTACTGCCTTTACACCTATAGCCTATCAACGTGATAATCTCTCACGACCCTTTAAAGAAATCTCATCTTGTGGTGGGTTTCGCGCTTATATGCTTTCAGCGCTTATCCCTTCCAAACGTAGCTACTCTGCAATGCTCCTGGCGGAACAACAGATACACCAGAGGTTTGTCCAACTCGGTCCTCTCGTACTAGAGTCAGATCCACTCAAATTTCTAACGCCCACTGTAGATAGAGACCGAACTGTCTCACGACGTTCTGAACCCAGCTCGCGTGCCACTTTAATGGGCGAACAGCCCAACCCTTGGGACCTTCTCCAGCCCCAGGATGTGACGAGCCGACATCGAGGTGCCAAACCCCCCCGTCGATATGAGCTCTTGGGGGAGATCAGCCTGTTATCCCCGGCGTACCTTTTATCCTTTGAGCGATGGCCCTTCCATGCGGAACCACCGGATCACTATGCTCTACTTTCGTACCTGATCGACTTGTAGGTCTCTCAGTCAAGCTCCCTTATGCCATTGCACTCTACGCACGGTTACCAAGCGTGCTGAGGGAACCTTTAGAAGCCTCCGTTACTCTTTTGGAGGCGACCACCCCAGTCAAACTACCCACCAAGCACTGTCCCTTCAAAAGAAGGTTAGACTCTAGATAAGCAAAGGGTGGTATTTCAACAATGACTCCACAACGCCTGGCGACGCCGCTTCAAAGTCTCCCACCTATCCTACACATTACTTATCCAAAACCAATACTAAGCTATAGTAAAGGTGCACGGGGTCTTTTCGTCCCACAGCGGGTAATCGGCATCTTCACCGATACTACAATTTCACCGAGCTCATGGCTGAGACAGTGTCCAGATCGTTGCACCATTCGTGCAGGTCGGAACTTACCCGACAAGGAATTTCGCTACCTTAGGACCGTTATAGTTACGGCCGCCGTTTACTGGGGCTTCATTTGAGATCTTCGCCGAAGCTAAACCCTCCACTTAACCTTCCAGCACCGGGCAGGTGTCAGGCCATATACATCATCTTTCAATTTAGCATAGCCCTGTGTTTTTGATAAACAGTCGCCTGGACCTTTTCACTGCGGCCACCCCGAAGGGTGGCGACTCTTCTCCCGAAGTTACGAGTCTATTTTGCCTAATTCCTTAGCCATGAATCTCTCGAGCACCTTAGAATTCTCATCCCAACTACCTGTGTCGGTTTAGGGTACGGGCTGCTTCACTCGCTTTTCTTGGAAGTCGCTTCTCTGGATTATCACCGTGACCGAAGTCTTAGTGTACTATCGCGGTATTACTACTCGCTTCAACGAACTATTCCGTCAGTTCGCACCAAATATACGCCTCCGTCACTTTTATCGTGAGCAGGTACTGGAATATTAACCAGTTGTCCATCCACTACCCCTTTCGGGTTCGCGTTAGGTCCCGACTAACCCTCAGCTGATTAGCATAGCTGAGGAAACCTTAGTCTTTCGGTGTGCGGGTTTCTCGCCCGCATTATCGTTACTTATGCCTACATTTTCTTTTGTAGCTTCTCCAGCATCCCTCACAGAACACCTTCGACGACACTACAATGCTCCCCTACCACTTTTACAAGTCCATAGCTTCGGTAGTATGTTTATGCCCGATTATTATCCATGCCGAACCGCTCGACTAGTGAGCTGTTACGCACTCTTTAAATGAATGGCTGCTTCCAAGCCAACATCCTAGCTGTCAAAGCAGTTCAACCGCGTTATTTCAACTTAACATACATTTGGGGACCTTAGCTGATGGTCTGGGTTCTTTCCCTCTCGGACATGGACCTTAGCACCCATGCCCTCACTGCTGCAAAACATTTTATAGCATTCGGAGTTTGTCAGGAATTGGTAGGCGGTGAAGCCCCCGCATCCAATCAGTAGCTCTACCTCTATAAAACTATGTTGCAACGCTGCACCTAAATGCATTTCGGGGAGTACGAGCTATTTCCGAGTTTGATTGGCCTTTC